>JADFGZ010000295.1 GCA_022567475.1 Acidobacteriota bacterium | reverse complement strand
CAAAGGAGAACCGCGCATTGTTTGCCCGCGAGTCGCGCAGGTGCTGTTCGACGAGTTCGCCGAATCCCAATCGTTCGTCCAACTCCCGCACCAGAATCAGTCCACCGTTGGACGTCACCCGTGATCCTTGAAACGCGACCCGCAAAAACCTGTTGAATGACAGTTGAAACGCCTGTTTTTGGCTCTCACCCATTGGGTTTACACCTCCAGAAGGCAATATTGACGCTGAAACCCGCATCAATATTGATGTTGGAGGTTAGCCGAGGGTTGCTTCTACGATTTCAAACTGGAAATGCGGGTTTGTTTCCAATTCCACAATTTTCCTCAACTTGTGGCGAATATTTTTCGCAGAAAAACCCTTGATAATAAATTTGAGCTGCTCTTGATAAATAAGGAGTTATACTCCTTTTACAGATGAAATTCCTTTTCGATTTATTAAATTTGTTTTTTCAATGTCTCCTGCCAGAAAAAATAATATTTACAGCTATTGCGGTATTCGGATTTATAAAACTGGGGATAATCTCCTAAACCTTATTTCTTTTCGCCAACAAATTCCTCATTAGGCTTTCGCTATGGCTGAGCGATAGCCAAAAAACATTTCCCACCGCTGCTCTTGCCAGAAATCTAGCCTGGGCCTCTTCGCTCTTGCACAGCGCAAATCGTTTCAGCTTCTTAATTTCGAGCGTTGGATCTAGCAGGTGAAGCCGCTGCACAGCTTCCGCGTTGAGATCCGTTCGGTTTCGAAGTTGATCGACTGAAACCTCCCGATTGCTGACAAGCATTCGGAAGATTGGCAAGAAGCGGTCATACCACTCAATCATCAGGGCTCCCTGTCGCTTGGGATATTGTCTTCTAGCCTGTGAGTAGACTTTTTGGATTTCCTTATTTGTGAGCGGAGTGGGAGTTTCCGGCCTCTGCATGCTTAATAGCTGCTTGGCCACCTCCTTTTTGACTTCCTCCCTGATATACCGTTTGGTCCGCTTTGAAAGCCGGGAGCTGGACTCTGTTGATAGGGTTTTTTGAGGAGTTACCTTCCCAGATGCGGTTTTCTTTGATTTCATAGGCTAATTTTTTAAGACAAGATTTCTTGTTGTCTTTCTTCTGGCATGCTGCAACTGCCTGTCTGACAAGCCTTTCACGCAATGACAAGAACCAAAAAGTGGGCCGTTTGCTCATTTGCAGGATGGCAGCCATTTGATTTGTAATGGACCCTGGCAGCGATGCCTTTAGAGATCTATAAAGACGAGGCCCTGACAGATGGCAAAAAAGAAACGGAGCTGGTTGGAACAGTTTCTGGATCCGGAACCAGAAAAACCTCCGATTGAAGATAAACCGAATCCTCCGGTCCTGCAACCAGCACTACGGCAGCTGGGAACAACAGACTGTCCGATCTGCAAGCACGCAGTTGCCGTCTTCCTGACCAAAACGAACCGGCCATTTATTAACTGCGGCTTTTGCTGTGCCCGGATTTTCTACAACGGCAAGACGTCCATGCAGCTGCTCAGGAAACGAATGGAGCCGGTGGAGGAGGACTGAGGCTGTGAGAGAAACAACGAGGTCTGCCAACAGGAGATATCGATGGAACCAGAACTCCTGACAGTTGACGAGCTGGCTACTCTTCTCAGAGTTCCGCCTTCCTGGGTCTATCAGCGAACTCGTTGTCGAGGTCGGGATCGGCTGCCACACATCAAACTGGGGAAATATCTCCGCTTTGAAGAAGCAGCGGTCCAGGCATGGCTGGACCGCCAACGCCGGGAATATCAAACTTTTTCGAGCCAACCGTCCCAATGAAAGGTAAAATTCCATCCAGTGCAGGACTGAGCGGACGAGTCATCGGAAGGGAGACGATGACGATGATGACACGTCCGCGATATCAGACTGGAAGTTTGTTGATAAGAGGTAAACGCAAGAAGATGTACGTTGCCCGCTATTACGAGAATGTCGTCGGTTCCAATGGCAGGCCGCAGAAATTGCGGCGTTCGATTGTCTTGGGACCGGTGGCAGAGATCGGAACAAGGAGGGCAGCGCAGATTCGGTTGACAGAGCTTCTTCGACCGATCAATCAGGGTTGGCAGAAGCCGAAGACGATGCTGACGTTTGGGGAGTTTGTGCGGGAGCAATGGGAGACCAAGGTCCTATGCTTGTTCAAGTTCTCAACGAGAAACGGTTACGGTCCATTGCTTTCCCGGCACCTGCTCCCGTATTTTGATTGCCGGACGCTTTCAGAGATCACACCGGCTCAGGTCCAGGGATTCCTGATTGAAAAAACCAAGGCCGGGCTCTCCTGGCATGCGGTAAGGAATCTTCGAAATCTGTTGAGCCGGATCCTTCGGACGGCAGTGGAGTGGGGATATCTGGAAGTAAATCCAGTCAGTAAGACCAAACTCTCGCCGAAGCCGATTCAGTCAAAGGCGAAGTTTCTGCTTTCTGAACAAGTGCGGCAACTCGCAGGAGAACTCAAGGAACCCTATCGCACGATGGTGCTGGTAGCGGTTCTGACGGGTTTAAGCCGCAGCGAGTTGTTCGCCTTGCGTTGGGGAGTGGTGGATCTGGAGAAGGGAACTCTGGAGGTTCGGGAAGGTGTCTATATGGGACGGTTCAGCACGCCCAAGACGCCGAATCGGGTCCGGAGGATTCCCCTCAGTGGACCGGTGGTCGAGCTGCTGAAAAGAAGGAAAGTGCAGGCAGTACGCGATCAACCGGGAGATCTCGTCTTCGCCACCCGCAAGGGCACACCGATAGGTCCAGACAATGTGCTCAAGCGGGTGCTTCATCCGGCCTGTCAGCGTCTGGGATTACCTCAGGTGGGATGGCATGCATTCCGGCATACGCATGCCACCTTGCTGAGTGATCTCGGGGAATCTTTGAAAACCGCCCAAGCGATCCTGGGCCACGCAGATTTAGAAACGACGTTATCGGTTTACACGCATTCGTTGGTGGCGACCGAAAGGCGGGCTGAGGAGCGCTTAGCGAGAGCAGTTATGGACCCAAATGGTCCCAAATTAGATGAGCAACAAAAATCGGAATCAACGGAAGCTGTGTTGATTCAGTAAATTAAATGGTGCGCCTGACTGGATTCGAACCAGCGACCTTTGGTTCCGGAGACCAACGCTCTATCCAGCTGAGCTACAGGCGCGTTTTGCCTTATCGGGTTGCCAAGCATTGTATTACTTTCACAGGTTCTTATTCAACAGCGCTCCATTCATGAAAATTTGGGGAGAGAGGCGACTCAAGCTCTGTCGCCGCCATATGTTGCCAGCCGGGCATTACAGGGGTGCTGAGGTGGAGTGGCGGAAGCATGGATCATCGAGGAGGCCGCAGTGTTTCGGGCTGTCATCGGAAAGCTGCTGGAAACAGGCGTAAAACGATACGAAAGGCTTTCCGACATTTGTTCGGGGCAGCCGCAGACGCGCGGTTAGTTTGAACCTGCTGTTGATCGCTTGTTGCAGCCAATCCGTTCCCCCTGGACCCGCTGGCATCGGGAACGGCATTGTAGCTTGATCGTACAGACTGCCGGCGACGGGGCAACAACCTCTCCGCCCGGAAGGACTTCCGGTCGAACAGAGGAGCTACGTTGTCTGGTCGCTTGTCCGCATACTGCCTCGTGCGACTACCCGGTCACGACCCTCCGCCTTGGCGGAGAACAGGGCTTCGTCGGCTGCCTTCAATAGCTCAGTTGGAGTTAACCCATCATAGGGGAAGGCCGCAACGCCCAGTGAAAGGCTGATTGGTCCCAGCAGCCGGTCCTGGTGCTTCACAAGCACGTGTTTGACTGCCAACCGCAGGTCCTCGGCGCGCTGCGATGTAGCATCCAGCGGCGCATCCGGCAGGATCAGCGTGAACTCTTCCCCGCCATAGCGGCAGGCCACGTCTTGTTTGCGGGTGTACTTTTGCAAAAATTGGCCGATTTCGCTGAGCAGGATGTCCCCTGCATCGTGGCCGAATGTGTCATGGAAGTGTTTGAAGTGGTCGATGTCGAGCATGATGATTCCTATCGGGCGCTGGTTGCGTTTCGCCCGGTCCAACTCGCGCGTTTTCCATCTCCATGCGGTTGTGTTTTTCCGCAGCCCGCCAGAGGACCAGCAACGGCGCCCGCAGCAGGAAAACAGAAAACACTGCCAGCAGCGCGGCCAGCGTCGGCCCGTTGGCCCACCCCCCGGCCACCACTGCTCCGGCCAGGAAGGGCAGGGAAATCAGCCCCCAGGCTCCATGCTCGCGGGGGATCATCAACCGGCTGGCGGCTGTTCGGGGGTGGGCTCCGTCCGTGTGAGAATCGCGCGGCCGGGAGAGGAGGGTTGCTTCGGCGGCGGGCCTGGCCTGAGTGCTCATGTCAATTCTCTTCTCTCTTTTCTTTTCTCGCTTTTCTCTTCGCGCTTTCGCAGACAGCCCCTATGTTATTGGCCCTCTCTGGGCGGCACAATGACAAAGGTCACACAGCCGCGTTATGAGTCATTGGCAGGTTATTGGAAAACGCCATTTGTCCGCTCCCTCGCCCCTCGACTTCGCTCGGGGCAGGCTCTCGCGGCTCGGAATGGGCGTGCTGATTGGGCTGCACTTGCCGAGCCGCGCGCGCTAGCAAGCGGACCCATACACCAGTTTTTCAACAACCTCTTAGAATTGGGTTTGCGAGATTCCAGGAAACTACACTGGCCGTATCCCTTATTCCCCGTCCTGAGCTTCTTCCTCTAATCGTTTTAGATCGTGGACGATCAAGGTGTGTCCCTCCAGGCGCACGATCCCTTCGGCTTGTAGGCGGCTCAGATTGCGGGAGACCAGTTCGCGCACGGTGCCGATCCGGGCTGCGATCTCCTGCTGCGTCAGGGGCAGAGGAACCCGTAAGGGGGAAGAAGCCTTTGCTGAAGTAGCCGCAGTAGCCGAAGGATGCGCGGCACGGGCTGTCTCCAACAGCAATGCCGCCAGCCGCCGCCGGACGGTCTGGAAGGAAAGCTCCTCGATGATGCCGACCAGCCGGCGCAGGCGCGCTCCCACCGAGGCCAGCACCTTCAGAGCCAGCTCCGGGTCTTGCTGGCAGGAGCGGCGAAAATCCTGCTTGCTGATGAAAATCACTACCGAGGATTCGATCGGCTGGCAAGAAGCGGGGTAAGGGCCTCCGTCAAACACAGGCAGTTCGGCTACAACCCCGCCGCTGCGCTCCACCGCCAAAACCTGCTCCCGGCCCTGCGCCGATTGCTTGAAAATTTTCAGCGCCCCGGAAAAGATTACATAGAGACCCTGGCAGTCATCGCCTTCGGCAAAAAGCAGCGTTCCGGCCTCCGCACGGCGGGGAACGGCGCGCTGGGCCAGGCGTTTCACCTGCTGCTCTTCCAGCCCGGCAAAGAGCGGGGCCGACTGCAACGCCTTCGCGATCTGTTCCTGATTGGGTAAAGACATGGTTTCTGATGCCGCCCCAAGAT
>JADFGZ010000294.1 GCA_022567475.1 Acidobacteriota bacterium | reverse complement strand
GAGCCGCGGAATTGCAATCCCTGGCTGAACTTCTTGTTCACGCTGATCTGTAAAGAATTGTACCAGGAATTGGTCCCCGCGTACCGAAGACGCAGATCATCCCAATTACCGTTAGGTCGGTTGCGTTCGGTGTGTACCAGCCTGCCGTCGATCTCCGATGCGCGAGGCACATTGAGGTCAGCGATTGCGGGCAGACGGATCCCCCGCGATCCTGCATACCCTACCGTGAGAACGGTATTGGGCATTATCTGCTTCTGGACGTTGAGGTTATATTGCATCATGTAGGGTGTTTTCACATTGAAAGGAATAAAATTAACGGCAGGCCGGCCCTTGCAGATCGGATTTGCCGGGTTGAATGGATCTTCGGGACCACAAATGGCAGCCAGATTCGGGAAGAGCGGCACGTCTTCATCGAAATCCGTCAATTGCGTTTCTACAAGAAACGGAGGCATCCGGAAACCCATCGTGCGGGTCCAGGTGGTATCTATCGGCATGTAGAAAAGCCCGACTCCTCCCCGTAGGGCGGTGCTGCCATCCCCGAAAATATCCCAGGCGAAGCCGACCCGGGGAGCAAAGTTTTTCTTCGAGGGGTCGTCATACCAGGGGTTTCCCAGGGTGAGGTCCTCAAATTTGAACTGATGGATGAAATCGATATCTCCCCTGATGTTGGCCACCCTGTCATGCTTTTCACTGATCACCCCGGCGTGCTCGTAACGGAGGCCCAGGTTCAAGGTAAGTCTCGGAGTGAGCTGGAAGTCGTCCTGAACGTAAAACGCGATGATGTTCTGGAAGAAGGAGCGGGTCGGGTCATTAAATCCAGCGGAGATCGTCCCGCGGAACCGGTTCGGCAAGTTGATGAAGAAGTCGTCAATGTCTCCAAACCGGTAATTGCCGGCATCCCGGGCAGCTTGAAAGGAATGACCCTGGATCCGGTTCCAGCTGAAGCCGAACTTCAGAGAGTTACGCCCCAGCGAAAGGATGGCGTCATTGCCGAACTGATAGGAGTTGGTAACCCTCCTGTCAGCGCTCACGCCATCCCCGAGGCCGCCGACGCCGTCGACATCGAGGTCACCCAGGGTGGTGACGCCCGGAACAAAAAGCAAGGAGGGATCAATCGCATCCTGCGTGGTCAAATCAAGCGGATCAGATCGCGTATAGCCCACCCGTAAGGAGTTCAGGAGGGTGGGGGAAAAGATATGCTTTTCTTCCAACGTGAAATACTGATTGCGGACCGTCCGGTCCTCCCCAAATCCAGGGAAGGCATTAATAATGGCGCGATCCGAGTCCAGGTGCGTGTAGCGGCCAAAGATCGAGTCGTTGTCGGAAATCACATGGTCGATTCGGAACTGGTAAAAGTCTTCATTCGTCGGTTGCGAGAAGTTGAAGGCGAATTGACCTGTCCCGTCCGACCGGGTCGTGCCGGTGTTCGGCAAGGGCCAGAGGGGAAGGTACGGCGCAATGGCCGGATCGATATCCGGCGAGCCAAAGGCCCCGGGATCGGTGCGAATCTCACTGGAGAACGTATTGCTGACAATCGTTTCGCCCAGCCGTTCCCGCAAGCCCTCATAGACACCGAAGAAAAAAGTCCTATCGCTGATAATCGGCCCCCCAATGCTGGCTCCAAACTGATTGCGTTTGAATTCCGGCTTTTCTTCGCCAAAGGCGTTGTCCTCCCACTTGGCCGCGTCCAGGTTGTCATTGCGGAGAAATTCAAAAACCGTGCCGTGGAATGTATTCGTCCCGCTCTTGGTGACAATGTTGAAGGTCCCGCCGCCGCCCCGTCCGAACTCGGCGCTATAGGCGTTGGTTTCCACCTTGAACTCCTGGACGGCGTCCACTCCCAGGAAGTTGCCGGAATTGCCGGAGGGCGTCTTTCCCCGGAAGTCCTCGATGGAGATACCGTCCATGAGGAATACGTTGGCGGTGGGCCGCGCTCCGGAGACCACCAGCAACTTTCCGCCTTCCCCTTCCTGGCGGCCAGCCGTGAACTGCACGGCGCCGGTCTGCAGCGTGACCAATTGCGCCAGGTCGCGCCCGTTGAGGGGAAGCTCGGTGATGGTGGCGCTCTCGATCAGCCCGCCCATGCTGCCCTTCACCGTGTCCACCAGGGGAGCCTCGCCGATCACCTCCACCGTCTGCGTGATGGCGCCGACCGACAGCTCAAAATTGACTACGGCGGTGCGGCCGACGGTCAGGTTGATTCCGCTGCAACTCCGGTCTGAAAACCGGCCAGGCTGGCCGTCACCCGGTAGTTACCCAGGGCCAGCGAGGGAGCCGAGTAGCGGCCCGCTCCGCCCGCCTGAACGGTGCGGGAAATTCCGGTGTCCTCATTCAGGACCACCACCTCAGCGGTGGGCAGCACAGCTCCCGTGCTGTCTGTAACGGTCCCTGAGATGGTGCCCGTCGACACCTGTGCATGACTCGTCAAAGCGAAGAAAAAAACCGCTGCACCACAAAACACACTAACCAACTGCCTCATTGGAGATTCCCCTCCTAAACAAAATTTTTCGAAAACATATATGGTCTTGATTAACCCGCGTGGTGCTAATTTTGAACACATGAGCACTGAACGTCAAGGCCTTTTTAGAAGCTGGATGATGCTTCCGGGCATCAGGAATTCGATTGTCCGCCACAGACCGGATCACCCATTTTCTTTTAGCTATAGATTAGCTTGTTATCCGAGCGTTCAGCGGCTGGAAACGATTCCCCTTGACAGGGCATTGTGCGGCTTCTACGATTAGTTTGCTCAACCAGGACTGTGTGAGATTCCCCAATGTTTTCCGGTGCAATGCAGAGGCGGCGGAAGCCACATTGATCTATACCTCTAACATTGTTGCTCACGCGTTCGTCCATGTTTAGGGATGATTCGTTACAAGGAGGGTTCGTAATGAGGATGACCAAAGGATTGCTGATTTTGCTCCTAACGGCGTTTTTCGCGCTAACCGGGACACGTGCCATGATGGCGCAAGACGTCCCCTCCAAGCTCCTCGTATATCCGGAAATAATCCTCCATAACGGAAAGGTCCTGACAGTGGATGAGCAATTTTCGATTGTTCAGGCGGTAGCCATTCGCGATGGCCGTTTCCTGGAGGTGGGAACCAACCGAAATGTCCTGGCGCTGAAAGGCCCGGACACGACGGTCATCGACATGAACGGGCGAACCGTGGTGCCGGGATTCTTCGACCCTCACCTGCACGGAGCCTGGCGAGGCAATATCTCCAAGCGAGGTGTCCGCAACCTGCGATTCAAAACACTCGAAGAGGGTTTGGCCGCAATTAAGGAGGAGATGCCCAACCACACCGCCGGCGAGTGGGTTGTATTCACCGGCCTGCGAAACAACATCGCCGTCAACCAGTTGACGCGGTGGGATCTGGATACAGTTTCCCCGGATCATCCGATCCGAATCATGCTGGATACTGCATTGAGCGTGGTCAACACAAAAGCATGGGAGCTCATCCGGCACAAAATTGAAAGGATGCCGGGAATCATGAAGGACCCGATCAGGGGAGAACCGAACGGCCACGTTCGAGGCCAGGCCAATGGGGTCCTCTTATACGAGGACATCGTGTGGCCGGAGGATTGGGAGACTCGCCTAGTGGAAGAGCAGAAGGACGTCTTTCGCCGCCTGAACTCCCAGGGCCTGACCACCGTGATCGGCAGAGCGCAGGGGCTTTCCATCTCCATCTTGCATAAACTGTGGGAAAACGACGAGCTCACGATCCGGGTGCGTCCATCGACCGAATTCGTGATGTACAACCCGGAGGCGGACGCCTACCTGAAGCGGCTCGGCAACTTGACCGGCTTTGGAGACGAGTGGTTCAAGATTATCGGCTTGACTGTCGGACCGCCGGATGGGATCGGAACCGTAGGAGGGCTGCTGGCCCGTATGCCGAGGCGGCGCGACGCCGAAGTTGCAGGCGGACCTGCCTGGGATATGCGGGGCGAGAACAAATGGGCCTTGGGAACCCAGGATGGGGACTACACGAACGGCACGGAGTACGGCACCATCCTGCTGGCCAACCAATATGGCTGGAGTGTGCAGTCGGTCCACGCGCAAGGGGACCTGGCCGCCAAGATGATGCTTGATGCGCTGGAGGAAGCCAACGAAGACCGCAGCACGCTAGGCCGCAATTTCGGCTTTGACCACGGAGTAATCCGCACCAAGGAAGACATGGAGCGGGCGCTCAAAATGGGGATCATCATGAGTTTCGCCCCGAAATATCTGTTCCGCGACAGCCCCGTGCAGTTGTCGTATCAGTTCGGGGAGGAGATTCTGCGGTTCACGCCGGTGAAGTCCGCGCTGGCGCTGGGATTGAAGCCGGTGCTGGAATCCGACGTTGCCGGCGACTACTCCGCCTCGCTGTGGAATATCGAAGCCCTGGTGACCCGGCGCGACGAAAACGGCAACGTATGGGGCGCGCAGGAAGCGATCAGCCGCGAAGACGCCTTGCGGATGCGTACGGCATGGGCTGCCCGCTACTCAGGAGACGAAGACGTGATGGGCACCATTGAAGAAGGGAAATACGGTGATCTGGTGGTCCTCGGCGGCGACTACCTGACGGTTGAGCCGGACCAAATTGCGGAGATTCCTATCGACTTCACCATCGTGGGCGGAAAAATCATGTATGACCGCTCCATAGACGGCCTCATCAAATCCGAAATCTGGGACCGCAGGGGATTTTTCAGCAATAGCACTGACACCAGGTAAGTTCTGCTGTCAGCCGATTAGCCGATTGATATAGGGCGCGACTTCAGGCTTACCCAATGCCTGAAGCCGTTCCCGGGCGGGCGAATTCAGGACTTTGCCGATTGGCCAATTAACGGCCAATCTTTCCATCTGGAACGAGCTTCCCCATGGGTTGATTTCATCCGGAAAGACTCTACAAGCATTTTGATCCCGCCAATCCGTTGAATTACAATCCCAAACATATGAGGCAGCTATTAGTGCCGAAAGAGAATGGTTTCCGCACCCTTCATTTTTTCCCCATTTCGTCTCGCGTGGTGTTATACTGAGGCGAGTATTTGAGAAAGTCTGTTTGCTTGAAACCATTCACAACAGTCGTTTGCTTCCTGCCTAGTTGACTCCATCAAATGCCAACAGCCGTTACGGGACAACCCGATCGAGGGCCGACTGACCTGACCGCTTCACAAGAGCGGTGCGGCAATTTTAGGAGAATAAAATGAAGAATTTGTATGTCGGAAACATGAGTTTCCAAACAACGGAAAGTGAACTGCGGTCGATCTTTGAACCGTATGGAGAGATTACGCGTATACAAGTAATGACGGACCGCGACACAGGCCAGGCCCGCGGCTTCGCTTTCGTGGAATTGGCCGATGACGAGCAAGCGGCCAAGGCAATTACGGAGTTGAATGGAAAGGAGCTGGACGGCCGCGCCTTGAACGTGAATGAAGCGCGTCCCAAGCCGGAG
>JADFGZ010000042.1 GCA_022567475.1 Acidobacteriota bacterium | reverse complement strand
TATCCTTTGCGTCCTGATTTCCTGGCGCTCGATCCAGGAGCACACCAAGGAATTTTTCTTTTTTTTGTTGCTGCTGGAAACCGGCACGCTCGGCGTATTCCTTTCGGTGGATCTGTTCTTGTTCTACGTGTTCTGGGAAGTCAGCCTGATCCCCATGTATTTCTTGATCGGCATTTGGGGCCACGAACGGCGTGTCTACGCTGCGCTGAAATTTTTTCTGTTCACGCTGTTTGGTTCCCTGCTGATGCTGGTTGCCATCATTTGGCTCTACAATCTATCCGGAACCTTCGATTCCGAGAGGATTTTGAGTGCGATCGCTTCGGGAACGCTCGTGCTATCCCGCACGCAACAGATCTGGCTCTTCCTGGCATTTTTTATCGCCTTCGCCGTCAAGGTCCCCCTGTTTCCGCTGCATACATGGCTGCCCGACGCCCACGTGGAAGCGCCTACGGCCGGTTCCGTGATGCTCGCAGGGGTGCTGCTGAAAATGGGGACCTACGGCCTGCTGCGGTTTTGCCTGCCGCTGTTCCCCTATGCCGCCCGCGAGCTGGCATCGGCCATCAGCGTCCTGGCCGTGATCGGAATTATCTACGGCGGATTGGTCGCGATGGTGCAGCCGAATCTGAAAAAACTCATCGCCTACACCTCGGTAAGCCACCTGGGATTCGTCGTGCTCGGAATTTTTTCCTTCCATCAGACGGCGGTCGAAGGCGCCGTTTACCAGATGATCAATCACGGCATCACCACCGGAGCGCTCTTCCTGCTGGTCGGCATGATTTACGAGCGGCGGCATAGTCACTTGATCCGGGATATGGGCGGGCTGGCTACTCCCGCGCCGGCTTTGGCCGTCTTATTCATGATTGCCGCATTGTCCAGCCTGGGCCTCCCTCTGCTGAACAACTTTGTTGGGGAATTCTTGATTCTGCTCGGCGTCTGGCAGGTGCGGAGCCTTTACGCGGTGCTGGCGGCGGCAGGCGTCGTGCTGGCCGTGATCTATATGCTCTGGATGTACCAGCGCGTTTTCCTGGGCGAGGTCCGTCCTGAAAATCGAAATATGCCGGACCTCGACCGCCTGGAAAAAGGCATCTTGATTCCCGCAGTGGTTCTGATGCTGCTGCTGGGAGTTTGTTCGCCCTTTTTCTTGCGCAAAATGGACGCTTCCACTATGGCCATTCTGGAGCGCGTGGGCGGGTCTGAAATTCACGTTCAGGACGACTCGCCGGCAAATCGGCAGCGGCAAGCTGCCCGGCTCATGGCCCCGCGAAACCCTGCTTCCTCGTTGGTTCCGAAAAACGAGCGGAGCGGAGAAACAGTTTCCGGAATCGCGTATTAAAGTATGCAAACTTCGGACCTAATTCGTATCTTGCCGGAGATCATCCTGGCCGTGGCCGGCATCGTGGTGATGCTCCTGGGCGCGTTCCAAAAGCAGAACGCCGGCCGGATGCACCCCGCCATAGCGTTGCTCGGGCTGCTGGGAGCCGCCGGAGCCATCGCCTACCAGTACCCGTGGCGCAGCCTGGACCCGGCCTTCGGGGGAATGCTTGAACTCGATGCGTTCAGCGCTTTCTTTCATATTCTGTTTTTCCTCGTTGCCGCCTTGGTCGTGCTCTCCTCTTCGGAATACGTGGCCCAAGAAAGACTCGCCTCGGGCGAGTATCATGCCCTGCTCCTGTTCGCGACCATGGGCATGGGGTTGATGGCTTCTTCGAACGACTTGATCATGATCTTCATCGGGCTGGAAATTTCCTCGCTGGCCAGTTATATCCTGGTGGGTTTCCGGCGCGGCGTTGCCACCAGCAGCGAGTCGTCCTTGAAGTACTTTTTGCTGGGATCGTTCGCAACCGCATTTCTGCTGTACGGAATTGCGCTGATGTTCGGCGCAACCGGCGCCACGAACTTGACCGAGATTCACCTCGCTCTGCAGGCGGAGCAGAATACCGTGACAGCGATGGCAAGCCCCCAGTTGACTCCGCTGGTCGGCCCGGTTCCAACCGCCCTGGTGGGACTTTCCATTGCCTTGCTGTTTGTAGGCTTTGCCTTCAAGGTGTCCGCCGTCCCGTTTCAGATTTGGACGCCCGATGTCTATCAGGGCGCTCCCACCCCGGTTACCGCCTTTCTCTCGACCGGATCGAAGGCCGCAGCCTTCGCCGTTTTCCTGCGAGTCTTCATGGTGGCCCTGGAAGGTTCCGCGCAGGACTGGGTCTGGTTGTTGTGGGTTTCCGGGCTGCTCTCGATGGTTTTAGGTAACCTGGCTGCCTTGCTGCAAACCAACATCAAGCGCATGCTGGCTTACTCCTCGATTGCCCATGCCGGATATATCCTGGTAGCCTTCACGGCGCACTCGGAAGAGGGCGTGGCTGCCGTGATGTTCTACCTGGCCGCTTACGCCTTGATGAACATCGGCGCGTTTGCTGTCGTCAGCCATTTTGGAAACCGGGGGGAGCGGTATGTGGAGATGGAGCATTACGCCGGTCTGGGGTATCGCGCTCCCTTGCTGGCCGCCAGCATGACCGTATTTCTGCTGTCCCTGATTGGGATTCCTCTGACCGGCGGGTTTTTCGGGAAGTTCTATATTTTTCGGGCGGCGCTTCATGCGGATTTAGTGTGGCTCACCGTATTGGGGGTGCTGAACAGCGCCATCGCAGCCTATTATTACTTGCGTGTGATCGTCTTCATGTACATGCACCCCGCTGCAGAGCAGATTCCCGTCGAAAGGGTGCGCCCGGCTATGGGGTTTGTTTTGATCTTCAGCATGGCGGCAACTTTCCTGCTGGGCATTTTCCCTCAAGCCGTGTTAGATTTTGCATCGCAGGCGGCTGCGCTGCTCCTGGAAAATCTGGGAAACGGCGTCTTGTAAACTCGAACTCCAGCAGGCTCTCCGGCTTTCCGGAACAAAACAGGTAAAAGGACAGATCGAGTGGCGGGAGCAAATCAAACATCTTTTTACGATCAGCGGCTCGAAACCTTGCCGCGCGAAGAGTTGCGCAAGTTTCAACAGCGGCGGTTTCGCAAACTGCTGCAGCAGGTTCTGGAGAGTAATTCATTCTACCGGCAAAAGCTGCAGGCAGCCGGAATTCACAAACCGATTCCTCTGAGCCGATTATCCAAGATTCCCTTTACAACCAAGGAGGAGGTGGTCGCCGACCAAGCAGCCCATCCGCCGTTCGGCAGCAACCTGACCTTCCCGATGGAAGCTTACACACGCCTGCACCAAACCTCCGGAACCACGGGCGTGCCGATGCGCTGGCTGGACACCACGGAAGGTTTTCAATCGTTCGTAACGCAGTGGAAATTTGTGCTCTGCGCCGCAGGGGTCCGGCCCGGCGACCGCATCTTTGCGGCTTTTTCATTCGGCCCTTTCCTCGGCTTTTGGGGAGGTTTTGAAGCCGCCCACCAAATGGGCTGCCTGGCCATTACCGGAGGCGGGCTGACCACGGAGCAACGGCTCACATCGATGCGCGACAACCACCCCACGGTCCTTCTGGCAACGCCGACCTATGCGCTGCGGCTGGCCGAAGTGGCGCGCAGCATGGGAATCGACAGCTCCAGCCTCGGAATCCGCATATCGATTCATGCGGGAGAGCCCGGGGCGGGAATCCCCGCGACACGCCGCCGTATCGAACAGGCGTGGGGCTCCAAAGCCTACGACCACTGCGGGCTGACCGAGATCGGCGCCACCGGCTATGAATGCCAGCACCAACTCGGACCGCACATTAATGAAAGCGAGTTTATTTTGGAGGTGATCGACCCGGCGACCTGCGAACCGGTAGCAGACGGCGAACGCGGCGAAGTAGTGCTGACGACCCTGGGCCGCGTGGGCTCGCCGCTGATCCGTTACCGGACGGGCGACCTGGTCGTCGTGACACGAGAGAGATGCATTTGCGCCCGCACCTTTGCCCTGCTCCAGGGTGGAATCCTGGGCCGCTCCGATGACATGATCACCGTGCGGGGCATCAATGTTTTCCCGTCTGCCATTGAAAATATCCTGCGGAGCTTTCCGGAGGTGGTGGAATTTCAGGGCGAGGTGGCGCGCGACCGGGAAATGGATGAGATGTTGCTCCGCCTGGAGACCGACCGTATGCCGGAAGAACAGCAGCGGTCGCTGGGGGAGCGGATCGCGTCGGAAATGCACACGCGGCTCAGCTTGCGTCCGCGACTGCAATTTATGCCTCCCGGTTCCCTTCCGAGGGCGGAGTTGAAGTCGCGCCGGTTTCGGTCATCCGAGACCAAGCCCTAGCGCTGCCCCAGTTGAATCCGCGTCGGGAGAGCTCCCACCGGAACGCATCTGAGTTCCAACGACCTCTTTACCTTTCCACAACACTCGCAAACTCCATCTTGCGATTGTGGGTGTATTGAAAGATGCGGTAAAATCGCCCCGGTTGGGAGCTGAAAAGGAAATTCCGGCTAAACTATGAAAATTTCTCAGATGCTGGCGGCCGGACGGCCACTTTTCTCCTTCGAATTCTTTCCGCCTAAAGACGAGGCGGCATCTGCCAAACTCTATGAGACCGTCGTCCACCTGAAGGGCCTCAAACCTGATTTTGTCTCTGTCACCTACGGCGCCGGAGGCAGCACGCGGGCCAAAACGCTCGAGTTGGTCGCGCGGATCAAACATGACGTCGGGATTGAAACCATGGCCCATCTCACCTGCGTGGGCCATTCCAAAAACGAGATCCGGGAGGTCCTGCGCGAGCTGGCTGGCCACGGAATTGAAAATGTCATCGCTCTGCGCGGCGACCCGCCGAAAGGTCAGAGCGTGTTTCAGGCGCACGCGGACGGCTTTCAGCATGCCAACGAACTGGTTGAAGAAGCGGCGAAGATGGGGTTCTGCATTGCCGTGGCCGGATACCCGGAAAAACACATCGAAGCGAAGACCCTGGAAGAAGACCTCCGTTACCTGAAGCGCAAGGTGGATGCCGGGGCTTCGTTCGTCATCACGCAGCTTTTGTTTCAAAATGCCTATTACATCGACTTTATCGCCAAGACGCGCGCCTTGGGAATCAAAGTCCCGATCACCCCCGGTATCATGCCCATCACAAATTATGATCAGATCCAGCGCTTCTCCGCCCTGTGTGGCGCGACGCTCCCCGGGGCGCTGAAGAAAGAGCTGGAAGAAGTCCGGACGGATTTGGAAGCCGTGACGCGCATCGGCATCCGGCACGCCGCGCAACAGTGCGCGGAGTTGCTCCGCAAAGGCGCTCCCGGCGTCCACTTTTACACGCTCAACAAATCCCGCGCGACACAAGAGATCTTGGAGCACCTGCGGGCGCTTAGGACTGACTAGGCCGATTATTTGTATTAAGATGCTTTGCAGCACACTACGATGAAAAAACGCGTCAACCGATTTTTGGAAGAGTTACAGGAGAGGGTGTTCGTGTGCGATGGCGCTATGGGCACCGTGCTGTACACCAAAGGCATCTTCATCAACCGTTGCTTGGAAGAGCTGAACCTGTCCATGCCGTCTCTTGTAAAAGAAGTTCACGAGGCTTACGTGACGGCTGGAGCGGAGATATTGGAGACCAATACCTTTGGCGCCAATGCCTTTCGATTGGCCCCCCACGGACTCGCCGAGAAGTGTCGGGAGATCAATCAGGCAGGGGTGCGGCTGGCCCGGCAGTGCGGCGGCGAGGCGGCGCTGGTGGCAGGGGCGGTCGGGCCCCTGGGCGTACGACTGGAACCGCTGGGGCCTTGCAGTCCAGAAAGCGCAGCGGAAGCTTTTCGGGAGCAAATCCAAGCGCTGGCGGAAGCGGGCGTGGACCTGATTTTTCTGGAGACCTTCTACGATCTGGATGAGATTCACCAGGCCATCGCCGCGGCCAAGGGCGTCTGCGACTTGCCGGTGATTGCCCAGGTCACCATCGATGACGACGGGAATATGCTTTCCGGAACCAGTCCGGAGAAGTTCACCGAAAAGCTGACCGAGTGGGGAGCCGACGGCATTGGCTGCAACTGCAGTGTCGGACCCAAGGTCATGCTCGACACGATTCGGCGGATGGCCCCGCTCGGCGACCGCCCCTTTTCCGCGCAACCGAATGCAGGCCTCCCGGTCAACGTAGGCGGGCGCAACATTTATCCCTACTCCCCCGAGTCCATGGCCAGCTATGCACAACGCTTCATCCAAAGCGGCGTGAAATTGCTAGGAGGATGTTGCGGGACCACGCCGGAACATATTCGGGCGATCCGGGATGCGGTGCGCGCTGTAGAAGCCCCCCGGCTCAAGCGCACTGCTCCCAGGCCCGCCCACGTGGATTCATAGGCGAACCCCTTCGGGCTTGCTTCCCTCCGGCCTGGGAAGCCGAACCGCGGCGCGGAGGACAACTGTGGGGCAAGAAAGCGAAACGAGATGAGCCAAAAGAAAAATTCCGAGATGAACTTTGAGGCAGGTCTGGAACGGCTCGAGAAAATCGTTCAGGAACTGGAACAAGGCGACCTCACTCTGGATCGCACTCTGAAGCTTTTTGAAGAGGGCATGAAGCTTTCCGGCGACTGCCGCCGCCAATTGGAAGAAGCCGAATCCAAAGTGGAGCTTCTGCTCAAGAAGGGGGACGGCAAGATGACGGCAGAACCATTCCATCTGGACGATGAGAACCAGCCATCCTGAAAAATCCGTGTCTTTCAATTCCTACCTGGAACAACAGCGAAACCGGATTGAGGCGCAGCTCCAGCGTCTGGTGCCGGAAGAATCGGAAAAACCAGCGGCTGTGCATCGCGCGATGCGCTACAGTTTGTTTGCCGGCGGCAAACGGATTCGACCGATCTTCTGCACCGAAGCCGCCCGCCTCCTCTCGCAGGAGACGAATCCGGATATGGAGTCGATTGCCTGCTCCCTGGAGATGATCCACACCTACTCCCTCATCCACGATGATCTCCCTGCGCTGGACAACGACGACTACCGGCGGGGCAAGCTCACATGCCACAAAGTTTTCGGCGAAGCCAATGCAATCCTTGCCGGAGACGCCTTGCTGACCCTGGCCTTTCACGTTCTGGCAACTCTGCCGCATACCCCGGCGGAAGTCCGGGCCGCCCTGGTGGCCGAATTGGCCCGCGCGGCAGGCACCGTGGATGGTATGATTGGCGGCCAAGTGGTGGACCTCGAAGCGCCGAACGGCCCGACGACTCCGGAAACACTGGAATATATTCACCGCGCCAAGACCGGCGCTCTGTTCCGGGCGGCGGTTTTACTCGGCGCCATCGGAGAACGCGCCGACGGAAAGCAATTGGAAGCCATCTCCCGCTTTGGCGCCAATGCAGGGCTGGCATTTCAAATCATGGACGACGTTCTGGATGTGGAGAGTTCCCGCGAATCTTTGGGCAAAACGACGGGAAAGGATCTTCTGCAAAAGAAAGCAACCTACCCGGCGTTTTACGGAGTGGAGCGATCCAAACAAATGGCGCAAGAATGCGTCGCCAAGGCTTCCGAGGCTCTGGAACCGTTCGGGGAGAGGAGCGGCCTCCTGAAACAACTGGCTCAATTTCTGGTTTCACGGAAAGCCTGAAGGGCAAAGAAATGGGAGCGCCGAACCGGTTGTTGACCGTGCCAGCCATGAGCAAGAAACGTCTGGACTGCTTGATGGTGGAACGAGGGATGCTCGAGACTCGCGCGAAGGCGCAGGCCGTCATTATGGCGGGCCGTGTGCTGGTTGGAGGGAAAAAGATCGAAAAGGCAGGCACGCTGGTGGAGCCGGAATCCAACGTGGAGATTCTGGGCAAAGCCCGTCCGTATGTAGGCCGGGGCGGCTTGAAGCTGGAAGCCGCCCTGCAGCATTTTCACTGGGATCTCCGGGGCAAAGTTGCGCTCGACATCGGCTCCTCCACGGGAGGGTTCGTAGATTGCCTTTTGCAATTCGGAGCCGCTCACGTATACGCCGTGGATGTCGGGACCAACCAACTGGACTGGCGCTTAAGGCAGGATCAACGGATCACCCTGCTGGAGCGCACCAATGCCCGCTATCTGCAGATGGATCAGATCGGGCGGAAGGCGGACTTCATCACCATGGATGTTTCCTTTATTTCCGCCGCCCGAATCCTCCCTTCTCTGGTACAGTTTTCGGAGCCGGGAACGCGCTTGCTGATCTTAGTGAAGCCGCAGTTTGAAGTCGGAAAGGGCCGGGTTGGCAAAGGAGGCATCGTCCGGGATGAAAAGCTGCAACTCGAATCCGTCAACTATGTCCAAACTGCCGCCGCCCAACTCGATTTCACCGAATTTCAAAGGATGCCGTGTCCGATCCGGGGCGCCACCGGCAATCAAGAGTTTTTTTTAGCCTCCGTTTATCGGGGCCCCGCACAAACCGCTGCGGGACCTGATAGGACCGACAGCACGGCAGGCGGGTAGCTTCGCTCATGGCAATTCGTACCGTAGGCATCATCTCCAAACCGCGAAAGGCCGAGTTGCAGCAGATTGTTCCGAGCTTGCTGGGCTGGCTGGCCGAAAGAGGCATCCAGGCTTATCTCGACCGGGAGACAGCCGACAGCCTGGATTCTTCCAGCAAAGCTTCCCTGCCCGCTGAGGTAATCGACCGGAGCGAACTCTCCGGCAAGTGCGATTTGATTATCGTGCTGGGGGGAGACGGCACACTGCTGTCGGCCGCACGCAACGTCCACTCCAGCAACATCCCGATCCTTGCCGTAAACCTGGGAGCCCTGGGCTTTCTCACCGCCGTGACCACCCAGGAACTGTATTCCACCCTCGAATTAATTCTTAATGAAAAACATCAAATTGACATCCGTAAAGTATTGCAAGTGCAGGTGATCTGTTCCGGAGTCTCTAGCTCTACCTACCACGCCTTGAACGACGTTGTCCTCAACAAGGCGGCCATCTCGCGGATTTCCGACTTTGAGACATATGTGGATGGAGTGCTGGTGAGCGTCTTCAAAGCCGACGGCCTGATCATCTCCACCCCGACCGGTTCTACTGCTTACTCCATGGCGGCCGGGGGCCCCATTGTCTATCCCACGGTGGAAGCTTTTATTATTACTCCCATCTGCCCCCACACGCTGACCAACCGTCCGCTGGTTGTGCCGGACAGCGCCAGGATCGAGGTCGCGGTAAAAACGGAAACGGAATCCGTTTTCTTGACCGTGGACGGCCAAGTCGGGCTATCCCTGCACAACGACGACCGGATTGTCTGTAACCTCTCCAAAAGCTGGATTAGCTTGGTGCGTCCTCCCCACAAGGAATTCTTTGAAGTGCTCCGCAGCAAATTAAAGTGGGGAGAGCGATAATTGCTGTAGCAGCCCGGAGTTCCGATTCCGCATTTCCTGAACCCACCAGCAGTTACGCTGCGACAAAGTAAACTAGATCATTTTTACGAATTGTGTATCCCGTCAGGGCACGGCTTCAGCCGTGCCGAAACGCTCTCCAGCCAAGTGCGCTTCAGCGCCTGAGGTAAGTTTCGAACTCTACGTGTTCCAGCGATTTACTCCGACCTCAGCGGCTGAAGCCGCTGTCGTGTTCCGGGTGGCGGCACGGTTAAAACCGTGCCCTGACGTGAGCGTATATGGGATACCCCAACTCTGAAACAGATCTAGCCGGGGAAACTGAAGGCACCCTCTGGAACGGTAAGGAGTGAGTCGCTGTCCGGAGGAACGGTGTCTTTTGGCGGGGTCACCGATTCCAGTGGCGGGTCTGGAAGTTTTCCTCCGGACAGCCTTGCCTTTGTAGTGCATGTGGCCGGCCATTCATTTTGCAAGCTAACCTTCTGAAAATAAATAGCGGTCCTCTCTATTTGGCGGGGGGAATAACCCACAGGTGCGGGGTATCCCCCAATATTACACACGTGGCACGGTTGACTGAGGGGAATGAAGCAGTTGCAGAAGGAACCGTTCCAGAACAATCCGTTCCCGTGGAGGGCTGGACCGGAGCGCCAAGTCCGCTTCAAAAGCAAGCTGGAGACCGTGCAGCAACTGGGCGCCGCTCATCTTGCGTCCCTGCCCCAGCAAAGCCGTTAGAATATGAGGAGGTGCGGGAAGCTTGGCCGACCAGAGAACCTTCCCTGCCTGCCGGGGATCGCGCACCCGGTTCTCCTTTAATAAAATCAATTGGCGTAAGTACCGGGCCACCTCGGAGATCACCAAAGGAGGGTGTTTTCCGCTGCGTTCCAATTCATCCAGTATTTCGAGCGCCTTCTTCCTGTCCCCTGTGCCGATGGCCTCGGCCAAAGTCGTGCTGGCCTTGCCGGCAAAAGCGGGCGCCATCGGCTCCAAATCCTCCAAATCGACGCTTTCCTTTTCCGGGTTGTAGAGACATATTTTTTCCAGCTCCATCCGAATGCGGCCCATATCTTTGTCAAAGGCTGTGAGCAGTTGTTCAGCAGCTGCCGGAGCAATCGTGCGTCCCAGCGCAGCCGCCTCCTGTCGCAGCAGTTCCATGGCCGCCCGGAAATTTGGAGAAACTAGAAGAATTACGTCACACAGGTCCCCGAAAGCCGCCAAACGGTTTTTTGCTTTTTCCCTTTCCCTCCAATCGTCTGACTCCAAATCCACATCCATCATCTCAAAAACAATCGTGGTGGACGGGTTGGGCCGAAGGAAATAAGCGGAAAGATCATCAGAGGCATTGCGTTGAGCATCCCCCGTGGCGGCGCCCTGTGTTCCCCGGCGACGGCGAGCGCCCAAAGCCTGCGCATTCCTGACAAACAGCAGTTGCCGTGGAGCCAGCAGATTCAGCGAGCGCGCTTCGTCCAGCACCCTGCCGAGAGAGTCCTGACGAAGATCAAACTCAGCGATGCCCATGCCGGCTGCACCCTCTCCGAAAGCTTTCCGCAGGGCCGCATGGATTCGGTCCCGCCAATAGAGTTGTTTGCCGAACAGCAAATAACCGGCCGGGATGATTCCTTTTTGAATGTTTTCCAGCGCGCTCGCGGCGGAAATTTGCATCAGAAGTTCTCAATGATGGTCGAAACCAGGCTGGCAGCAACCGCCCGGGAGAGCCGTTCCAAGGCGGGCTGGCTTTCCTCGATATAGGTGGCAGCGTCCGTGCTCACCTCAAAAGGCTCGCGGAAGACGAAATTGCTGGCCTCATAGATGGTTTCCTGCGTCCTGGCATCCAACATGACCACCCGCAGGCTGACGGTCAGCAGAACTTCCGTGGTTCGTCCACTGCCGGGGTCGAAAACAATCGGACTGGAATAGATCGCGGTGATCGTTCCTTTCAGGACTGCGTCGCTGCCGGTTTCCTGGGATTGGAGGCGGTAGGAAGTTCGTGTCAAGAATTCATGAAAGACTGCTTGCGTCAAAGTTTGCTCAATCTTGAAGCGGGAGGTTTCATTTTGGAAAGAAGGAATTGCGATCGTTTGGATGGCGGCAGGCAGTCCCGGAGCGTTGCTGCCAGCCATCCGGTAGCCGCAAGCGCAAGTCAGCAACAGGCTAAGGAACGCGGCGCTCAGCAAGGGGCGCGAAAAGGCTCCGATGCGACACCTCCCTTTGAGAGAGGAGGCGTCCAGCAGCGCCATGTTGTATCCGGAAGCCTGTTCGTGTTCCATCAGTTTTTACTGGCTGCCTTGTGGTTGCCTGCCCGCAGCTCAAACCTCACGTTTCTGTGCGAGGGCTTCGGCGGTGTCCCGGCGCAACAGGTGCCTCACTTTTCCCAGCGCCCCGGAGAGCAGGTAACTCACCGCGATGACCAGCAGAACTACATGGGAATAAAACCAGATCAGGGCCACAACCCCCCCCGCTCCGATGACAACCACGAACTTCCGTTTCTTCTGCAGATCGATACTCTTAAAGCTGTAATAACGCCACCGGCTGACCATCAGCAGCGAAGTGGCCAGCAGCACCAAAAGCCAGAACGGAACCCACAGCCATCCGCTCATCGGATTCCCGGAATTGACGTGGACAATGGCCGCCACCAGTCCGGCTGAAGCGGGGGTCGGAAGGCCTACAAAGTGTCTGTGAACGGGACGACTCGCCGGGGAGGATGCCGGAGCGCCTTGAATGTTGAAGCGCGCCAGCCGCGATACGCTGCAAATGACAAACAGAAAGCTTATCAACCACCCCGCGGTTGTCAGGTTCTCAATCAACGGGGTCGCCGGAACAGTCAGGACAGCTTGCACTCCCCAGGAAAAAGCCAAAAAGGCGGGTGCAATGCCAAAGGTAATCGTATCCGCCATCGAGTCCAGCTCTTTCCCAAAGGCGCTGCTGGTGCCCATCTGGCGCGCGATCCAACCATCCATTCCGTCAAATAGAACGGCCACCCCGATGGCTTTCGCCGCCATGTCGAAGTGCGTTCCCGCAGCGGCAACATCCTGAGCAACCAAAAGGCCGGCCTTGAACGACTCCGTCAGCGCAAAGTAGCCGCAAAAGATATTGGCCACCGTAAACAGGCTGGGCAGCAAGTACGCTCCCCGGCGAGGGGCTCTGGCATGGGATCGGTTCGCAAGCATAGTGATCTCGCACCAATTATACTGGGATTAGCCTCCCGCCACACCCTTGTCTGCCGACGCTGGTTTGGCGTCGCCCGCAAACCGGTTCCCGGGCCGCGCCAGGATACTGACACCGCCTTTGACGCGGTCGCCTACGGCGACAGAGGGCGGAATTTCTATCGGGAGAAACAAATCCACACGGGAACCAAATTTGATGAGGCCCACGCGCTCGCCGCACGCCACCTGATCTCCCGGCTTTTTCCAGAACACGATGCGCCGCGCCAGGGTGCCTGCAATCTGTTTGAAAGTGACGGTAAAGTGTTTTCCCTCGACCGTCACCGTGTTCTGCTCATTCTCCGCTGAGGCCTCCGGGCGGCTGGCAATAAAAAACTTGCCGGGCGTGTAACAAACATTGCGAATCACGCCCGCGATGGGAGAACGGTTGACGTGAACGTTAAAGAGGGAAAGAAAGATGCTGATTCGCCACACGTTCCTGCCGTCCAACTCCACTTGGCGCAAATCGACCACGCGGCCGTCAGCCGGAGAAACGATGGCTTCCTCGTCGGGAACTGTCCGCTCCGGGTCCCGGAAAAAATAAAGGACAAATGCAGCCAGGAGCAACTCGGGAATCGCCCAGGCGGGCCCCGCCACGGCAGCGGCAAAAGCGCCCAGGAAACCCAGGGCAATTGCGTATAGGAATCCATCACGGATCATGACGTTATCATGTCAAAGGGAAACGGCACCTGTCAATCGAGCGCCAGCTGAATTGCGCCGGCATGGGGCGAGGTCAAACAGCCGTCTTGAGGTGCTGCTGAAGAATCTTCTCCATCTGATCCTTCAAAAACAGCTTTCGCTTTTTCAGTTTGACTTCTTCCAGCTGCTCGGATTCTGTAAGGTGGGATTGACTGGAAAGCTCCTCCAGTTGTTGTGCATATTGAGAGTGTTCCTTTGCCAGCCGGGAAAACTCTTCGTTGGTGGCCATCAAACGATTCTTCACTTCTTGAAGGTCTGTCTCCATGAAGCAGAACACCTCCTTGTGGGATGGTACGGGCCTACGCTAGCACCGAAAAGGAGGAATTTCAACCCCCCCTAACGTCATCCCCCTGCGGCGACAAATCCCTGACGCCCCCCATTCGCAAAGCGTACAAACCTCGTGAGAAGGTTTCTCACGGGCTGCGCGACGCTGAAAGGCGGGATTGGAGTTCTGACACGAATTCCTTGTCGCGCCCGTCCTCGGCCGATAGGATCAAGCTGAATTCCTCTCCGCTCACCATTGAGATGAACAACACGGTATCGTCGAAGAAGCTCTCCGAGTACTCCACGTCGAAATCTTGAATTTCCGGATACGTAGAACTGTATACGTACAGCTCTCCATCCAGGGTCTCGTAGCTGACAACCCGGTTCTCAGTCAGCAGATTCCCGTCTTCGAGAATTGAGTAGAGTCCGGCGGAGTAGAAGAACTCAATTCGCTCGTTGGGCTCTAGCACGCCTGCTTCTACTAAGGTGACCTGGTACGAGGGGGGAATCTCGGACTGCCGAAGCACTCGAGACGGCGGAGCAAACGTACTCATCACAGCCAAGGCAGTCAGGGTGCCACCCGTCGCCAGGGTCGCGTAAGACCAACCGCCCCAGCCGATGGCGGATTCGAAGCCTGGGCGAATCGTTTCATGAACTGTGCGGATCTCCCGGACGAGCGGAACGAGGGGAACAAATGAAAACAGGGAAACCATCCAATATGGGTCAGGCAATCGAGTTAGGTATATCAGTAAGGCATAGAGCGCAGCAATGGACACTGGATTAAATTTTTGATATAGGTTCACTGACCCCGCAGCCGATTTGACCGTGTTAGCGAAGGAGTAACAAAACAAAACTGAAAAGAGCGCACGCCAGAATGGGCGGATATCAGGAGCAGACCTTGCTTTGACTAGCGTCCAATTCTTGTAGAACCAGAATAGCTCGTAAAATCCGAAGGTGGCAAACGAGAGGATCGAGAACTTCATCACCGACACACAGTAGAACGGCAACTCGCCGCCCATTCCGCGATCGACCCCTAGCTCGAATCCTCTGGACTTGTCGGTCATACCCATCATGTCAGGCACCATAACGCTCCCTCCGCCACAATTGCCACACACTCCCCCCTGCTGCCAGTCCGATTTCTTGCATCCGGTCATTCGGGTATCGCCTCCGCGAACAGGGGTCCGCACGTCGCAGCGGAGCAGGACGGCGTCGCCTGCGGGTTGGGTATAAAATCCACGACGACGCCCGACGGGCTGGAATCCGAAGCGCTCATAAAGACGCCAGGCCGCGACATTCGATTCCCGCGCCTCCAGAAAAATGTGCTCCGCTCCCCTGCGGGCAACCTCCTGGAGAACATGTTTCAGCAACCGAGAGCCAGTGCCCTGCCGGCGAACCAGAGGCAGCACGGCTAAATTGAGCAACTCCGCTTCCGTCGCCGTCACCCGGAAGCATGCGAAGCCCGTCACAACGCCATCGTGCTCTGCGTCATCTTGCTCCGCTATCAGGCAGGACCCCTGCTCTGAATGTTCCAAAATGTCCTCGAAAGCCCGGCGATTCCAGCCAGCGGCTTGACCCGCAGTATTACCCCCAGCAGTAGCAACATCTGCTGACGCGACAACAAGGGCCAGCACCTGCTCCACACCTTCGGAGCGCAATGGGCGAACAGGAATCATCCTTTGAAGAATAGCTCAGCGTCGGAGGAGCGCACGTAGTTCGCCTCGACACCCTCTGCCGATGTTCCTAACCCTTTCCGTAATCTCGCGGCGGCAATTTGAGCCAGCGAGGCCGCCAGGAAGGGCGAAACCACTATTCGTGGCGACAGTTTCCATCCCGCCTTTTCGATCTCCGGAACGTAGTGCTCCAGCTCCGTTCCGCAAAACACCGGCTCCTCAATTCCGGCCTCATGCATGCGTTCCAGAAAAGACTTCAGCGAACATACCATTTCCTTGACGAGCGGCTGGAAACACTCGCCTACTTGTGCATGAGCTGCCTCTCCAAAAGCAGCGCGCCGATAAGCAGTCCCAAAGACTTGTCCCCTGCGGGCGTCGAGGAGAGGCGCCAGAACCCTGGCGTTGCGAATAGCAGGAGAGTGCTCCGAAAACTGCGCGTAAGCTGCAACCGCCAGCGTTTCCAAACTGGAGACGGCAACGACCGGCTTCCCGTTCACCTCAGCCAGCCCCTTCACTGCCGTCAGGCCCACCCGAACTCCCGTAAAGGAACCGGGGCCCGCCACAACTCCGAATCCCTGGATATCGCAGGCCGCCAAGCCGTGCCGCTCCAGCAGGTGAACAATCTCTCCGTGAAGGGTGACGCTGTGGCGCTTGGGCGGAAGGGGGATCAGTTCCAGCAACTCGTTTTCTTGCGCCAGCGCCAGGCTGCCTTGTTCGGAACTGGTATCGACTGCAAGGACGATCATAGGCGGAAATTCCACTATACTTCACTTCGTCACGGCGGGCTGTGCTAACATTTTCTTTTCAAACAAAGGGGAAGGCTGTCGCCGGCAGTTTTGCACTCTGGGCGACGGCCGCTGCGCCGGGGTCAATTTGGCTTTTTCATCCGTTGAGATTCTCTTTCAGATCATCGCATTCCTTTTTGCCATCAGCTTTCATGAATCCGCCCACGCCTGGTCGGCGAACCGTTTTGGAGATCCCACGGCAAGGTTGCTGGGCCGCATCTCGATGAATCCAATCCGGCATATCGACCCGGTTGGAACAATTATGTTTCCGCTGCTCGGCGCCATTTCGCATGCGCCCATCTTCGGCTGGGCCAAACCGACGCCGGTGGATACGTCCCGCTTGCGGAATCCCGTGCGCGACAATGTTTATATAGCCGCCGCAGGCCCGGTGAGTAATTTTCTGGCTGCGACGGCCTCGCTGCTGCTGCTGCTGGCATTCCGCGTTGTGTCCCCGGCGGCGAACCAGATATTGACCGGCTACGGTGGCCCGGAAGCGGGCGGCTCCGTGCTGATGCCGGTGATCTTGTTGCTCCATTCCCTGATGATGGTGAATGTGATTCTGGGAGTGTTCAACCTCATTCCCATCCCGCCGCTCGACGGTGGACACATTTTGGAAGGATTGCTGCCGGCAAGGGCCCGGGCAAGCTTCGCGCCGGTGAAGGAATACGGTTTTTTTCTGCTATTTTTTCTCCTCTGGTCCGGCGGTGTATCGACCGTACTTTCGCCGTTTTTGAGATTTTTCAACTCATTGCTAAGGATCTGATCTGCACATGCCCTCTCCCTCTCCAACCGAATCTTCACAGCAAAAGCGGGTTCTGAGCGGATTGCGTCCGACGGGAGGAGTCCACGTCGGTCATCTGGTCGGAGCGCTCGGGAATTGGGTTCAGATTCAGGAGAAGTTCGACTGCTACTTTTTTATCGCGGACTGGCACGCGCTCACTACACATTATGCCGACACCAGCCAGATTCAGAAACATTCCCTGGAGAACCTGATGGACTGGCTGGCGGCGGGCCTGGACCCGAAACGGGCCGTGCTGTTTTTGCAATCCCGCGTACCCGAGCACGCCGAACTGCACTTGTTGCTGTCACAAGTAACGCCGCTGGGATGGCTGGAGCGAGTGCCTACCTACAAGGAACAGCGCGAGAATATACGGGACAAGGACCTGGGCACCTATGGCTTTTTGGGTTACCCTGTGTTGCAGGCGGCCGACATCCTCATCTACAAGGCTGACTTCGTCCCGGTCGGCGAGGATCAGGTGGCCCATGTGGAGTTGACGCGGGAAATCTGCCGCCGGTTTAACGGCTTCTATGGGCCGATTTTCCCCGAGCCGCGTCCGATGCTGACCAGTTTTCCCCGGCTGCCGGGCACCGACGGACGCAAGATGAGCAAAAGCTATGGGAACGCCATATTCCTGAGCGACACGGAGCAGGAAATCCGAACGAAGGTCTCCTCGATGCTCACCGACCCGGCGCGAGCGCGCAAGTCCGACCCCGGCAATCCGGATGTCT
The DNA here is from genome assembly GCA_022567475.1 of Acidobacteriota bacterium. Classification (GTDB taxonomy): domain Bacteria; phylum Acidobacteriota; class Terriglobia; order 2-12-FULL-54-10; family 2-12-FULL-54-10; genus JADFGZ01. The sequence goes on along the minus strand of JADFGZ010000042.1, from coordinate 1,754 downwards.
GCCCCCTGTTCAGCTTCCATAAGATTTTTTCACCGCCCGCCACGGTCGAGATGGTCAACCGGGAGTGCCGCCGCGCCGGAATCGGCTGCGTGGAAGATAAAAAATTGATGGCGGACAGCCTGGTGCAGGCTCTGTCGCCGATTCGCGAGCGTCGCATTGAGTATGAGAAAAATCCGAAGCAGGTTTGGGATATCCTGGAGGAGGGCTCCAAAAAGGCCAGCCGAATTGCGCAACAGACGATGGAGGAGGTTCGCGACGGCATGAACCTCTCCCGAACTTTTCAATCCCCTGTCCGCGCGGCGAAAGCGGACCAGAAACCAAAAAAACCGGCCCCGGCAAAAAAAGAAAAGTCGACCTCGGATTAAATTTCCTGTCGGAGCGCAGCCGAGAGCAAACAATGCGAGAGCAAACAATGAATGAGCCGTACCGTGTCCAAATCGAAAGCTACGAAGGCCCCCTGGACCTGCTTCTCGACCTGATTCGCAAGCAAGAGATCGACATCTACGACATCCCCATCGCGCAGATCACCGGGCAATACCTGGGGTATCTCCAGCAACACCTCGAACAACTGGACACCGAGCTTGCCGGGGAGTTTATCCTCATGGCGGCCACTTTGATCCACATCAAGTCCAAGATGCTTCTGCCGCCTGACCCATCCGAGGGTTCTGGCGAGCAGGAAGACCTGCGCGCCGAGCTGGTGCATCAATTGCTGGAACATGAGAAGTTCAAGAACGCCGCGCAGATGCTCGATGAGAAGCATGTCGTACAGAACGCTCTATGGTCCGCTCCGGCTCTGAAACCATTCCTCGACCACGCCAAGGAGCCGGGGCTGACCGTGACGCTTTTCGACTTGGTGAAGGCTTTCCAGCAGATTTTGGAACGCGCCAAGGATAAGCCCGAGATCGCTTTCCCCGATGAAAAGGTCAGCATTGCCGAGATGATGCGGCAATTGTGCGACATGCTCGCCGCCAGCTCGGAACCGGTTGTGCTGGGGGAGGTATTCAACCGTCTCCGGTCGAGGGAGGCGCTGGTGGCGGCTTTTCTGGCCCTCCTGGAGTTGGTGCGCCTGCAAGCCGTGCGGGCTCGTCAGAAAGAAGCCTTCGGCGAGATAGCCCTTGTCCGGCACACAATGTTTGCGGCGGTCTACTCGGAGTCGCAACCGGAGGTGGATCAAAGCTACCAATAGCCTCCTCAGCGGAGAGGGGCAAGCCGCAGGCCTTTTCGGACAAGGGAGCAATCACAGCAGGGAGAGCAAGAAGAAAAAGGAATAAGAGAACCGAACGGACGAGAGTAATCATGGACAATCAGGAAGAAACACAAAGCCAGGACCGAGCTCTGAAAGCGGCTGTGGAAGCGATCGTCTACGTGGCCGATGATCCCGTAACCGTGGAGCAAATTTGCAAGGCTCTGAAAAGCGCCTCGGCCGCTCAGGTGCGCCAAGTGCTCGAAGCGCTACAGCAGGAATACAGCCAGGAGGGGCACGGCATCGAAATCCGCGAGATCGCCAGCGGCTACAAGATGTTCACCAAGGCGGAGCATCACGAGACGATCCGAAAATTTGTAAAGGATATGACCCCGCCCGTGAAACTCTCGATGGCGGCGCTCGAGACCTTGGCCACCATCGCTTACCGGCAGCCGATCACGATTCCGGAGATACAGCAAATTCGGGGAGTCCACGCAGCCAGCGTCCTGAAGACGCTTCTTGAAAAGAAACTGATTACCACCGCTGGACGGAAGAACGTCCTCGGCCGCCC
>JADFGZ010000293.1 GCA_022567475.1 Acidobacteriota bacterium | reverse complement strand
CTTGATCGAGGCTTTGGATACAACTCTCCAGCGCGAGTGATTCACGCCGTGTATAACGTCAGACGGGCTTGCCGTTGCGATCAGCTCAGACGTTCCATTGGGAAGGGTTCCCGGTGAAGGAAGAAAGGAAGAGCCGCAGGACAAACCCTACGATACGCTCTCCTCAGGCCGCTTCGCGATAGTAAGAATTGAGCATGCCACCCAGCCGCTGTCGCCGTTGAACTGTGCCGGGAAAAAGCAATCCGTACCCGGTTCGGATAGGCCCACAGGTCTAGCCCTCGACTCGAGAACTCTGAACCATTGTCGCAGAACAGCCTTTTCGCTCCACCACGATTCTTCTGGATCCTCTGCAGCACCCGCACCACAGCTTCCCCCTTCAAGCTCTGTCCGGGCTCGCTGGCCCAGCTCTCCCGCGTGGACGCATCCATCACCGGGAGCGCGCGGAACCGTCGTCGGTCCGCCGTAGCGCCCATCCCTGTTCCCGATACAATCGGCTCCCCATCGTCTTTCCCACTTGCCAACCCTCCCGGTGCAGCAGCACCAGGATCTTCCGATGCCCCTATCGAATCCGCACCTGCGCAATCTCCCGGGTCCGCATCCGCAACTCCGTCCCAGGGTCCTGCTGGCTCCGATACCGGCAGGTTCCACGGTTGAGCGGGGACACCGCACACGCCCGCCGCTCGCTCCCCCGATAGCCCCCGCACCGCTATCCCACTGCCTGGCGGCCTCGCGAGGGCTTTAGAATTTCTTTGCCAGCATATCTTGCCGCATCGTCTTGTCCACAGTGAGCTCCGCCCCCAACCGCTTCCACCGTGGGTTCTCCTCCTGCAACTGCGCAGCTGCCGGACTTGGTCGATCTCCAGACCAACGGAATGCTTCTTCCAGCGCTAGAACCTCTGCTCGGATCTCCCCACCTTCCGGACCCGTTCCCCTACCGGCACCCCCACCTCAGCCTGCTTCCGTATCCCTACAATCTGCTCCACGCTGAATCGCTTCTGTTTCCCGGCTGATCCCCCTTCTTGCAGTCCTCGATTCTGCCAAAAAACTCTCTTTCATTCTGGCTCAATAAACCAGGGGCCGGTCAATGGGCGTTGGACCGGCACTTGGCAGGCGTGGAACACGACACTCTCGCAGGTGACCGTTTCAGTCGCAGCCGAGATTCCCGGACAGAATATCCTAGGGGCCGCTCAGGTAACGGGTGGTTTGCAGTCGCACCAAAACCCTCCCGTCGTCGGCGCCGGGGGCGTGGCGAGCGGGGCTAGCTTCGCTCCGCAAGTTCCGCAGGCGCCCGGGAGTATCATTTCCATCTTCGGAACCATGCTTTCCGAAGGCCAGAATTCCTCGGTCACACTTCCGCTGGAAACCCAGTTAGTGGGGACGACGGCAACCATCGGCGGCCAGGCAATGCCGCTGCTGTTCGCCAGCGAGGGTCAGGTCAACGCCATGATTCCCTTTGACATTCCGGTCAATACTCAGCACCAGGTTGTGGTGAGCAGAGGGACAACCTATACGGTTCCCGAGAGCGTGACGGTGGCAGCGGCCCAACCGGCTGTGTTCACCGTGGACGGGTCGGGAAGGAACCAGGGGTGGATTCTGGTGGCCACCCCCGCAGAGCTGTTGCTGGCGGAAGCTTCCAGACCGGCCCAGGCAGGGGATGTAATTACGATGTAGTGCGCCGGATTGGGAGCGGTAGACCCGCCGGTGGATGCGGGCGAGGCCGCGCCCTCTTCCCCTCTTTCCACAACGGTGAACCAGGTTTCGGTCTCCATCGGAGGGGTCGATGCGCAAGCGCTATTCTCTGGACTGGCTCCGAACTTTACGGGATTGTACCCAATCAACGCAGTGGTTCCTGAGGGAGTCCAACCCGGCAACGACGTGCCGGTGATCCTCAACGTGGCCGGACAGAGCAGCCCTCCGGTCACTATGGCAGTGCAGTAGTTGCATTGGCATGTTAAACGTCCAGACTGGAAAAACTGGTTTGAAGACCTAAAGCGGCGGGCGCCTACGGGGGATTAAGAATCGGAAAAGCCCATCTCCTCAGCTTGACCGCTCACCCCCAACATAGGTAAGGTACTAGCCAACCATGAAAGGGCACACAGTTGCCCTCCGCCTAGGCCGGGTGGGCACGCCCGGCCATTTTTTCTGTGCTGAAATCAAATTGAGGGCTGAGAGGAGAGTCTGCTAAAATTCAGGAAATGGTTTTTGGCGCTTCTTTCAAGGACTCGCCTCACCGTACCCTCACCAATGCCCGTCTGCTTGCCAATCCTGGCCCAGGAAAGCCCCTGCGCGCGAAGCCTGGCAATCCTCTCCGAATCCACGACGCTGCGCGGCCGCCCCAGGCGCTTCCCTTTTGCCCTGGCTGCTGCGAGGCCGGACTTCACTCGGTCCCGGATCAGTTCCCGCTCAAACTCAGCAATCGAGGCGAAGATCCCAAACACCCGCCGGCCGTTGGGCGTAATGGTATCCACCCCCTCATGCAAACTGATGAAGTCTATCCCCAGGGCCCGGAACTCCTCCAGCGCATTCACCAGTTGGCGCAGGCTCCGGGCAAAGCGGTCATAGCGGCACACCACAACCGCACCCACCGCTCAGGTAACTACATAGTTACCCTCTTTTTGGCCGATCCTCTCCGTGAATGGCCCCTTTAGGTACTATGCGCGCGAAAACCCCCGCCAACTTCAAGATTCCTATTCTCTAAGGTTCTCCCGCTCATCTCCGTGTGCGCTGTTATCTTGTCGCGGCTTTGGAATGTGAGAGCAACTTTCCACCACGTGGCCCACCGTGAGCCTTCCCCTCCTGCGCTGCCTTCCATTCCCCCGGGTCCAAAGCCTTCGCAATCGCCACGGCTTCGGATGGTAGCGGCAAATACCTCTTGACAATCCCCAGGGCTGTGGCAGAATCCCTCCAAGCAAAGCTGATTGAAATGAACAAAAGCCATCTACCCTAGATGGCGAAAACAGAAAGCCGGAGTTGCTTACCGCCGATCTCCGGCTTTCTTATTTCCCGAAAACCCCGGCTGTTTATGAGCTGCCCCTCCGGAGGCAACTCTGAGCTTGACCATTCAGGGAAGCAAGGGTATATTTTTTGACTAAAGCAGGAACTCAAACCGGAAATTCCGGGCAAGAGGAGGGGTCACAATGAAAGTTTCCATTGTTATGGCGGCGGTTGTATTTACGTGCGCGCTGGGTTTTGGACTTCGCGGCGAAGCACAACAAGACGCACCGAGAGAGCACAGCATGACCGGCTGCTTGCAGAAGGACGCCGACTCCGGCACGTTCAGGCTCACGGACCTCGAGAGAGGGCCAGCGACAGTCGAGATTGCGGAGTCAACAGCCAACTTGAATCCCCACGTCGGCCACAAGGTCACGATCACCGGCACGGCTGTCCCCGGCAAGGAGACTCACACGATGAAGGTGACGGCGATGCAGCATGTCTCAGGAACGTGCCCATAGGCTTGAATGTCGGGAGTCTTTTGTTCCTCAGTTTACATCTGCGAGAAGTCTCAAGAAAAGACTCCCGTTCAGTGCTTCCGGTCTCCAGGTCGAGCCGGGCTACCCGCTCAACTCGTTTCCAGGGGCTCCAGAGACGCCGATAGCTTTGCCGATTTCATCCCCGGAAACTCGTGGCTCACCTGACCCGGAAGTTTTCTTTGATTCCGGGGATTCTCCTGGAGGATTTGCCGGTACTGCCAGCCCGGCCAGAAACATAACTTTTTGCCCGTTGCTATCTTTAGCGGCATGCATTCGTCTGACGCCGAGGAAATACGACAATGTTGCGCATCATGGGCCGGTCGCAGTAAGAAAGAGCAGCCGCGGAAACGCGTAGTCAAAAAATACAAGAACGTGTTTTTCGTTTCAACTTGGAGAGTCGGATCAGTGAGCTGAATGAGAAGTTGGCGTAAGCCCTAGATAGCGAGACCTATTCATACCAGACATTTAGGAATGCTGGCTGGGTTGCGGGACAAATCGAACCGTCCCGCCGGCGAGACGTTCTGTCATGGGGGCGCCATGCAGAAGTCGCCGCCCTTGAGCCAAAAGAACAAGACAGATTGCTTGATTCGGGTGTGGCGGAACAGGTAAGGGATGGTTCCCTCGATCCGTCTTAGCCGTCTTTCCACTACTGGGTCTGACGCTTGGGTTTCCATTGGCTAACCTCCTGCGGTGCATCTTACCCTTTTCCTTCAGGTAAGCCAGGTAAACACCCGCGCAAAATGAGCGGTCCTTGCTCGGTCTACCGAACAGATTCACATTCTAGCCGAGAGGCCCCAATGACTATAGAGAGACGACGTTACAAGCGTTATCCCGTGTCTGGGCGGGTAGAGTTTATGACTGAGGCAGTGGAAACCCTCTCCAAACTGCTCGACATAGGGAAAGGAGGAGTTCTCAATCAAAGTGAGATCAAACCTTCTCCAGGTGAAGAGTTGCCATTTCGCTTCACGGTTTCGGGCTATCAGGGAGCGTTCGAGGTAACCGGGAACGTCGTGCGCATACAAGTGGGCGCACTAGTGATTGAGTTTCTGGAGGAGCTTGCCAAGCTGAAGGATCTGTTGGGTTGGCTGGAGAGGCGAGAGCCAAAGAAGCTAATTAGCACCGCCCACTCCTGATTTTATTAGCCATCGGAATTGCGGAAAACAGCCGGGGGGATGGATTGTGGGCTATCCGCCTGGACCATCGTTCAAGAGGAATTGGTCTAAGGAATTCAGCTGATTCTCGAGGTCTTCCACCTTGTTCGTCAGTAGGTTTCGAGTGGAGAGTATGCCCAGAAGCTGCCCTTTGCTCCCGAGAATCGGAAGGTGCCTCAAGTGGCGGTCGAGCATAAGAGCAAGGGCTTCTGTGGCAGTTGTTTTCTCGGATGCAGTCTCCACCGGCGAGGTCATAACATCACGAACCAGGGTTTCGCGAGGATTGCGTTCTTCTTGCACCACGCGAATCATCACGTCCCGTTCGGTGAATATTCCCACCAGCGCGTCGTTATCGATCACGGCCACCGCGCCAACCCTTTTGTCGTTCATCAGTTGGACAGCCTCAGTGACCACCGATCGGGGGGACACAGTCGCTGCGGGTATACTCGCGATTTTCAATAAACTCATGGAACCCTCCGGTTGATCTGGGAGGCATTGTGTATCACTAGGGCCCCGGTCTGCAAACGGACCCGGCCAAATAGGGTCAGGCGGGTTCTTCAGGAGTGACCTGCTATAATCGAAGAGTGCTCTCCAGTCCAAAAGTAACCTAATAACTTCCTTCTTTTGAGAAGGATCACGTGAATAGACCGAGAAAATCGAAAGGGCGAAGCACGGCCTCCGAGGGGAGGGATGTAAACTTTCCTGGCAGGAACCACCGAGCCACTGTTCTCCGGGTGGTGCTCCTAGCGCTGGTAGCCTGGTCCGCAGCCCCGCCCGTCTGGGCGATACCCGCGTTTACTCGTCAATACGACGTCCCTTGTCACTTTTGCCACGACGGTT
>JADFGZ010000041.1 GCA_022567475.1 Acidobacteriota bacterium | reverse complement strand
GGTGACATCGAAGGCGCCGCCGGTCAGCCGGGAGTATTTCACCGATTCCTGCAACAAATCGTAGAGTTCAGCCGGGACGGGAACAAAGCCAGTTCCGCCGTTTTGGTTCAGCCGGGTCAGGTCGCTGTCGTCGCGATAGTCGCTCATCATCTGGTCGGCCTGCCGGATTTCGGCGAAGGCTTCTTCGATGGCTGCGGCGGTGCGCCGGGCATCTTCTTCTTTCCCGTAGGCGGAGATCTCAAAGATTGTGCCCATCTGGTAGTGGGCTCTGCGCACCAACTGCAACGCCGCGCCGGAGGACCGGGCAGGCAACGTACTCAGGCAGAATGCCCCGAGGGTGAGAAGCGAAAACGCCGCAGCTAAGCTGCCGGTACGGGCCGACCGCCGTTGTTCGCTGGTGTTCCGCTGCGTGTTTCGTTGTTGAATACGGGTTGTCATGCTGATTCCTATTGCTGCTGCGTTCGCGCACGCTCCTGCGGGTTGAGATAAACGGCTTGCACCACGGCAAGGGCCTTGCGTACGCCACGGCTCATCGCCCGCACGGAGAGCGTGGCGCCGGAGAGACTCTGTATGTCTTGGCGGGGCATGATGGGGTTGCTGAGCCGCTTCCCGCTAAACTGCTTCAGGAAACTCCTGCGGCGAATCTCGCCGCCTTGCGGTTCACGGTACATCATGATGGCAACGTCTTTTACCTTCCCATCCGGGGTGACCCCTGCAATGAAGGTGATGGGGCGGTGCTTGCCGATTTCCTCGCAGATGACCGCGTAGCCGATGACCTGCCCGTCTTTGCTGGCGATGAAGCTGATGTAGAACGGCTCCCAAATAGTCGGCTTGGCGCGGCCCACCAGTTGCTTGAGTCGTTGGCTCAATGCTGCGGTGACTGGAATGTCTTTTCGCTCCCAGCGGTCGGCCTCCGGGAAAACGGTTCGCGGCGCTTCTTCCAGCGTCAGATAGACCTCGGTTCCCATTCCTTGTCCCGCAAGCAGCAGAGGCGCGAGCAGGCCCAAAAGAGCCGCCCGCAAAGGCGTCAACGCTCCGGCAACCGTTCTGTTTTTGCGCAAAGCCACGTGCAATCCTTCTAAAACCCCAGAGTGACACCCAGCAGCAGCGAGTCGTAGGATTTGTCCGGCACTCGCCCCAGCCCCAAAACGTTGGGGAAGATGAGCGTGCTTCCCTGAATTCGCTGGTTGTGTTCAAAGGCGGCGGTGAAAGCGACCGAGGCCGCCGGCCGGTAGGTCAGGCCCACGGTGGTTCGTTGCTGTACCATGTCTTCCGTTTCGAGGCTTGTGGGCGCGCCTTCCAAGAAAGTGAATTCCCGAACAAAATCGTTGAACCAGATGCGCTCCAGGCGAACGATGGGGATCAACTGGGGATTCTCAAAACCTCTTCCCAAAAAAGTGCGGTCTAAAAAACGGGGCCAGAAACGGTACTTGAAGTCCACCCAGTAGCCGTATCGCTGGTTGGTCAGAGGGCCGGCGAACTCCGTCTCCACTTCCGTTTCCAGTTCCGCCGTTTCGGCGCTGCTGGTCTTGGCCATTGAGTCCACCGCCTGCGCGGCGATCTCGCCGAGCACGGCTTCCATGCGCCCGAAGTCGGTATAAACAAACTCTCCCTCCACTTCAAATCTCCCGAATGTCAGCTTGCCGTCGAATCCAAGCGAGTGGATGGAGCTGTCCACATTCAAGTAATCGGGCGTGTACTGTCCGTGATAGCCGGAAAAAGCAAACTCGCTGCCCAACGTCGGGCTGTAGGCCACCCGCCAACTGACGGCATCGGCAGGGTCGGTCCCGTCAAAGGGGCCGGAGGCGAAAGCGATCTCCGGTTCCAACTCCAGCAAGTTTCTGCCCTCCCGCAAAGAGACCACCTCTTCCAGCGTAAAGTCCAGCCGCGCCCCGCCCAGCACGTAGAATTGATAGTCCAGATCGCCCTGCCCCACGGACAGGTTGCCGACCAGGCCGGCGCCGAGCTCTCTCCAAGCGGATTTCACCGGAAGCACGGGCCCGCCGCGGTCCACCAGCGTCCGCCGGGGAAGGTCCCAGTAGTCGTCGTCGTGCAGGATGTTGAACCGTCCGACGGGCGGCAGGACAACCCCCATGCGCAGGCCCATTGACTGTGTAAAATCGTACTGCACCCAGGCCTGTTCCATGGCGATTTCGCCGCCGCTTTGCCCTTCCACCTCCTGGATGAAGCGGATGCCGGCGCGATTGCGTACCCCGCGGTTTTCCGGAATGGCCGTCCGCTCGATTTCGATTCCATTCAGCCGCTCGAATTCGATCTCGGTATAAAACCGCAAGCGCTCGGCCGGCGCGGCGTCGAGCGTGAAGACGAACCGCCTGAAATCAAAGGCGTCAAAGCCCCGGCGAACCGGCGGCAGGTCTGCAATGCGCGGTCCCAGGTCGATGTTGTTGCTCTCAAATCGGAACGATCCGTAGCCGCCGATCTTCACGGCCTGATCGAAAAGGCTGCTGCCGGAACTTTGTTCCGGAGCGCCGGCGGCGGTCAGGCTCTGATACAAGCCCTTCTCGGTTAACCCCTGGCCGGGAACCTGCTGGACTTCTTGCTCGCTGGAAACGCCTTCGACTGTGCTGCCGGAGGTTTGCGTTTCCGCCAACTCGCCGGGGCGGGAGTCTAGTGTTCTATTCAGCACGCTATCCAGCTTCTTCTGCAAGGCAGTGATCTGAGCCTGTAACTGTTGAATTTCTTCCGCTGTGACTTTCGCTTCGGGAGCGGCTTGAGCAACCAACAAAGAAACAAAAGAGAGCCAAACGAAAACTCCAAGTATTATTCCCCTCATCCAATCCTCCTCCGTTTGATACCTGCTGTTGAATTCCGGGGTGGATTGGCCTAGAGTTAAACTCTGTCCACCCTGAAACGGGTTGATGGGCGTGCAGCGGGCGTTTCGAGCTAGGCAGGCGCGGGCGTCCGCTGCGCGATTGTGTTTCTCTTCAAAAAATAACGGGGCGAGCCGGAGCGTTCAGCGAGCCTGCTTCCCTTTCCGGGGAAGGGGAGCTTCCCTTCCACTCTTCCGGCACGCTGCGCACTGTCCCCCAATCTCGATCCGGGTAAAGGAAACGGAAAAGCCGCATTCCTTCTCCAATTCCCGGTCGATGGTTTTTATCGCCGACGTATAAAACTCGAAAACTTTTCCGCAGGCCAGGCACGCCACGTGGGAGTGGGCCCGCACCTGCCGCGCCTCGTAGTAGTGCTGGTCGCCGCGCAGGTGCAGCAAATCCAACTCATCCACCACGCCCAGGCGCTTGAGCACGCCGAGATTCCGGTAGATGGTCACCTGATCGATGCCGGGTTCCAGGCGCTGGGCCTGCTCGAGAATTTGCTTGGCGTTGAGGTGGGTCTTGGCCGACTCCAGGATGGCAAAGATCAGGCGGCGCTGGCGCGTCAGCCTCAGGCCATGTTGTTTGGCGAGGCGCTCCAGCCCTCCCCGGCGTCGAATCTGTTTTACCAGCGGCATGGTGGATTGTCAGTCACTTGTTCGAGGTTCCTCTTATTGCAACCGAATGGCATCTGTTGTTGCAACTCAGTTGCAATAACATTCTCGCTTTTTCCCCTTATTCTTGTCAAGGGAAAAATCGAACCAGGCTGTGAGCCCATCGAGCGTCCGCCTGGGATAGGCCTGGGATATTTCCGGTTGGATCTAGGGAAGTGATTGTCGAGAGGCGAGAAAACAGCTTCCGCCACGAGAAATGGTTGCGGTGGGGAGGTTGTGTTCCCGGCTGCCATCTCTCCGGCCCGCCGAGGGTCTGCTTTGCTTACTTTTTCTTGCCCGCCGGGACGGTGCCAGACTCCGTGCAAAACCTCTCATAGGTCGCGACGTCCTGTTTGCTTCCGAGGACAATCGGGACCTTGTGGTGCAGGGAAGTGGCTTGCACGTCGAGCACCCGCTGGGTTCCCGTGATGGCAGCGCCCCCGGCCTGCTCCATGAGAAACGACATCGGCGCCACTTCGTACAGAAGCCGCAACTTGGGTTTTGGGTTCGCCGGATCGCTGGTGTCGGAAGGATAGAGAAAAATTCCACCGTAGACCAGGGTGCGGTGGATGTCGGCCACCAGCGAGCCGATGTAGCGCAGCGAGTAGGGCCGGCCCGTGGCCTTGTCCTTTTGCTTCAGGTGCTGGACGTAGTTTCGCGTCGGCTCGTCCCAGCCGGCGGCATTGCCTTCATTGATGCTGTAATACTTGCCCTGGGGCGGGGTGACGATGCGGTCGTGCGAGAGCATGAACTCCCCGATGCTCGGATCGAGCGTAAAACCGTAGACGCCTTGTCCGGTGGTGTAGACGATCATCGTGCTCGAGCCGTAGAGGAAGTACCCGGCGGCCACCTGCTCGGAGCCCTTGCGCAGGCAGTCTTCCAGCGTCCCGTCGCCGGAGCCGGTGATTCGGCGGTGCACGGAAAAGATGGTGCCGATGCTGACGTTGGCCTCGATGTTGGAGGAGCCGTCCAGAGGATCGTAGAGCAGCAGATATTTCCCCTTGGGATACTTGGCGGGAATCGGAATCAAGTCGGGACTCTCCTCCGAGACCATCAAACAGAGATGGCCGCCGTGGTCCATGGCGCGGTAGATGGTGTCCTGCGCGATGCTGTCCAGCCGCTTGACCAAGTCGCCGCTTTCATTTTCCTCGCCCGTTGCGCCGAAGATATCGGCCAGCCCGGCGCGGTTCACTTCCCGCGAGACGACCTTGGCCGCCAGCGTCAAATCCCAAAGCAGCCCGGTCAGGTCGCCGGTCGCTTGCTGGTGTTTGCGCTCCTGTTCCAGGATGTGCCGCTGTACGGTGATCGAGGACTTTTCCATCTACCCTCCTTGGGGTGCCGCTGCCATTCGATGCCGGAGCCTTTCTGCCAGCTTCAAACTGTACAACCTCCAGCCGCTGACGCGCAAGGCGTCCTCAGCGGTGAAGGACCCAGCCCGCGCAGGGAGTGGCGTCCTTTGTGTCGACTCCAAAACTTCCTCCTTGATACAGCTGGTACGGGATGGAGCCGATGTCGTCGCGGACCCACAACAGCAAATGATAGTATCCCGGGCCGCAGTTGCTTGCACGAACGGAAAAGCTGAATCGACCACTGGAACGGCTGAAACGCATCTCCCAGGGCGGGACCTTGGCGCAAATCGTCCCGCTGACATCGGAATAGGCGTATGTCTGGTTCAGTTGTTCAACGGTCCACGGTTTCAACTCCCCGTCATGGAACAGCACGCAGTAGTAGGGGCCAAAATCTTTCCGCAGCATCTCGCCTTCCACCCGGATGGTGCCGCGCGGCATCGCTGCGGGCAACTCCTTGAGCCGGACAAACCGGTTCAAAAACTGCTGGGACAGGGTGAATTCTCTTCCCACCACGGCAAAGCCGATTCCCACGTGAGTGTGCGCCGGGTCCAGAATATTTTTGCGGTGTCCGTCCAGCGGCGGTTTCTCCTCGAACATGCGTTTCTCGGCGCGCAGCATATGCGGGAGAATCTCCTGCGGTTGCGTTGGGATGGGGATGGGAATATTCGTAAAGACCGTCAACCGGGATAAATTTTCCTGCACATGGTCTCTGCCGCCCGCCAGATGATAACGGTGATAGGGCCTTAAGCCGCGCAAGTTCCAATGGGACAGAAACCGGTTGGCAGACATCTCCTGGCAATGCCGGTCGCCCACGGTGGAGGACAAAACATCCAGCTCGACCGGGCGGAGAGCTGCCGAGGCCCTGTCGCGGTTGATTTGCTCCACCAAGGAAAGCCGCACGGAGTAATAAGGATCATCAATCATCTGCGATCATCTGCTATTTACATGCTTCGTTTTTCAATGTAGTTCACTTTACCGCAAGAGCAGGGACAATTAAAATAGAGATCGTTTTCGGTGTACAGTGAGCGATGCAGAGTTAAGAAGGAGGTGTGCGATGCGGTGCTTGGTGTGGATGCTCGTTGGGATTGGGGCAGCTCTGGTCTGGAGCAGCCCGGCGTATGCCTGGCCGGAAGAGAGGGCGGCAGAGCACACGTTTACCTGCAAGGAAGTCCATGCGCCTATGCGGGACGGTATGGAGCTGGCCGCCGATCTTTACCTGCCTGATGCTCCCGGACCTTTCCCGGTGATTATCGAGCGAACGCCCTACAACAAGAATGACTGCAACTGGAGAGGGGGCCATGCCGCCTATTTCGCCGAGCGTGGCTATGCGGTTTTGATTCAGGACGTGCGCGGACGGTTTCACTCCCCCGGCGTGTTCCGCCACTTTCTGGATGAAGGCTGGGGCAAGCTGCAGGACGGCTACGACACCATCGAGTGGGCGGGCACGCAACCCTGGTCCACCGGCAAGGTCGGAACCATCGGAGGGTCCTACTCCTGCTTCAACCAGAACATGACGGCGGTGACCCAGCCGCCGCACCTGAAGGCGATGTTCTGCGCCAACTCCGCATCGAACCGCTTCAAGGACCTGGCCTATCCGGGCGGCGCGTTCCAGACCATTATGGCCAACTGGTATCTGAACAACCGGGCCGCCGCCATGCCCTTGCTTGAAAATCGTCCCGGCCAGGGAGGCTACCGGGGGACTGCCGATGACTGGAATCAGTGGCACGTCCGCCGCATCGAGCGGCAGCAGGGTTTTTGGGATAGCTGGCAGGCGCAGAGCTTTGCCGACATGATGAACCGCACCACCTACGACGACCACTGGCGGCAACTGGCTCCCGACGAGCATATCGAAAAGTTTATCGTCCCCGCTTATTACATGAGCGCCTGGTACGACCGCTACCCGCATTCGGTGACGACCATGTACAACGGCATCCGCCAGCGGGGCGGCTCCCTTCTGGCGCGCCAGTCCGTGAAGCTGATTCTCGGCCCCTGGCTCCACGGGCCGCGCAGCATCGTGATGCCGCGGGTGATCGGCGACATCGATTTCGGTCCCGAAGCCGCCATGGCATACGCCGCTTTGCGGGTGCGCTGGTTTGACTACCATCTGCGCGGCATCGACAACGGGATCATGCAGGAGCCTCCCGTCCGAATCTTCGTGATGGGAATCAATCAGTGGCGGGAGGAGAACGAGTGGCCGCTGGCGCGGGCTGTCGAGACCGAGTTTTATCTGCACGCGGAACGGAGCGGCGCCATCCACTCGCTGAATGACGGGACGCTTTCCAAACAGAAGCCTCCAGCCGGCGAGCAGCCGGACGTTTATCGGTACGACCCGCGCACTCCGGTTGAGAGCATCGGCGGGGACAACGCCATTGAGCCGATGGGCGCGCGCGATCACCGTCCGGCGGACCGCAAGAGCCTGACCTTTACCACCCCGCCGCTGACCGAGGACATGGAGATCACCGGCCCGAGCACGCTGGAGCTGTATGTTTCCTCAACGGCCGACGACACCGATTTCACGGCGGCGTTGATCGACGTCCATCCCAACGGTTACGCGCAACTGCTCCGCCAGACGATTCTTCGGGCCAGCCGGAGGGAGTCGCTGGAAAACCCCACTCCGATTGAGCCGGGGAAGGTTTACAAGCTGACGATCCCGATCTATCCGGTCAGCAATGTTTTCTTCAAAGGGCACCGGCTGCGGCTGACGGTTTCCAGCAGCAGTTTCCCGAAGTGGATGCCGAACCACAACAAGTTCATGCTGAACAACGAGGAGGCTCCTTACGTGGCGGCGAACAACACCGTCTATCATGACGCCGCGCGCCCCTCGGTGCTGCGGGCGCCGGTGGTTCCGCCCCAGCAGTAACGCGTTCGGCTTCCGTGCGAGGAAAGCTTAGGAATGGGAGGCGGCTTCCGTGAGGGTCAGCAATACCTTGCGCTGGCGGGGGCGGTTGTCGAAATCGATCAGGACGATTTGCTGCCATGTGCCCAGCGCCAGGCGGCCTTCCTGGATGGGAACCGAGAGATCGGGCTTGAGCAGGGCGGCGCGCAGATGGGCATAGCCGTTTCCGTCGCCCCATGCCGCGTTGTGAGCGTAGTCGCCATCGGCGGGAGCGATCTGCTCCAAGGCGCGCTGCAGGTCCGCCAAAGCCCCCGGCTCGTACTCGATGGTGGTGAGCGCCGCCGTGGAGCCTGCCACAAACAGATGAACCACTCCCTGTTTCACGCCGGCTCCCTGAATCGCCTGCTGGACCTTCGGCGTAATGTCGATGATTTCAGTGAAACCTTTGGTTGAAAACTGGATTTCCACGCCGCCAGTATATCAAACCAGCTACCCCTGTGAGTCTCCTCGTATTTCCTCATCAGTGGCCGGATGCTACAATGCAATCATTATTGCGAAAGGAAGAAATTCAAAGTAAAGGAGAACGGAAGCAAGTTGCGCTGGAGCCAATTATTCATTCCCACGCTGCGTGAAACGCCCTCGGACGCCGAAGTGCCGAGCCACCAACTCTTATTGCGGGCCGGATACATCCGGCCGCTGGCTTCGGGCATCTACAGTTACCTGTTTCTGGGCCAGCGGTCTTTGTTGAAGATCACGGCCATCGTGCGGGAAGAGATGGACCGCATTGCGCAGGAGTTCTACTTGCCGGCGCTGCATCCGGACACACTCTGGCGAGAGAGCGGACGGTGGGACGCGATGGGCGAGACCATGTTCCGCCTGCAGGATCGGGGGAAACGCTGGCTCTGCCTGGGAATGACGCATGAAGAGATCATGACGGACCTGGCGCGGCACGAAGTGCGGTCCTACCAGCAACTCCCTCAAATCTGGTATCAGATACAGAACAAGTTCCGCGACGAGCCGCGTCCCAAAGGAGGCCTGCTGCGCACGCGGCAGTTCACCATGAAAGACTCCTACTCGTTTGACCTCGACGAGGAGGGCCTCCGCCAAAGCTACCAGAAACATTATGAGACCTATTGCCGCATCTTTGAGCGTTGCGGAATCGAGTACGTCACGGTGGAAGCGCATTCCGGCTCCATGGGAGGAAGCCGTTCGCATGAATTCATGGTGCTTTCAGAAACGGGGGAGGACCGTGTAGTCCGTTGCGCGGCATGCGGCTATGCAGCCAACATGGAAAAAGCCGTCTCTAAGCTGGCTCCGGTTCAGGATGTGGAAGCCGGGCCGCCGGAAAAATTTGCCACGCCAGGACAGCGGACCATCGAAGATTTGGCAGCCTTCACCGAACTGCCGCCCACGCGGTTGTTGAAGACCTTGGTCTATCAGGCTGGCGAGGATACCGTGCTGGTCTTGCTGCGGGGAGACCATCAGGTGAACGAAAGCAAACTGGCTGATCTGTTCGGAGAGTTGGCTCTGCGCCCGGCCCATCCGGAGGAGATCCAGCAGGCGCTGGGCGCCTCTGCAGGTTCGCTGGGGCCGGTGGCAGTGCAGGGGCGCCGTATCCTGGCGGACCAAGCTCTGGAAGGCCGCCGCGATCTGGTCTGCGGCGCCAACGAGGATGATTTTCACCTGCGCCATGTCACGCCGGGACGCGACTTTTCCGCCGAGTTTCATGATCTCCGCGCGGTGCAAAGCGGCGATCTCTGCCCGCAGTGCAGCTCGCCGATGGAGGTCCGTGGAGCCATCGAGATGGGCCATGTCTTTCAGCTCGGCAAAAGGTACTCGGAGAAGATGGGCGCCAGCGTTCTGAACCGGGACGGCAAAGAAACGACCCTCTGGATGGGCTCCTACGGCATCGGAATGGAGAGGATTCTGGCCGGGGTCATCGAGCAACGGCACGACCGGGATGGAATCGTGCTGCCACCGGCGATAGCCCCGTTCTCGTTGGTGGTGGTTCCCGTCAACTCCGGCGATGCCGGCCAGATGTCGGTAGCCGAACAAATCTACCAACAGGCCAAGGGAGACGGATTCGACGTTCTGCTCGACGACCGGAAGGAGCGCCCCGGCGTAAAGTTCAAAGACGCCGATTTGATCGGGATTCCCTTTCGCGTAACGGTTGGCAGAAAAGTCACTTCCGGGTTGGTGGAGCTGGCCGTGCGCTCGACAAAGGAAACCAGCGATGTTAAAATCACAGAGGTGAACGAGTTTCTCCGCGCCGCCTGGAGCAAAAACTCTGCGGCGGCTGCCCGGAGAAGCAAAAATGAACAGGCCATTGGCAAGAGAAGCTGATGCAAAAAGTCCGCTCCGAACGAGGGTCCCTTTCCTTATCGCTCCTTTTTTCGCTCCTTTTTCTGGCTGCTCTTATTTTTCTGGCTGTGAAGCTTTTCCCTCCCTATTTCAGCGATTACCGGTTACAGGATGCGGTGGAAAATATAGCCGGCAGGGCGTCGTATTCACAACAAATGTCAGAGTCGGATATTCGCAGAGAGGTCATTGGCCGGGCCCGTGAGTTCGGCATCCAACTCGAAAACCGGCAGGTGGTGGTGAAGAAGACCAGAGCTTCGGTGGACATTGCGGTCCAATATGTGGTCCAGGTCGATTTGGGTGTGCAGGAGGTTGAACTTCGTTTCGAGCCTTCGGCGGGGAATCGTAATCTCATGGTTTCCGGGAAGTAGCCCAAGGAACGCGACCTATGCGTGTCTTCATTAAAAAAAGCCGTCTGATGCATGCCGTGTTTCGTCCCCGGGGTTTGGTCTGCCTTTCCCTGCTGCTGCTGGCTGTAATCGGCGCCGCCTCCGTCTTCACGTCTTACTACGTCCGTTTTTCCCGTCTCATCGACAACCGCTTGTCGGGCCCTGTTTTTCCCAACGTCTCCCAGGTTTACGCGGCTCCCGAAAAGCTGATTCTCGGCCAGAGAGGGGACCGCGCCGAGGTGATTTCCCATATTCGGATGTCCGGCTATACCGAGCGGCGCGACAACTCCAAAGGCTGGTATTCCTTGCTCCAGGATGGAATCCGCATTTTTCCAGGCCCGGATTCCTATTTTGCAAACGATCCTGCGGAGGTCCGTTTCGCGGACGGGCAAGTGAACAGCATCGTTTCTCTGCGGGACCACTTTGCCCGCAGCGAATACGCGCTGGAGCCCCGCCTGATCACGAGCCTATTTGACCGCCGCAGAGAAAAACGGCGGCTGGTGGAATTTCGCGACCTGCCTCCGGATTTGGTGAATGCCGTCCTGGCCATCGAGGACCGCCGCTTCCTGCAGCACTCCGGAGTGGACTACCTGCGCATCTTGAAGGCGGCCTACGTGGACATCCGCGCAGGACGAGTGGAACAGGGGGCCAGCACCATTACCATGCAACTGGCCCGCAGCTTTTTCTTCAGCTCGCAGCGGACCTGGAAGAGAAAGCTGGCCGAGACCCTGGTGGCCTTCCAGTTGGAAGGGCGGTTGACCAAAGAACAAATCTTCGAATATTACTGCAACAAAATTTATATGGGGCAGAGGGGCAGTTTCACCATCAGCGGTTTTGGAGAAGCCGCGCAGGCCTACTTCAGCAAAGACGTGCGCGACCTGACGCTGCCGGAAGCGGCCTTCCTGGCTGGGATCATGCAGGGTCCGAATCTGTACTCTCCGTACCGCAATCCCGAGGCGACCCTGCGGCGCCGGAATATCGTTTTGAGCGCCATGGTGGAGACCGGCTCGATTACCCCTCTACAGCGCGACGAAGCGGCGGATACGCCTCTCGAAGTGACTCCGCGATACACGATGGCCAGCGAGGCGCCCTACTTTATCGACATGGTGAAGAGACGGTTGCTCGAAAGTTATTCCGAAGAAGAGCTGGTATCGGAGAGCTACCGCATTTATACGACCCTGGATCTGAAGCTGCAGCGGGCTGCCGCGGAAGCCATGCGGGCAGGCTTGGCCGAAGTCGACCAGCGGCTGGAGCAAATGCGCCAGGCCCGGCGGAAGGCGACCGCCGCGGAAGCCGGCTCCGACAGCCCGGAGGAGAATGGTTCTGAAGTCCGGCAGGTAGAGGCCGCGCTGATTGCGTTGGACCCGCATACAGGCGCCATCAAAGCGCTGCTGGGAGGCCGGGACTATGGCCGCAGCCAGTTCAACCGGATCAAGGCGCTCCGCCAGCCCGGCTCGGTCTTCAAGCCCTTTGTGTATGCCGCTGCGTTGTCCGCCGCGCAGTACGGTTCGATCGGCCCGCCGTGGACTCCTATTTCCCAGCTCTACGACGAGCCCACTACCTTTGTGTTCGAGGGAAACAGCTATGAGCCGTCCAATTACCGCGAGCACTACTATGGGCCGGTGACCTTGCGCTACGCCCTGATGCGTTCCTTGAACGTGGCCACCGTAAAACTGGCCCAGATGGTGGGCTACGAAACGGTCGTCGGCCTGGCCCGCCGGGCGGGAATGAACGTGAATATCCAGCCCACCCCTGCCGTGGCCCTGGGAGCGTACGAAACGACGCCGCTGGAAATTGCCGGAGCCTACACCATCTTCGCCAATCAGGGCGTGAGGATGGACCCGTATATGCTCACCATGGTCCGGTCCCAGGACGGCACCGTGCTGGAACAGGCCGAGCACCGGGGAACACAGGTGCTGGACCCCCGGATCGCTTTCCTGATGACCAACTTGCTGGAGTCTGCGATTAACAGGGGCACCGGTATCGGGGTTCGGGCCCGGGGATTCCGCGCTCCGGCCGCGGGCAAAACCGGCACGTCGCACGATGGATGGTTTGCCGGCTACACCTCGAACCTGCTGACCGTCGTTTGGGTCGGCTATGACTCCGACCTGGAGGTGCCTCTCAGCGGCGCCTCCTCGGCGCTGCCGATTTGGACGGAGTTTATGAAGCGGGCGATTGCTTTGCCGGAGTATCACGATGTGGTCGCGGCGGTTCCCCCGCCGGGCGTCGTCCAGGTGGAGATTGATCCAGACACCAATGGGCTGGCCACTCCGCATTGTCCCCGCACCGAAACGGAGTACTTTGTGGCGGGCACGCAACCCACCGAGCACTGCCCCCTCCATTATTTGCAGCCGATACAAAGCGCTCCGTTCCTCACCCGCATTGCCGAAGTTGCGCCACGGGCCGTCCCGGAGCCTGCTTCTGCGCAGCCGGCGGCTCCCGAGCCGGTGATCCAGGCGGCGGCTCCGCCTCCGGAACCGGCGCAGGCTGTCCCCGAAGAGCCGGAACCGCCGAAGCGGGGTTTCTTCCGGCGTCTCTTGGGAATTTTTGGAGGAGGCTCCGGCGGTGAAACGCGGTGAAACAACGCGGTGAAACAGCGCGGTGAAACAAGGGGCAGCGAATAGCCTCCGCGTCATTTTCATTTCCGGATCATCCAACCCGCCCAAGTCATCTCAGCGAATCAACAAATCAACGAAGCGAAGTAAACGCTAAGTAAAAAAAGCCGCATGCCGTTTTGCCGGCACACAAATGAGCAAGCAAGCGGATGAGGATGATCCGGTTCGCGGATGGAACAATAGATCAATGGAACAATGGATCCATGGAACCGGCACAGTCCACAACGCGGGGATTTCTCTTTTCCCGCGCCGGTTCCTTGGCTAGAATAAAGCTGCGGCCTTATGGGGGCGATTAACTCAGTTGGTAGAGTGCCATCCTCACACGGTGGAAGTCACAGGTTCGAGCCCTGTATCGCCCACCATCTAATTTCTCCATAGCCGGTCCGCGGCGGGGAGCCTTCAGGAAAGAATGCAGAGAGTCTCGACATCCGCACAGAGCGGCCCGCAACCTGCCCCGGATTCCTTCGCCGAATTGCAAAGCTGTCTCCGCCGCCTGGAGCAGAATTTGCTTCAGGTGATTCGCGGCAAGGCGGAGGAGGTTCGCCTGGTCTTGGTGGCTTTGCTTTCCGAGGGCCATCTGCTCATCGAAGATGTCCCCGGCGTGGGGAAAACCACGCTGGCCCGTGCCCTGGCGCGCAGCCTGAACTGCAAATTTCAGCGGGTGCAGTTCACCAGCGACCTGCTGCCGAGCGACGTGATCGGCATCTCCGTCTACAACCAGCACCGGGAGGATTTTGAATTCAAGCCCGGCCCTGTTTTTGCGAATGTCCTGCTGGCCGATGAGATCAACCGCACCACGCCGAAGACCCAGAGCGCGCTGCTCGAAGCCATGAACGAACGCCAGGTAACCATCGACAACCGCACGCACCGGCTGCCGGAGCCGTTCATGGTGATTGCCACCCAGAACCCGATTGAGCATCACGGCACCTATCCGCTGCCGGAGTCGCAAATGGACCGGTTCCTGATGCGGATACGGATGGGTTATCCGGGCAAGGATGGAGAGCGGGAAATTGTGCGGGCTACCTCGAACCGGGACGGCCTGGAAGCCCTGGAACCCGCCGCAAGCGCCCAGCAAATCCACCGGCTGCAGGACATGGTTCGGGCGGTCACCGTAGAGGACCCGCTGGTCAACTACATGCTGGCCATTGTGGGCAAGACCCGCGAACATGAGAACCTGGCCCTGGGAGTGAGCCCCCGCGGTTCGCAGGCTCTGTACCGGGCGGCTCAAGCGCTGGCTTTTCTGGAGGGCCGCAATTACTGCATCCCGGATGACTTCAAGCGGCTGGCTATCCCCGTTTTTGCCCATCGGGTGGTGGTGAGCACGCGCTACGCATCCACCTTAAAAAAGTCCGAGCAGGCCGAGGCCGTTGTGAAGGAAATCCTGGAGAGCACGGAAGTTCCGCTGTAGGCGCTCGGTCGAGTTCCTTTTCGCATTCACTAAAAAACTGGGAAGAAGCCGCTATCCGAGCAACAGTTTTCGCAGTTGCGGTTCGCTGGCGAGTTCCGTCAAGGCCAATACCACGTCATTGTTTTCAAAGGCGGTATCGCCCCGGGGGATCAACGGGTTGTCTCGCCGGATGATGGTGATGATGTTGCAATTGGATGGCATGGTCACTTCTTTTATTTGCTGGCCGATCACGGGAGATTGCTCGTCGAGCACATACTCCATGATCTCCAGGTGTCCGGCGCGCAGGCTCAGCAGCTTGCGAATCTTATGGATGGGCAGTTCGCTTTCGATCAAGGAACTGATGAGCGCCGTGGAGCTGACCGTCACGTCCACGCCCAACTGCTGCATGATTCTTTCGTTCTTGGGGTTCTTCACGCGGGCAATCGTCTTGGAAACTCCAAACTCCCGCTTGGCCACTTCGCAAGCGATCAGGTTGTCGGAGTCGTGGTTGGTGACGGCCACGAAAACGTCGCAGCGGCTGGCGCCCGCTTTCTCCAGCACGGCGTGAGTGGAGCCGTCGCCTTGGATTACGGGGCAATCCAGTTGGTCTGAAACAAGCGCAAAGGTCTTGGGGTCGGCCTCAATAATGGTGGCTTCATGGCCTTCGGCCAGCAGCGTCCGTCCGAGGTAGTAGCCTATTTTTCCGCCGCCGACTATGATGACGTAGTAGGGGCCGGCCCCGGCAGTGGAGCGTGGCGGCACCGGCATCGAGAGAGGCTTGGCCGGTGCGGGAGGTGCGGGCGTTTCCAGCGGAGCCTCTCGCGGAGAAGGGGAAAGAGCTTCAATCTTGTTGGCCAGCAGTTGCGCCCCGCTGACGGTCAGCGATACGGTGTCGATTCCGGCGGCATGGAATCCTTTTTCCCGCTGCAGGTCATAGACGGCGGCGATCGTTTTTGGAACGTTGAAAGCGATGCGGGCGATTTGGGCCGCCATCAAGTTGGTGTTTTCCTCGCGCGTCAGGGCCAGCAAGACGTCCGCCTTCTCCGCGCCTGCTTCCCGAAGCAGGTCCGGGTCCACGGCGTCCCCAATCAAGACCTTCACCCCTTCGTCCACCAGCGATTTTTCCAGCACGCTGCGGTCTTTGTCGATGACCACGAGCGAGTGGTTCCGGCTCGAAAGCAGCTTGACGACTTGAGCTCCTACCCGCCCGTAACCGACGATGATGATATTCATGGAAAGCCCCTAGGATTGGCCGGCAAAATCCAGCACGAGTTGAGTGAGTGTCCGCACCGCTACGCCCGTGGGACCCTTGGACATGTGCGGCTTGTTGTCGTCGAGCCAGGCCGTGCCGGCGATATCCAGATGGGTCCACGGCAGATCGGCGGTAAATTCCTTCAGGAAGTGAGCGGCCGTGATGGCCCCGCCGTAGCGCCCCCCGATATTCGGCAGGTCGGCGAAGGCGCTCCGCAGTTGTTCTTTATACTCGTCATCCAGGGGCAGCCGCCACATTTTTTCTCCCGCCGTCCGGGAGCTTGCGAGCAGCCGCTCGACAAGGCTGTCGTCCGATCCAAAGACTCCCGCGTTGACCGACCCCAGGGCGACCGCGCAGGCGCCCGTGAGCGTGGCGGCGTCGATCAGGTGCGTGCAGCCCAGCACCTGATGGGCGTAGGTCAGCGCGTCGGCCAGCACCAGCCGCCCCTCGGCGTCGGTGTTTAAGACCTCAATCGTTTTGCCGGACATGGAGGTCTGGATGTCTCCCGGTTTTTGGGCCTTGCCGCCCAGCAGGTTCTCCGATGCGGGCACCACGGCAATGACCCGGACGTTCGGCTTCAGCAAGGCCACGGCGCGGATGACGCCCAGCATGGCGGCGCCGCCGGCCATGTCGTATTTCATCTTGTCCATGTCCGCGGCGGGTTTGATGGAGATTCCTCCGCTGTCAAACGTAATGCCTTTGCCGATCAACCCTAGCACCGGACTCGGCGGCGCCTGCGCAGGAAGATAGCGGAGCACGATCATGCAAGGCGGCTCATCGCTCCCCAGGCTGACCGAAAGGAACGCCCCCATCTTCAACTCGGTGATCTTTTGCTTGTCCAGAATCTCGCATTCCAGCCCCACCTCCGCCGCCATCCGGCGGGCGCGCTCGGCCAGGATCGAAGGGGTCAGGCGGTTGCCCGGTTCGTTCACCAGGTCGCGGGTGAAGTTCTGCGACTCGGCTACGATCTTCGCCTCCCGCGTGGCTGCCTGCAAGGCCGTGTCATTTTTCTTGGAGACGCAGGCCAGGGTCACCGCCGCCATCTCATCGGAGTCCTTCTCGCTTTTATATTTGTTCGTCTCAAAATTGCCTGCGATGCTGCCCTCTACGACGGCCCGCGACGCGCTTGTCTCATCTCCGCAAAAGTCCTCCAGCAAAAAGGCGCAGGAGGAAATGGATTTTGCCTTCAGGAACCTGACCGCTGTTCCGGCCACCTTGCGCAACTCAAAAGCGGAAAATTTATCTTGCTGGCCGCAGCCTAACAAGAGCAGCCGCTTGGCTCCGAGGCCGGCAGGCAGGTGCAGCAGGGAGGTTTCCAGCAGTTTCCCCTTCACCTCGCCGGAGTCCAGCAGCTTCTGAAGGAAGCCGCCGAGAGCCTGGTCCAGGCTCTTCGCGCGGCTGCCCAAGCCGTATTGTCCTTTTGCTCCTTTTTTTCTTTCGCAGACCGGGACGACCAGCGCCTCCGTTTCCAGCTTCTCCGGGCTGGCAAAACTCAACTCGATTTCCATCCGACCTCCTAAGTGTATCTCCGGTGTTTGACGGCCTGGCGCGCCTCCTTGTCGGCGGTCTTGCGCCGCTCCGTCTCCCGCTTATCGTACAATTTCTTTCCTCGCGCCAGGGCAATTTCCAGCTTGATGCGGCCATTTTTCAGGTACATCTGCGTGGGGACCAGCGTCAGCCCGCGCTCGGTCACCTTTCCGGTGAGCCGGCGCAACTCTTGCTGGTGCAGCAGCAGTTTGCGGCTGCGCAGCGGTTCGTGGTTCTCCCGGTTGCCGAAGGCGTAGGGGCTGATGTGGCAGTTCAGCAGCCATGCCTCTCCGTTGCGGATGGCCGCATAGCTCTCCTTCAGGTTGACCTTCCCGCTGCGGATGGCCTTCACCTCGGTGCCCGTCAAAACCAGTCCCGCCTCGAAGCGTTCGAGGAGGTGATAGTTGTGCGCGGCCTGCCGGTTGGCGTTGAAAACTTTTCTTGCTTCCTTTTTTTCTTCCTTCATTTTTATCCCGCTGAGATGCAGCCATACTGCCAGCCGAAAGCGACGTTCTTTTCGGGGCGGCTCTTGGCAAGCTCCCTCAACCATTGTAAATTGAAATGAGTGTAAGTAAATTGAATTGCGTGAGAAGGTGACGGGTCAATCTGAGTTCCTTTTTGTGCCGCATGGAACAGAGCCGACACCCGTTGCCTGACTGCATGGACGAAAGCGGGCGGGAAAGGTTTATTGCCACCATGACGCAATCCGCAAAGTCTGTCTTTCCAAAGTCCCTCTTATGGTTCGCGGCGGTCCTGTTTTTGGCGTCAGGCTGCCAGCGTCACTCGGAGTATTTCGGGAAGGTGGAGCCTCCCGAAGGAAACGTCTTTCGCTTCAACAACGTCGCGGAGCCGGAGTATCTGGACCCTGCGCTCATGTCAGGACAGCCTGACGGGCGCATTGCGCGGCTGCTCTTTGAGGGGCTTACCGTAAACGATCCCCAAACGCTCCAGCCCCGGCCAGGGGCGGCGGAGCGGTGGGAGGCTTCTCCCGACCGTGTTACCTATACGTTCTACCTTCGCAAGGACGCCGTCTGGTCGGACGGCAGGCCGATCACGGCGCACGACTTTGTGTATTCCTGGACCCGCGTGCTCGATCCTGAGACCGCATCGAGCTACGCAAATATCTTGTATTACGTTGAGAACGGTCAGCGGTACAACCAGGGGCAGCTAAAAGATCCCTCCCAATTGGGCCTGCGGGCGCTCGACGACTACACGCTCCAGGTGAAGTTGCAACAACCAACCCCCTTTTTTTTGTACCTCACCTCCTTTTACACCTATATGCCGGTTCCAAAGCACGTGGTCGAGGAGCATGGGCCGCGTTGGACCGCTCCTGACCACGTCGTGGGCAACGGGCCTTTCCTGCTGGTGGAGCACCGCGCCAACGCCAAAATGGAGTTTGTGCCCAACCCGCACTACTGGGACGCGGACAACGTGCGCCTGGAGAGGGTCATCGCCTACGCGATTGACGACCTGCACACCTCCGCCAACATGTACGAATCCGGCATGATCGATTGGGTGACAAGCGGGGGGTTCCCCGCCGAATATGTGAGCTACATGCGGGGACGGTTCAAAGACCTTAAGACCGGACCGTTTCTGACAATCTATTATTATTCCCTGAATGTGACTCGCCCGCCGCTCGACAACCGCCTGGTGCGGCGCGCCTTATCGATGGCCGTGGACCGCCGGGCCATCACCGATGACCTTCTGCGGGGCGGGCAGATTCCTACAGCGCACTTTGTTCCAGTGGGGTTTGATGATTATCAGTCGCCGCCCGGCCCCGAATTCAACCCGGAGCAGGCGGTGCGCCTCCTGGCCGAGGCCGGATACCCCAACGGGGAGGGCTTCCCGGTCTTGAACATCCTCTTTAACTCACTCGAAAGCCATAAAAAAATAGCCGAGGCCATCCAGCAGATGTGGGCCAAGAATCTGAATATTCAAGTCACTATAAGAAACGAGGAGTGGGCTTCTTATCTGAAATCGA
>JADFGZ010000292.1 GCA_022567475.1 Acidobacteriota bacterium | reverse complement strand
GGATCGACGACCTGCTGGTCACTACCGCCGGAGCCTCGGAAGATCGACACCTCGCAGTGTCGTGCAAGAGCAACGTGCAGGTGACCGCCAACGGGTTGCCTGCCGATTTCATCAAACGCACCTGGGAGCAGTGGCGCGACCTCGATAGCCCGATGCGCCGGGAGACGGATGTCCTCGCTCTTGTGACGTCTGATCGTCACCCCACGTTTACCAAAACATGGACCGAAATCGTGAACGATTGTTCGGGCGAGGATGCGGAGCTCGCGATCGCGCGCATTCGGGATACGCAGAAATACACGCGAATATTCGAGAGTGTTAAAGCGCCGGACGGAGCGCTGAGGATGGCCTCTGTCCGCGAGCCCATTTCGGAAGAGCGGCTTTCGGGCGCTGTAGATGCCACCACCGGGGAGGCGGTAACATCCTCCCTGTCGGAGAACCGATAAAGGGCGTAGGCGATTCCCACTAGTAGGATGACGCCCAATACGATGGCCGCAAAAATCAATGAGAGGTTTCCGCCGGTCGGACGCAACATCCCTTCTTTCGGCGAAGCAATCACCTGCGGGTTTGCAGCTTCCTGTTCTCGCCTCACCTCCTCAAAATACTCCGCAACCGTCTGTTGTTCGTCCAGCCCTATATAGGCGGCGTAATGGCGCACGAAACTCTTGTTGAAAATACCGCCCGGGAGCAGTTCCATCTTTCCTTCTTCGATTGCTTTGAAGAAGCGCACACTGATCTTGGTGTGCTCGGAAATCTCGCGCAGGGAAATGCCCCGCGCTTCCCGTTCGTTTTTCAAGTTTTCACCAGCGGAACTCATATGGTTTCTTAAGGATAGCAATAAGGAACGGAGTTAATGATAGTGGGAGAGCCTGAAAACTGTCAAACACTAATTGAGGCTTTCTTCCAGGCCAAATTTGATTATAATGAAATGGGTTGGGTCGGTGGCGATTCTCAGGAGACGTTCCCTGCTGACATTATGGATGATACCAAGAAGCTCTTAGACTTAGAGAGAAGGATCAAAGAACTCTCGGTGTTTCACGAGATGGGAAGAACGCTGACTTCCACCCTCGACCTGAATCAGGTCCTGCAAACCATCATGGAGAAGATCAGCAGCTTCTTCCGCCCGGACACTTGGTCCCTGCTGCTGCTCGATGAGAATACCGGCGAACTCTACTTTGAAATCGCCATCGGCGAGGCAGCCGAGTCTCTCAAAAAGGTCCGGCTCAAGCCCGGGGAAGGCATCGCCGGGTGGGTGGCCCAGCACGGCGAGCCCTTGATGATATCGAATGCTTATAAGGACGAACGCTTTGCCCCCCGGCTGGATGAGTTGACCAAAATTCAGACCCGCTCGGTCGTTTGCGTTCCGGTGCGCAGCCGGGACCACGTTTTGGGGGTGATCCAGCTCATCAATTGCGTCTCGGAGATGACGCTGGATGAGGACGAGTTGTTCCGGCTCCAGGCGCTGGCCGATTATGCCGCCATCGCCATTGACAACGCCCGGTTCGTCCAGCGGATTCACGAGCTGACCATCACCGACGATTGCACCAAGCTCTACAACAGCCGGCATCTGCATTCCGTGCTGGAAGCGGAAATCTACCGCTCGGTTCGCTATCAATACGAGTTTTCGCTGATCTTTATCGACCTGGACTACTTTAAGAGAGTCAATGACCGGTACGGCCACCTGGCGGGAAGCAAGCTGCTCGCCCAACTGGGCAGCCTCATCAAGCGCCACTTGCGGCTGATTGATTACGGTTTTCGCTACGGCGGGGACGAGTTCGTGGTGCTGCTGCCGCAGACCCCGCAGCGCAGCGCGCTGAACGTGGCCCGCCGCCTCCACCAGTTGATTGCTCACCACACCTTTCTCCAGCAGGAAGAGTTCAACATCTCGATCACCGCCAGCTTTGGGGTCTCCTCGTTTCCCGGCGACGGACAAACCCGCGAGGACCTGATCCGGCTGGCCGACGAGGCCATGTACCTGGTGAAGAAGCACTCCCGCAACAACATTGCCGTAGCCAACCAGGGATTGCTTGTTTAGAGACGCTCTTTCTTAGAAAGCGAGTTTAGAAAGCGAGCCGTTTCGCTCCATTGCCCTCAGGATCGCTTGCCTGCTGGAATGAATTTCTACCAGATGATGAAAGTTCAGACGAATAAAAATTGCCCCATCTGCGGCGGCACCGGCTGGCGTCCCCTGGAAAAGGACGGCCTGCGCGCCGTGGAGATTTGCGACTGCCGCCGCCAGCAGCGGGACCGGCGATTGCTCGAACGCGCCCGGATTCCCCGCCGCTATCGGGAGTGCGACTTTGAGCATTTCGATGTTCTGTCGGAGAGCAAGGAAAGCCTGTTTTTTGCCCTGGGGAAAGCGCGCCGCTTTGTGGAGGATTACCCGTCTGCCAAAAAGGGGCTCTTATTTCTGGGGAGCCCGGGCGTGGGCAAGACCCACCTGACTGTTGCCATCCTAAAACAGTTGATGGAACAAAAAGGGGTCGAGTGCCTTTTTTATCCTTTCCAGGAGTTGTTGAAGCAAATCCGGGACAGTTATGACCCGGTCTCGCTGAGCACGGAGTCGCAGGTCCTGCAGCCGGTTTTGCATACGGACGTAGTGGCCATCGACGACCTGGGGGCGAACCGCATTTCCGATTGGGTGGAGGACACCATAACTTACATTTTGAATCACCGCTACAACGAACAAAAGACAACCTTGCTGACCTCCAATCTGCCCGACACCTCAGAAGAACTCCAGGGACGCAGCCCCAGCGGCAAATACCGCATAGGGGACACGCTGGAGGACCGCATCGGCAAGCGTGTGCGCTCTCGGCTCTACGAGATGTGCGAGGTAGTGAAAATCGATGCGAACGATTATCGGCAGACGGTCCTGGACCATAGTCACTGATGGGGCTTGTTGCCCATACGCTTCGCCTATCCCCCTCAAGCTGAACCGGTGCGCCGCCGATAAAATTACATCCGGCAAGGCAACGCGGCGCTCGGTCCCCTTATCTAAATGAAAGAAGGATTCATGCGTTAGGGAATGGAGTTTGCCAGGGAAGACGAAAAGAAGGAGGGGTTCTAAAATGAGTAGATACAAAGGATATGGATTTGTTTGGCTGGTGGCCGGCTTGGGCCTGGGAGCAGGGGTGACTTACCTGTTTACGACCAAGTCGGGGAAAAAGGCCCGCCGCTACGTCTCTCGCATGGCCGAGGACGGACGCGAGCGGCTGACCGAGAGCGGCCAGGAAGTGCTGGAGCACGGAAAAGCGCTCTACGAACGCGGCAAAGAGATGGCCGATGAAGCCATAGAGTTCATCGACCGCAGCCGGCGCGCCATCCAAAAGTAAAGACCACGGCCGCCCGGAAGGTCATCTGGTTCGTCCTCTCCTAGTTCTTGCTCTCAAAGTGGACGAAGTCGATCAGGAAGACTGCGCCGAGCAGGACGCTTTTGGTTTCCACATCCTTGCCCGGGGGCATCTCGATGGCGAAGTTGTCCGCGTCGGTAAAAAATTCCTTCGCCAGGCCGCTCCACTTCTTGGTGATCTTTCCCACCTGGCGGTCGTTCTCCCGAATCTCGAAGGTCCAGGGATGGAGCAGAGGCCCGTAGAGCCGGCAAATCTCCATTCCCGTGGAATTGGTGATCCGGTAGAGCCGCCGCAGCAGGGAGAATTCCCGCTCAATGGTTCCCAGCAGTTTTCCGTGCGCGTCCCGCACATCCATTTTGTGAAAGTAGAAGCGGAAGGGCCGCTGCAGGTTCAGGACGGTGGAGCCGTCGGCCCGCGCCACGATGATTTCAAAGGGCCGCAGCGCTTTCAGAAACAGGCGCAGCAGAAGGGAACTTTTCTCCGCCGCGTAGTAGAGTTCATTGCCCATCTCGGAGAGCACCACGTAGCGGTTCTTAGTCTCAAACCCGCTCAGGATTTCCCCCCATTCTTTTTTCTGGCTGACGACCAGGGTGTTGGCAGAATCAAGCGCGTTCATCCGTGCCTCCCGCAGCAGTTCTCGCAGCAGCTATGGTGATGCGTCCAGGAATTATATACCGATCCGCGACCCCTTCGGCAATCCCTCGGCTTCGCTCGGGACATGGCTCAGGGCAGGCCGTAAAGGAGCGGTCCGAACTATCGAGGGAACCCCCGAAGTGCAGCCAGAATTTTTTGCGCCAGCTTCCCCTCGCTGGCCAGCCTTTCCAGTTTCCGGTACACATCCAGCTTCGACCGGGGAAGGCGCTTGCCGACAGCGGCAACGGCAATTGTCTCCATGTCATCGAATAGCATGAAGATGATTCGATAATTTCGCCAATGGTAACTGCGCCAGCATTCGAGCGGTTCGCGGAGCGGCATGGAAGCCCCGCGAGGATCGGCGGCGAGCTTTTGGATTTCCTTCTTCAAGGAATTTTTGACCTTCTTCGGAAGGGCATCGACATCCTGTTTCCCCTCCGGGGTAAACAGTATCCGGTACACCTTTAGTTCTCCGCAAACACGTCCTCGAATGAATGGAGTTTCCCCCGGCGGGCGTCTTCCTCCACGAACTCGGCAGCTTTCAGCAGCCGGGCGTAGAGCTTCCGGTCGGCGGTGATTTCGAGGGTTTCGATGGCAGATCTCAGGCCCGAAACCAGCTCCTCAAAATACTGCTTGTCCAGGATGAACTTTTCATCGGCTTTTCCGCGAGCCGCCACCACGACGACAGTTTTTCCCTTGGCCATGCGGAGAACGGCGCTCTGTTCCTGGCGGAGATCGGAGCGGTTCACTCTGCGGGTCCGTGGTTGCAAACTTTTAAGCGAGGCCATACGATTCCTCTATATGTACAAATTGAGGAATTGTTTGTACATGTTGTATTTTCGTCGAAAAGTCAAGACTCTGTCAAGCGGTGTTGCGGGACGGTATGTGAATCAATTTACACGTCAGCGGTTGTCAGAAAGCTTCCTTGACTGCTCCCTCACGGCCTACCCTGCCTGCCCTGAGTGGCTTGTCCCGAGCGCAGTCGAGGGAAAAAGCGCTCGCCGTGATCGCTACCTGCTACTGCTCAGGATAACTTGGAGTCCAGGTAGTGCAAGAGTGATATTGCAGCGTTGATAACGAGCATTGCTTCATCCTTTTCGAGAACCTGCGGGTTAGGGTGTGCGCCACTTGCTCTGTTGCGTAGGGGGTTGAGTACGCCCACGATTGTGCTTAGGGCTTTCAGGATTTGAGTTATATCCTCTGCGCGGGGTCCAGATGGTTGTAGAGACGGATGATTCCTTCGTAGAGTTTTGAAAAGGTCTGTGATCGTCGAGTCCTTTGCGTACGTGAAACCTCCCATGTCACAAGCGGTACGAAGGTAACCATGAAGAGCCGTGTGAATGCGATCCACTGCACTCGTTGGTCCCCGTTCCTTAAGAAGAGCGAGAGCATCTTGAATCGCTCGTTCAACTGCCTCACTTTCCGTTTTCAAGGTCGGTGACGAAACCGGTGTTCCTGTTTCGATTCGCGAGATCATTTCGTTGATCTCGGACACAATCTC
>JADFGZ010000291.1 GCA_022567475.1 Acidobacteriota bacterium | reverse complement strand
GTCCTGCAAGCGGCGGTTGGCGTCTTTCTGGAGGCAGAGCCGCAATATTTCCCGGACTTTTGGGGGTGTGGCTGGGGGCAATGCCTTCCAGTCGGGCTCCCGTTCCAGGACCCGAGCCAGAGTGTCGCTTAGGGTCTCTGCATGAAAGGCTCCTTTGCCGGTCAGTAACTCGTAAACCACGCAGCCAAAGGCCCAGATGTCGGTCCGTTTGTCCACCGGCTTTCCTCGCGCTTGCTCCGGGCTCATGTAGGCCGGCGTCCCCAGAATTCGTCCTTCTTTCGTCTGGACTCCGCTAAGGGTCGGCAGTTGGGAGAGGTCCTGAATGGATGATTCCTCGCTCCACAAAGCCTTGGCCAGCCCAAAGTCCAGCACCTTCACCCTGCCTTCTGGCGTCACCTTCACGTTGGCCGGCTTCAGGTCGCGGTGGATGACCCCTTTCTCATGCGCCGCCTCCAGGGCTTCGGCAATCTGGCCGCAGATCTTTAGAGTTTCCTCGACCCCCACCGGACTGGTTGCCAATCGTTCTGCCAACGTCTGGCCCGGCACCAACTCCAGCACGAGATAGTGCATCCCAGCGGACTCCTCCAGCCCGTGAATCGTCGCGATGTTCGGATGGTTGAGAGAAGCCAACAGACGCGCTTCACGCTGAAAACGCGCCAGCCGTTCGGGATCCTTTGCGAAGGCCTCCGGCAAAACCTTGATGGCTACTTCGCGCCGGAGCTTGCTGTCCCTCGCCCGATAGACTTCCCCCATCCCGCCTGCGCCGAGCAGGGAAAGAATCTGGTGGGAGCCGAGCTGCCGCCCTACCAGTGACTGGACTGGAGCATCAGCCACCCTGGCCGGCGCCTTCATAGGTGGCCTATCCATGTAGCTCTCGGCATAGCCGAGCAGGATTTCCACTTCCCGCCGCAGAGCCTTATCACCCGCGCAGGCTTCGTCGAGGAAGCCGGCCCGCTGGCTCTCTTCCCGCTCCAGGGCGGCCTGATAGAGCTGCTCAACCCGCGTCCAGCGCTCGCCACTTTGTTTCCAACCTTCCGGTTTCATCTACCTTCTCCCTTCTGATCACTCAACCATCAGTGATTAGTGACGAGTGCCCAAGTCTGGTGTCTCTGGCGCGATACATTCCTCCCATGCCTCCTGCACCTAAAGGGCTGAGAATCTCGTAAGAGCC
Source organism: Acidobacteriota bacterium (assembly GCA_022567475.1). Classification (GTDB taxonomy): domain Bacteria; phylum Acidobacteriota; class Terriglobia; order 2-12-FULL-54-10; family 2-12-FULL-54-10; genus JADFGZ01. The sequence goes on along the minus strand of JADFGZ010000291.1, from coordinate 4,353 downwards.
AAGATGGGCACCTGGAGAAATAGACACTTTGCTACTCCCGCGTGATTGGAACTGTTGGCGATAGATTACACGAGGCTTGGCGGCAAATCAATTGTAGCCTTGAAGCCGTAGCCATGAGGTAATGAGTCATGCGGCAATAGGGCGCAGCGGTTCCTGTTTGGATCACGCAAGCGACTGGTGTATGATGCTGCGCAAGACGGGAGTTGAAATCGGGAAATTCCATTTTGAGCGGGCCAGGGTCAATGTAACCCAATAGCGCGCTCATCAAAGTAACTGCCGCGAAAGGGAGGGAGGGGAACAGCAATGAACAGGAAACTGAGGAACAGTAAACTTCGGTTTTGGCTGGGCGCCGGGCTTGCCGGTTGCGCGCTTCTTGTAGGCAGCGTCCTGGGAGGATTATGGGAAGTGCGGACGGCGGAAGCGAGCGCGATTTCCGGGATGGGGACGCTCACCGGAATGGTAGATGCTCCGAAGCCATTCCAGGCCGCCCAGGTTTATGCCACCCACGTGGAAAAGGATGTGGTGTATATGGTCTACACCGCCGGTGGCCGCTATCGAGCGGTGAATTTGTTCCCCGGCAACTACGAAGTCACCGTCCAGAAAAAAGGGTTTGAAGCAGACGTGAAGAAAGTCACGGTGAAGGCGGGGCAGGAGGCGAGGGTCAATTTCTCTCTGAGCGAGGCAGACGCGGATGCTGTTCGGAAAAACGAATACGCAGGCTCCCGGACGATCCGTGGAGATGTCGCGCTCGTCCCTTATGATGAGTTGTATCCTCCGGGACCGGGCCGGGCAACGGCTGAAAAAACCTGCATCTACTGTCACGGCGTGAACTTCTTGCCGGGAAATCCCCGCAACGAGGCCGGGTGGAATCAGGCCCTCGACTACATGATGAATCGAAACGAGGCTTTTGGGGCTACCCAAGGCGCTTCCATGATCCCGCCGGAAAGTTTGCAGCCGGGAGAGCGGGAAGCACTTGTGGCTTATTTGGTGAAACACTTCGGTCCCGGCACCCCTCGGCGCGCCTTGCGAGTGGACGTCGAGATGCCCCTGGACGAGGAGGCGCTCTCCAAGGCGATGTATGTGGAGTACCGTCTGGCCAACACCGACGGTATGCCCAGGCGGCGAGCCCAGGAGCCCACCTTTGACCACGACGGCAACGTCTGGTTCACCGAGCGAGGCACCCCCAGCGCGATCAGCCGTCTGGACCCCCGAACGGGCACGATTACAGACTTCATGAATCCCGATCCCAAGGGTTCCCCGCACGGCCTTCTTGTCGATCAAGACGGTTTTGTGTGGTGGGCGGGAAGAGATGTGCATTTGGGGCGGTTGCACCCGGAATCCGGAGAGATGGTCCAGTACCCGGTGATCGAGAAGGGCTGGCACGGGCATACCCCTGTGCTCGATTCCAAGCAGAACATATGGTTTACGATGCTCCCCGGCAACAGGATCGGCAAATGGGACCGGGCAACGGACAAGATTGCTTTATATGAAATCCCGTCCCAGCGGGGCAGGCCCTACGGCATCGTGATCGACAAGGACGACAAGGTGTGGTTCGCCGAATTTCACGGATGCCAGATCACCCGGTTTGATCCCGTCACCGAAAAGTTCACCGAATACCCGGCGCTGACCCAACCCTGCCTGATCCGAAGGCTGGGGCTGGATTCCAAAGGAATCGTCTGGTACGGCGTCTTTAGCGGCGGCAAGCTGGGCAGGCTCGACCCGAGCACCGGCAAGATTGTCGAGTACGATTTGCCCATGCCGTTTTCCCAGCCCTACGATACATGGCCGGACGCGGAGGATAACATCTGGATCACCGACGGAGGGCAAGGGGGAGCGTTGATCCGGTTCAATCCGCGCACGGAGAAATTTACATATTATCCAAGCCCGCAGAGAACCGACATGCCCAAAGTGTCGATCACGCGGGACGGGGCCATCTGGTACAACCCCCGGTCGTCGGACCGCGCCGCGGTGGGCGTCCTGTATCCGGATGTCAGCAAGATGCAAACGCTGGCGGCCTACTTTTGATGCAGCCGCGCAGGGCTATGGCGGAAGGCTGAAACAGAGGTGGGAACAGCATGCCGGGTGGATTGTTGGCCGGCAAAAGCGGATTATTGGCCGGGCAAAATGGAAAGGGCCGCTGAGCGGCCCCCTCCTGCGCAACTAACGTAATTACAAACTAAGTATTCACAAACTGAGCGTTCACAATTGAAAAGCCCGGCTGATGTCGCACACGAGCTGAAGCGGTCAAATACTCTCGACCGGCAGGGCACGGGAATGCGTGGGTATGGAGAAGGCGTCGCTGCTCGCCTCTGCCCGCTTGCAATAATTCTCTAAGTGCTCGAACAGGCACTTTCTGCTGCAGAATTGCGCATCCCGGTCGCTCCAGTAGTATTGGAAGTGGATGATTCTAACGGAGTCCTCGGAGGCGTCCCTCCGCAGCTCCCACCATCGCTGGTCAAATTCTTTTTCTTTCCCGCAACTCCTGCAAAAAACCGTCATGTCCGCTCCTCAAAAGGTTTCGCAACTTCAAGAGGGCCCGCCACCGGACAGCACCTTAAGGCCAGTGCTGAACAGCCAAAGGATGAAACCGATTCTGATTACGAAAGCAACTTCATTACTCACGGTGACTAGAGTAGCAATTGTATTACCATAACGCGATACACTCCAACCAACTGAAATAAAACGATATAGCTGCAAAGCCGATCCCACCATGCCGGGAGAAAAAGAGAACTTTTTTCCTTCTTTTTCCCTCAATCCCCTGTTTCTTGGCAACGCTTAAGAATCTTTACACGTTCACTCATATACAACTGCCTCTCGGTATGAGCGAACGGTTTTCTGCTAAAATGTGCCATGAAAGCCCCCGCCGTAAGCTTGGCAGATGACCGGCGGGCTTCACTAACTCCGCGAAAATGTAACAAATGACTGAAAAGAAAAGACAAGCCGCCCATCCGGAGACGTGGAAATGAGCCCCAAGGGGAGGGGCCGGAAACAGGGCCGCGCAGAGGTTTCGGTGTCAACAGACCAGCAAACATTAGACCGCCAAACTTTAGATCACCAAACTTTAGACCGCCAAGCTATCGCCGATCTGCTCCATGCCATCGCCGGTGTAGGCGTGCTGGTGGTGGGCGACTTTATGGTGGACCGGACGATCTACGGCGAAGCCAGCCGCATCTCGCCGGAAGCGCCCGCGCCGGTGATCCTTGTCAAGGAAACCCGCCAGCAGTTGGGCGGGGCGGGAAATGTTGTTCGCAACGTGGACAGCCTGGGCGGCAAGGTTTGGTGCGCGGCGGTGGTGGGGGAGGACGAAACGGGCGAGTTGCTGGAGCAGGAACTGCGCGCGGTGCGCTCCTGCCAGGGGCTGCAAGTGATTCGCGAGCAGGGGCGCAAGACCACTTTGAAATCGCGTGTGGTGGCCACCCAAGCAGGAAGGCTCGCGGAGAATGCCGCGCCGTTTGGACATCATCAGGTATTGCGGTTTGATGAGGAGTCCCGGCACCCCATATCCGCCGCCTCAGTAGCTCAAGTCCTTGCCTTCGCCGCGCGGGTGATCGGCGAGGTGCAGGGCGTGGTGATATCGGACTACGCCAAAGGAGCTTTGCCTACGGACTTGTTGCAGCAGTTGATCGCACTGGCGCGCAAGGCGGGAAAGCCTGTGGTGGTGGACCCCAAGGAAAAAGACTGGCGTCGCTACGCGGGAGCCTCCGTGCTGACCCCGAACTCGGCGGAGGCGGATGCGGCCCTGGAGGCAGCGTTCTCAACTTCAGCTTCCTCTGCCGCTTCTTCCTCCGCAGCTTCCTCAGAGGCGGCAGGAAAGGAATGGGAAAGCACGCTCCAGGCCCGTCTCAAAGAATTCAGCTTGGACGCAGTGCTCATCACCCGAGGGGCCGAAGGGCTCAGCCTGATGGATCGCACCGGATTCCATCACTTTCCCACCAGCGCGCGGGAAGTCTTCGATGTAACCGGGGCGGGAGACACCGTGCTGGCGGCCTTTTCCCTGGCGGTCGCCTCGGGTGTCACTTACTCTGAAGCCGCCCAATTGGCAAATCTTGCGGCCGGTGTGGTCGTTGGAAAAGCGGGCGCCGCCGTCGTCTATCCCTTCGAGGTGGAGCGGGAGCTTGACGTGCGCCGCTTCTCCGCCAGCGCGAAAATCCAGCCGCGCGAAGGGCTGGGAGCGTTGATGGAAACGCTCCGCAAGGAAAACAAGAAGATTGTTTTCACCAACGGATGCTTTGACCTGCTTCACGTGGGGCACATGTATCTTCTCCGGGAGGCGAAACTGCTGGGGGATGTTCTGGTGGTGGGGCTGAACAGCGACGCCTCCGTCAGACGGTTCAAGGCGACCACCGCCCCATT
>JADFGZ010000290.1 GCA_022567475.1 Acidobacteriota bacterium | reverse complement strand
GTCGATCTGACGGCGGATGTAACAGGCATCCTGCCTCTGGCAAACGGCGGCACCGGTAGCGCCACGCAGAACTTTGTGGACCTGACGACGAACCAGACTGTCGGCGGCGTGAAGACGTTTACGCAGGAAGTGGTATCAAGCCAATTCCTCTCGGGTGCGCTGGTCTCAGTGACGTTCTCCGTGACGCCGGACTTCGACGCGAGCTTGGGGAATCTACTCAAGTTGACCTTAACAGATAACGTCACCAGTTCCACGATCTCAAACCCCGCCAGCGGCGAGCAGATCATGCTGCTGCTCTGCCAGGACGCTACCGGGTCGCGCACCATGACCTGGCCAAGCAACCTGAAGCTGGCCGGAGGGGCCTATACCTTAACCACGACCGCCAGCAAGTGCGACACGCTGGTGATCGCCTACGACGGGAGCAACTGGTATGAAATGGCTAGAGCAACGAACCTGTAAGACAAGAAGCAGAGGAGGCAAAGAAGTCAAAGGAAGTAAAGGATTTTTCCTCTGCTTCTTCTGTTTCCTCTGCTTCCTATCTCCGATCCGGGCTGAAGAACAAAAGCCACCCAGTTTCGCCAGCAAGGTGCTGACCGAGGTGGAAGCCCTCAAGGGCGAGAACCTGCAACTGAGGTACGACTCCATCGACAAACAGATGCGCCTGATGCAGGCGCAGTTCCAGCAGCTGCAAGCGCAGCAGGGAGAGATCATCGGGCAGTTACAAGCCTTGGAGAAGGAGATACTGCAGGCGCATGGACTGTCGGCGACACCCCCAGGCGAATGGAACGTGAATTGGGCGGAAAAAACAGTACAGGAAATTAGCCGCAGCAACACGGCGAACGCAGAGAAAGCTTTGGAGAAGAAACAATGAACAAAAGATTCTTGGTGAAAGCAATTCATGCTCTGTTGCTCTGTGGCCTCTGTGTCTCCGTGGCTCAATCCCAAACGCTGGTGACGATCACCGACACCCTCAAGAACGCCGACGGGACAAACGCCGCCGGGCGGCTGCTGATCTCCTGGGACCCGTTCACCGCCGCCTCGGGAGAAACGATTGACGGCGGGACGATCATCTATACGATCACAAGCGGAGTTGTCGGCATCTCCCTGGCTCCGAACATCGGGGCCACGCCCGCCGGGACGAGCTACCGCGCGCAGTATTACCTGACCAACAGGGCAAGCTACCGGGAAACGTGGGTGATCCCGGCGACCGGGCCGGTGACGATTGCGGCCATTCGAGTGAGCATAGTTCCCTCCCCCACGGTGACCTTTAACGCCGCGACGCAGTTGACCGGGATAGTTCCTATTGCAAACGGCGGCACCGGGCTCTCGGCGCTTGGCTCGGCGGATCTGTGCTTGAAGGTCAACTCTGGCGGGACGGCATTGGAGTATGGGTCGTGTGCGAGCGGCGGGACGGGGATCACCAGCCTGAACGGACTGACGGCGGCGACGCAGACCTTCGCCAACGACACCAACGTCACCATCTCCTCTGCGACCTCGACCCACACACTGGGCTGGACCGGACTGCTGGCGCTCAGCCGCGGCGGATCGGGAGCGGACCTCTCCGGGACAGGCGGCGCGAACCAGTTCTTAAAACAATCGACTCTCGGCGGGGCCGTGACCGTCGGTACGATTGCAGATGCCGACGTGCCGGACTCCATCACGGTCACGCTGGCAGCGACGGCGACGGCGCTGGCCGCGAATGGCGGGAATTGCAGCGGGAACAATTTTGCCCTCGGAGTGGACGCTTCCGGTGTTGGGGAATGCGCCCAGCCTGCCTTCTCGAACCTAAGCGGCTCGGCCACCGACGCACAGATTCCCGACACGATCACGGCCTCTAATTACCTGCCGCTCGCTGGCGGGACGATGACGGGCGAGTTGGCTCTGGCGGCTTCCGGAGCCGCCCTCTCCGGCGGCGGGCTGGTGGACTGCGACACGGCGGGAACCTCGAAGCTCTTGTGGGATGCAACCACGGCGCGGTTCTCCTGCGGGACGGACCAGACCGGGGGCGGATCGGCGCACGACATCCTGAGCGCAACCCATACCGACAGCACGGCGGCGGCGGTCTCTCGCGGGAGCGTCATTGTAGGACAGACAGCTACCCCAAAGTGGCAGGAGCTGGTGATCGGCGCCGCGAACACGGTCCTGGGGAGCGACGGCACCGACGCCACCTGGACCTCGCTGACCGACGCCCAGATTCCCGACACGATCACGCTCACCAATATCACCCAGATCACCAACCGTGCGATCAGTGACACGACGGGAACGCTGTTGGTTCCACGCGGCGGTAGTGGCGCGACGACGCTGACCGGATTGCTGCAAGGGAATGGGACTTCCGCTTTCACAGCCATTACAGATTCCTCGACTGTCGGGCAAGTCCTGCGCGTCACGGGAGCCAGCGCTTACGGCTGGGGCGCCCTTGATCTTGCCGACGGCGACGCGTTGACCGGCCTGCTTCCGGATGGAAATATCGCCGCCTCCATCACGCGGGATTCCGAATGGCCCTCGGCGACGGCCACGCTCACCAACAAAGACATCGATGGCGATGACAACGATCTGAAGCTCCGGGTCCACGCCACCGACTGCGCCGGGCTCACCGACGGCAAGGATGGGGAACCCTGCTATGAGCAGGATGCCGACACTCTCTATGTCTGCGAGCCGACGGCGGGAGATTGCGACACGGCGGCGGAGTGGAGGCTGGTTTCAGGAGCTTCGGACGGCGTGGGGTATGACGAAATCCTGGACGAAGCCAGCGGGCTAACCAAGCGCGCCCAGCTGAACTTCATCGGCGCGGGAGTTTCCTGCGTGGACAACGCCGGAGCGACCCGGACCGATTGCACGATTTCCAGCAGCGGCGACTCGGAAAAGACTCATCTGATTCAGGCGATCTGCGACACCCCCGACACGGTGACGGACCCCGGAGAAACATTTGTCCAGGCGGTCAATTTCGCTCCCGTCCAAGCAAACGTCTGGCAGTTTCGCAGCGACGCCACCGACGACCCGGACGGCGCGATCTTCTGCCATGTGAGGGTGCCGAACAACTTGGGAGCGACTCCAGCGGCAGCCATCGTCCTGTCGCTGGCTGCCAACAACACCACGGCCAGCAAAGACGTGCGGCTCCAGGTAAGCACGGCGGCAATTGCGGACACAGAGAGCTTTGACGCAGCCTTCGTGGATGAGACCGCTTTCACCTTGCTAATGCCAACAGTGGCTTATGAGCGGGAAGAGAAGGTCCAGACATTGACGAACCAGCCCGTCGCGGACGATATCCTCTGGATAAAAATCTTCCGCGACGGGAATCATGCTGACGACGATTTGACCGGCACTAATTTGCTGCTGATCGACGTAGCTCTAAGGATTGATCTGACACTATGAGAAAACTGACTCTCATCTTCCTGTGTTTCCTATTCTCATTTACTTCTGGATGGAGCGCCCGCCTCTTCGATGGGGTGGATGACAAGATTGCTCCCTCCAGCGCCTTCGACCTGGACGATTTCACGTTGGAGTTTTGGGCAAAGACAACTACTTCGGGCCAAAAAGCATTTATCGGAGTCGTTGAAACCGGTACAGCTGGGCTTTTGCAGATATTAACTAATCTGGACAAGGATGACCTTGCAGCCGCAGATAAGACTAAATTTAATGTACGCGTCAGCGGGGGGGAGCATGACACGGCGGAATTCCTCAATGCCGCAGTATATGACGGCAGCTCGCATCATCACGCCCTTGTGAGGTCTGGCGACACTACCACATATTATGTCGACGGCTCAAGCCAAACTCTTACCTATCTTGTGAATAGCTTGAGTACCAGCACAGTCACTATTACTCGCACTATTCGCATCGGAGCAAGGAACCTGAGGGGGACGGACGATCTATTTCTTGACACGACCATAGCGAATTTCCGCATTTGGAAACGGGCTTTGTCGGCCGCAGAAGTCGGAGCCCTGGCCTCCTGTGGACATGTAGCTTTAACTGCCAGGCATATAGATTACCCACTCTGGGGTACTGCTTCTCCAGAAGCGGACTTGTCAGGCAATGCGAACAATGGAACCGTGTCCGGAGCGGTGGCGGCAGACCATATCTGCGGACCTTACAGATAAAGCTAAAGGGGTGAGGCTGACTGCATGTTAGCGTTACGAAATGGACTGATAGCAGGGCTACTGTTCAGCGTATGTTTGCTTGGGTTGCAGGTGAGTTTCCTGCTCTCACGAGGTTGCCGCCTCACTCGGGGATCTGCGTTGGAGGACGCTGTCCTGAAATTACTCGTCGCAACGCTGAGCGGCGCGCGAGACGACAACAATGGAACAATGGAATGACAGGGGAATGACAGGCGATTTGGGATGGTCGTTTGCCTCGACCACCCCCGCACAGCTTGACACCGTGGCAGGCCATCCTTGGAAAGAACCCTGGGCGGAAAGAACCCAGGGCGAGTGGACAGACTGTCGCTACCGCCGTTCACAGACCGCCCGCTGAAACTGTGGGTTGTCTTACTTCTTCTTGCCGGGCCTCTCGACCACGAATCCCCATTTTTCCTCTGACCGCCGCCGCCACTCGGGGCTGGGCATGTTGACGACGGGGAATTCGTTGCGCCACTCCCAGGGGCGGGTGGCGTCGATGATGGCGCGGGAATTCATCAGCTTGCCGGCCTTCTTGTCGGCCGGGCTGATGCGCGGATCGAGCAGAGTGCTCCAGGCCCGCTTGATGATGTCAATGGAAGTCTCCGGATCAGACCGTGTGGACATGGCCCACATCACCTCTTCCAGATTGGTCACGTCGATGTCATCGTCCACCACGATCACATACCGGCCGGCGTAAGCCCCCACGTGGCACATGGCGGCAACGTGTCCCGCCTGGCGCGAGTGGCCCGGATACTTCTGCTCGATCGATACAGCCACCAGCATCCGCGCGCCTCCTGCTTCGTGGCACCAGACCCCCGTGATGCCGGGAACGCTGGCCTTCTCCATCTCCTGATGCAGCAGCGCGGACCGCTGAATGGCGCGGAACCGTTGCTGCTCATCCGGAGGCCGCTGCGGCGGGAAGCCCGTCACAATCGGATTGTTCCGGTAATACACCGCTTTGATGTCCAGCACGGGCTCTTCCCGTTCACCGCTGGCGTAGTATCCGGTCCACTCGCCGAAGGGCCCTTCATCCCGCTTGTTGTTCTCTGCCACGTAACCTTCAAACACGATCTCGGCATCTGCCGGGATGGGCAAGCCGGTGACTCTGCCCTTGATGACCGGGTATGCTTCCCCGCGCAAGCCGCCCACCCAATCGTACTCGCTGACGCCAAACGGCAGCTCGGTGCAGGCAGCCACCAGCAGCAGCGGGTCTCCCCCTATCACAATGAGGGCGGGAAGAGCTTCACCTCTTTTCCACCATTTGTCCCGATGGATGCGGCCGTGCTTGCCGGGAGAGATGTAGAAGCCGACGGTCTTTTTGTCCATCGACATGTTCCGGTAGGTTCCCAAGTTAATTGAGTCGGTGTCCGGATCGCGCGTAATGTCGTAACTGCCGGTGCCGATGTAGGGCCC
>JADFGZ010000040.1 GCA_022567475.1 Acidobacteriota bacterium | reverse complement strand
CCCCCGAATCCCGCAGGGCTTTGAGCGCCATCATGGTGGTGGCCATCAATCCGCGGTCGTTCAGCACCGTGTGGCCGAAGAGCCTGTCGCCTTCGCGGTAAGCGCCGAGTTTGTTCAGGTCGGGTTGTGCCATCCCCCCATCGTAGTCCGGCCCGGAGACCTCGGTGTCCATGTGGGAGTTGAGGATCAGGCTCGCTCCGCCTCCCGAGCCTTTCAGCGTGGCAATGACGTTCGCGCGGTCAGCCAGGATGGGCTGCTTGTAGGCGGGAATCTTGTTCTGCTCAAACCAGCCCTGTACAACCTCAGCCATTGCCTGCTCATGCCCGGCAGGGCTGAAGGTGTTAGCCAGTTTCAGCGCAAGCTCTGCGAGCTCTTCCGCATGGATGTGTTTTGCAAAATCGGGTTGTGTGCTCACGGGATGGAAAGCCTCCGTCTCGGTGGGTATTGGAATTAAGCCAGCGGCCAGCGGCGCACGTTTTTGTCTGCACTCCGCTGTTCGGGATGACGCTACGGCTGCCCCACAGCCTTCTGGAACGCCCGTCGTAAGAACGTCTGGATCAGATTTCGTTTGTATTCGGCCGAGCCTTCCGGGTCGTCCATCAATTCGGCCGAATCCGCGAGCGCATCAGCCGCGCGGAGCAAATTCCCCTCGACAGCGGAACGAGAACCCGTTAGCAAGCTTTCCGCCTCCGCTGAGCGCAGGGCGCGGGGACTCACGCAGCCGACTGCCACGCGCGCGTCGCGGAAGCTTTCTCCGTTGTCAGATGTCTCCAGCACCAGCGCCAACCCCAGCATAGGCCTCTCGTGAACCTGGAACTTCACGTAAGCCGCCCGCTGCTGCGGGGTCGCGGCCGGAACCTGGATGCCAGTCAACACCTCGTCCGTGCCCAAGGAAGTTTCGTAAGCATCGGTAATAAAGTCTTCCATGGGAATCTCCCGCCGTCCTCGAGGGCCTTCGGCAACTACACTCGCGCCCAATGCCAGAAGCAAGGTGGCTGGGTCCGAGTGCGGGTCGGCGAAGCAGAGGTTGCCGCCCAGGGTGCCGGTGTTTCGGACGCGAACGTTTGCCACACGTTGCTCCATATCGACAAAGACCGGCAGGTGGCTTCGAATCAAGGGGGACCGCTCAACGCTGCGGTGTGTTGCTGTCGCGCCGATCCGAAGGATCCCATCGCGCAGTTCAATTGAGTCGAGCCCGGAAACAACCTTCACGTCGATCAGGTGCTTGTAGCGCAGCACATCGTGCTTCATTGCCAGCAGGAGTTCGGTCCCGCCCGCATAGAAAGACGCATCCTCACCGAAATGAGCCAGCATTTGGACGGCCTCAGCGACGCTGGTGGGCTGATGGATCTCGAAGCGCCGCAGAAGCATCATTTGACTGCCCCAGTTGCAATCGGGAGCTTCCGCAGGCGCGGCAGGACCTCCGTGCCCAGAAGCTCGATGGAACGGTCCCAATCGTCAAAGCGAAACCGCAAATCGAAAACAATGTGATCAATCCCGATCTCGAGGTACTTCTTCACCTCATGCACGACGTCGTCCGGACTGCCGGCAATGAAGGAACCCTCCAGATCTTCCGCCTGGGTAAAGGAACCCGAGGCCGGCTTCACCCAGAACTTTTGCTTGTTGGCGTTCGCGAGCAAGCCATCGAGGTTTACCTTTTGCAGCGCCGTCTTGCGGTCATCGTCGATGGTCGTAATCGGGATGCAGCCTTCGTGCAGCCTTGGCCTGCCCTGCGCGGCGGCATCGCTGCGCAGTTTTTCTACGCGCTTGCGGTAGGTAGCCAGAGTGATCCGGCCCGGCAGCCACCCATCGCAATACTCCAGTGCGCGGCGGATCGAGACAGGGGTGGCTCCGGCGTACCAGATTTCCAGCTTCGAGGGATATTTCGGCTTGAAGCTCATGTCTTGAAAGCGATAAAACTTCCCCTCCCACGATACGTGATCTTCGTTGCAGACTTTCCGCAGAATGGCCACCTGCTCGCGAACCAGCTCGTCGCGCGGCCATTCGCCGATGCCCAGAGCATCAAATTCTTGCTGGAAGGTTCCCAGCCCCAGGCTCAGCACCAGCCGGTCGCCCACCATGTAAGCCAGGGAGTTGAGCAGCAGCGCGAGCAGCAGCGGGTGCCGATGCGGAATCAGAGAGCCGGTGCCCAGCTTGATCTTGGTTGTCGCTGTGCCCACCGCGGTCAACACCACAAAAGCATCGATATGGGTATTATCCGTTCCCTCCATCCCGTGGGGATGAAACACCAGGTGATCCCGCACCCAAACCGAATCAAAACCCAACTGCTCGGCTCGTTGGGCTCCCTCGATGATCTTGTCTCTGCTGGCTTCTGCGCCGAAGTGCGGCAAAAGCAAACCGTATTCTGTGGCCATGACTCTCTACTTCCTTTCGTGCGATTTCGCATTGACCGGGCTGGCAAGCCGCCCGTAACCCGGCCGGCCGACCACGCTCCCATTCTCGAAAACAAACTGGCCTCTCACCAGCGTATGTACCGGGACGCCGCGCACTTTCCGCCCGGCATAAGGGGTCCAGCCGCACTTGCTGAGGACCTCTTCGTTCGTGATGACATGCTCCCTGTCCAGGTCCACTGCCACGAGGTCGGCATCGGCTCCCACTCGAATGGCGCCTTTGCGGGGATATAGGCCAAACAACTTCGCTGGCTGGAGCGACACGATCTCGACAGCGCGCTCCAGCGAAATCCGCCCTGCGGAAACGTCAGTCAGCAGCAGAGAGAGATAGCGCTGCGCGGAAGGGGTGCCCGTATGGGCTTTCCATCCGTCGGTCCAGCCCGGCTCTTTCTCTTCTTTCAAGTGCGGCGCGTGATCCGTGGCGATAATGTCAGCGGTGCCGTCGAGGAGCGCCTTCCAAATCGCTTCGGAGTGGTGCGGGGCGACATAGTAGGAAAGCGCGTAAGAGCCCAGGCGCTCGATATTGCTCCAGTCATTGCCGAGCCACAACGCCCAGGGGTTCACCTCAGCCGAAACGGGACGCCCCTGCGCTTTCGCCGCCCGCAGCATTTCGACGCAGCCGACCGTTTGGAGGTGCAGGAGGTGCAGCCGCACATCCGCGGCCTGCTGCAACCGCAAGAGGACTCCGACGGCAACGTCCCAGATGACGCCGTCATGCGCCGCGTAAGCCTGCGCGTAGGCGCGGAAATCGCGCTTGCCTTCGGCCCAGTAGCCCTGCTCGATCTGATCCATGAGCGCTTGATCGTGCGGGTGGATCATGATCGGCAGCCCCGTCTTTTGGACTTCCTGGAAGATCGCCAGCAACTTGCCGTGGTCATGGACGCCGATGCCGGGCATGTGCGGATACGACCGGCCGGTATCCACCACCATGAAGACCTTATATGCAAGAATCCCCATGGCCGCCATGCGCGGAATTTCTTCGAGCACCGTGCCGGCCGGATTGACGTTGTAATCCACAATCGCTTTCTGATCATAGAGGGCGAACATATCCCTGAGGATTTCGGCGGTTGTCGGCGAGGGGCTGACGTTCGGCATCCCCACCGTCACCGTGACACCTCCCGCGGCGCAACATGCCGTCGCGGTGATCAGATCCTCTTTGTGGGTGTAGCCGGGCTCGCGGTGATGCGAGTGCATGTCAATCAGCCCGGGCAACAGATGCAGACCTCCGATGTCCACCACACGCTTTGCCGGGATAGTTTCACCGGGGGCCGTGAGGGCGACGATCTTTTCTCTGTCGATTCCCACATCGGCCTGTACGACACCGCCCTCGGTGACGACCGTGCCTCCTTTGAGGAGAAGTTCAATGGCCAACGTTGTCCCCCTTGTTCCTTTGTTCTCTCAAAGCGCGCCACACGCGCTCCGGAGTAAGCGGCAATCGCCGCAGCCGCACGCCCGTCGCCTGATACAGGGCGTTGGCTAGGCAGGCGGGGATCGGATTCAGCGACCCTTCTCCGCCTCCTTTGGCCCCATACGGTCCCCTGCCATCCTGGTTCTGGACTAGCAGCAGATCGATCTTCGGGGCAAGGTCCGAAAAGCGAGGCACGCGATAATCAAGCAGATTTCCGTTCAGAAGCTGCTGGCCTTCATAGAGCAGTTCTTCATAAAGCCCGATGCCCAGTCCCATGGTGGCCGCGCCCAGATCCTGCCCCTCGACCATCGCGGGATGGATCGCCAGCCCCACGTCGCCAACCGTCACCAGCCGCTCCAGGCAGATCCGGCCGGTTTCTGCATCCACGGCAATTTCGACCCCCGTGCAGCCGATCTCCCAAAACACCGGGAGCAAGGCGAGGTCACCGACCTTCCTCAGGTAGGCCCGGCCGATGATGCTGCAATCGGACAGCCCAAAAAAAGTTCGCAGCACATCCTGCCAGCTGAGACGCCGGTCTTGAAACGCAACGCCACTGCGCTCGAGGATGAGGTTCTCGGGCGCAGTTTTGAGGATTTCGGCAGCCATATCCCGCAACTGCACAATCGCTTCCTGGCAAGCCTCCAGCACGGCACGTCCCATCAGCGTGGTGGTGCGGCTCGCACCGGTCGATCGCTCAAAAGGCGTGACGGCTGTATCGGGCCCGATCACCCGAACTTTCTGGAGCTCCACGCCCATCTCCTCGGCCGCAATCTGCCGCAGCACCGTGTGGCTCCCCTGGCCGAGCTCCGTGCTGCCGGTCATCACAGAGACCGAACCATCAGCGTAGACATGCACAATGGTCGACGTGACGGGATCGGAACCTGCATCGCTCGCCGAACAAGCCACCGCTCGGCCGTGGCCCTTAGACAACGGCTTGTCCGTCTCGAGAGCTTGCACGACCATTGCAATATCCCCAGCCAAGTCGGCATCGAGGGGGCGCAAACCGGGATGAATTGACTCGCCACGCGCGGCCAGGTTCTTCCGCCGAAATTCGACCGGATGGCAGCTCAGTTTCTCGGCCAACTCGTCCATCTGCGATTCCCCGGGAAACGTAACTTGCGTCGCGCCGAATCCCCGGAAGGAGCTGGCCGGAACAGTGTTGGTGTAAATCGCGCAGCAGTCCACCTTCACGTTCGGAATCCGGTAGGGTCCCACGATGCGGTTGGCGGCCTTCCGCGCGACCAACGGGCTATTCTCCGCGTAAGCCCCCGTGTTGAGATGGATGGTCGCCTCCCGGGCAACGAGCCGCCCTTCGCGATCCACGGCAGTGCGGATGCGTACGCGCGCATCGTCGTTACGCGTGGTGAGCATTGCTTCCGCCACGCTCAGTTGCAGCTTGACCGGCCGTTTTGCTTTCCACGAGCACGCCGCCGTCAGCGGCTCGATCTTGGTGTAGGACTTGCTTCCGTAGCCGCCGCCGACGAAGGGCACTACCACCCGGACGCGGTTCAGGAACAATCCGAAGACTCCGGCCAGATCATGCCTCACGATAAACGGATGCTGCGCCGAGGAATAGACCGTCAGTCCGCTATCGTTGTAGTCCGCAATCGAGACGTATGCTTCCATGGCGTAGGCATAGGCCATCGGGAAGTAGTACACGCCCTCGACCACCTGAGCGGCCTGCGCAAACGCCGCGGCAACATCGCCCCACTCCAAGTGGACCTCCTGGCAGATGTTGCTCGCTTTCATGCTGCCCGGATCGTCGAAACCTCGGAAGGACCCTCCCGCGTAGGAAGTTTCGTGGACCAGCGGTGCGCCATCGGCGAGCGCCGCGTCTACCTCCAGCACCCCAGGCAACTCTTCATACTCCACCCGGACCGACTCGAGCGCCTCGTAAGCGCTGCGCTCGTCCTCGGCGACAACGGCGGCTACCGGTTCTCCGAGAAAGCGAACCTTGCCGATAGCCAGCAGAGGATGGTCTTTTACGGCGTGCCCGTAGTACGGGTCGATCCCTTGCAAGTTGTTTCCGTGCAAAACAGCGATCACGCCGGGCTGCCGCAGCGCTTCGCTCGCGTCGATAGAGAGAATGCGCGCGTGAGCGAAAGGACTCCGCAAGAGCTTGGCGTAAGCCATGCCTTCCAGCCGGATGTCGCTCGCATAAACGGCGCGTCCCGTGACCTTGGCCACACCGTCCTCGCGGGCCACGGAATGATTGACGACTTGGAACTCTCCGGGCTTTTTTCGGCTCATGGACGCGCCGCCTCTGGCTCCCGCATCAGACTGGCAGCCCGACGGATTGCTTTGAGAATCGGACGATAGCCTGTGCAACGGCACAGGTTGCCGTCCGTGTAAGCCACAAGATCGAAGTCAGTCGGGTTGGGGTTTTCAAGGAGCAGCGCCTTGGCCATCAGAATCATTCCTGGCGTGCAGAACCCGCACTGGAAGGCGAACTCATCGAGGAATGCCTGCTGTATGGGGTGAAGCGGTTGGCCCTCACTGAGCCCCTCGATCGTTGTTACCCGCCGTCCTCGCGCCTCGTAAGCAAGGTAGGTGCACGCGCTCACGGGCAGGTCGTCGACGAGCGTCGTACAAGAACCGCAGACCTGCACTTCGCAGGAAATTTTCAGCCCTGTCAGGTGGCAGCGGTTTCGGAGAACCTCAGCCAGGGTTTCCTGGGGTTCGATGTCGAGCTCCACCGGCTTTCCGTTCAAAACAAAGGCAAGCTTCACGGCTTTGACCCCTCTCCATCCGGAGGAAACTCGCGCTGCAGGCGGTCGGCAAATTTGGCGAATTGTTCGTTTGCCCGCCTCCGGATCGGCCCCGCGCCCAGTGCCGCCAGTCTGCCCATCACCTCAACAGAGGCGTTCATACTCAATGAAGTTCCGGCTGGCTCAATCTTTTTCAACTCTGCACGGAGCGTGCCTGACAACCGGTTTTGCCCGTTGCTGTCGGCGCCTTTCAGTTCGGCCTGAATCAGAGAAGGTTCCACAGCCTGGACGATCCTTACCTCGAGGTTTAGGCTGAGGCGGAAGGGGCCTACCCGTTCGACCACGCGCACCGTGAGCTTTTCCTGTAGGGCGTCGCCGTCGGCCCCGCCGGGGTCCTCGCGATCCGAGGCAATATTCTCGACGCCGGGCATCAAGCCTGCCAATCGCTTCGTGTCACGCAGCAGACTCCAGGCCTCTTCCTGCGTCGCCGCGAGAGTCACGGTCTGGCTAAGATTTACGAGCATCGCTCGCCTACTTGTAGTGTGGGACCTTTTCGAACGCCGATCTGCACCGCGACAGCTTTCTTCTTCAACAAAAAGGCAAACCTTCCCGGAATCCTCCGATCCCCATTTCGGTGCTCGACGCCATTCGTCGGATGGCTCAGCCCTGGCGTGCTGGGATTGGCTTCCCTGGGCCGTCTACGAAAGACCTCTTCTATGCCTGCTCCCAGACCTCGACTCGCTCGTACTTCAGGTATCGGTCATACCATTCAATGATCTGCGGTGTGACCTGATCGAAATAATCCCCGTACGCTTTGTAGTGCGAAGTTTCTTTCTGCAGGATCAGCTTCTTCGGCTGGCCCGCCTTCTCATAGAGGCGGAAGGCTTGGTCTTCCGGCGTTACCGCGTCGTTCTCGGTGGCTATGAATAAGATCGCGCGGGGTGAGATCCGGGACACGTAATCCTCTGTGTTGAACTCCAGCAATGCCTCGCCGGAGCGAAGCGAGACCCGCTCAGGGATGAGGTGCTCCACATCTTTCTTTATGTTTGTCTGCTTGCGCTCTGGGGTCGCTACCATCAGCCCTTCCCGGGGGTCAACCATCTCCCCGTGGCCTTCCAGAACCCGCCGCGTACGGTCTTCTTCTAGCCGCCGTAAAAACTCCAGCCACTCGTGCTCGCGGCGCATACTGCGCAGCCACTCGCGCCCGGTGGCGAACGCGTAGTTGCTCACCACGCACTTCACCCGGCGGTCAACGGCAGCCACGTAGATCGGGTTCGCACCGCCGGTGCCACCCGAGCCGAAGAGGCCGATCCGTTGCGGGTCCGCCTCCGGGCGCGTTTGGAGATAAGTGATCGCGTTGCGGATGTCCTCCGCCTGAAGCTGAGGCAAGATCAGGCTCCGATCCCCTTCACTGTCGCCGAAACCCCGGTAATCAAATACCAGCACGACATAGCCGGCTTCGGTGAATTTGCGATGATAGCGCTCATACAGTTTGGAGTCCTTTAGACCCAGCCAACCAGGGCCTTGTACGATTCCTGGTCTGGGACCGGATCCCGGGTCATCGGGCAACCGAAGAATTCCCTTAATCTTGGCTCCCTCACTGTAGAAGGAGACTTCTTCGTTCCTCACGCAGCGGCCTTTCTAACGGTTGGTTCGCAACCGAGCAGCACGATTTGCAATACCAGTTCTCGTTTCCTTTTGAGCAGCAAGAGCAGCGCCTTCAGCTTGCAGGCGCCTATTTCGTACGCTCGGATACCATAGAGACCGAAACAACCCGATGCTTCGGGCTGCCTTTCATCGCGGTCCTTCGGACGGCAGATTTCATTATTATAAAGAATCCAAGCGTTCAATTAAATGCCAACGTCGGCGGCTTGTCAAGTGACCCGACCGATTTCGTGCACCAGCCGAAGAGAGAGAGAATCGATAAAGGGAGGAAGGCTGGTCCTGTCCATCCAGAAGCACAGACCGGAGCAGATTGTAACGGTATTGCGGCAGATTGCAGTGCAGATGGCGAACGGGAAAACCGTCCCGCAAGCGTGCAAGGATGCTGGAACCCGCATCAATATTGACGTTGGAGGCTGGCAGAAGGTTGCCGCTGCGCTTTCAAAATGGAGATGCGGGGTCAATAGTTGTCACTTATCAATTATCAATCCCAACCCGGTTTGTTTTCCATTAAATACTTATCAATCCCAACACGGCGAAAGTACCCGGAGGCTTTTACTTGCAGACGGCTGGCGCCGGCGCCCCCACGAGGGCGATGGTCGTGATATTCATTGGCTTCGACGATAAACAAATCACCTTCGCTCCACTCTATCCTCCTTTCGGGTTCGCCTTCGCGCTGCAGTACGGAATATCCTTCCCCTTTTAAGACATAGTAGACAACCTCCCAGAGGTGTCGATGGTAATGCCCCACAGCATCTCCGCTGGTATATTCCCGCACTTCCATTTCCAACAGTTGATTCCCAGCCATATCCCCTTCCGGAAGGATGGTGATTCCCGACATGCCGATGCCGCGATCTTTCATTTTCCGGTTCCTTAGATTCGGCAGCAGATGCCCCACGTTCATTTGCACCGTCTGCGAACCAGTCGTTGCATTCCCCACATACTCCGGTTTCTGTCCCACCGACTTTTCCCAGCGCTCCGCAAAGCTGAAATCCGTCGAGGAAAGGAAGGAGCTATTCTTAAAAATGTTTTCGGTTAGAGGGGAGGTGGTCATCGACAGGTAGCGAGCGGGGGTGTCCGAGGATCCGTTGAAGTGCTGATGCCAGGCATTCAGGGAGGGCGACAGCAAATCCCCTTCTGCCCATTCGTATCGTTCCTTCTTTCCTTCCGAGCGGTTCCACATCAGCGTATAGCCTTGGCCCGAAACGATGTAGATCATCTCTTCCGCCAAATGCCGATGCGCGGAAAGTTTTCCGCCGGGCGGAATCTCTACCAGGGTTGCATCGATTTGTTGCAGACGTCCTTCGCCAATCCGCGCCGTGGCCGCTCCCAACTCCTTGTCGAACTTCACGGGGTGTTGTTTCAGCCGAAAGGTCTCTTGGACAGTTCGGACTTGCTGCCCCAGTAATTCTGCATCGCCTGCGAGAAACGCATAAGTCACGCTCAAGGCACAAACGCCGAGCAATCCGCACAAAAATTTATTCATCCCCTTCCTCCCTTTCCTGCTTGTTTCGCCTGGCGGCAACCTGCTCGACCAAAAGTTCCTTCTTTGCACGGCGACCGCCCACTGCTATTTCTTTTAAAAGGTTGCCCCTTCTCCCCGCTTTTCAAACGCTTTCCGGAACCGTGTCCTGCCCTTGAGATTCAGACCACACGAAAGGTCTTCAGCAGAAAGTGGAATCAGCACAAATGGTTATGAAGTGCTCTCGACTGAAGGGCATTCGTTCCCATCGAGCGCAGTAAAAGAATATCCCCGGGATTCTCCCTCAATGGAATTTGTTCTTCTGTTCCTCGCGCCGCACTATTCCAAGGGCTGGATGCGCACGATATACCCATTGTTATCGACATACCAAACTGTGACCGGATCGGTAGAATTGTCAATCCAGGTCCGTCGATTGTGGGAATACGGTTCCGGCAGGACGTACTGGATCCAACGGCCCGTGCTGGGATTAAATCGCATAAACCGTCCTCCGTGTTGTGCCCCGGCCCAGATTTCCCCACGCTGATCCGGCATGGCCTCGTAAAAAGTCACATAGGGAATGGGCGGCGCATACTCGGTAACGTCCCGCGTCTTGGGATCGAGCCTCAGGATCGTTCCTCCCCGGCCCCCGAACCATGCGATACCGTTCGGATCAAAGCCGCCCCGCGCAGGCCGCGATTGGAGGCTTCGCGTTTCCAATTCCCATACCTGGTCGGTGTGACTGTCCACCACGGCCAGCAGATTTGATCCGCTGGTTCCCCCGACCCAATAGTGGCCATCCGGAGTGACCATATTATCGTAGGTGCTTCTCACCTTTGGGATCGGCCATCTCTTCACGATTTCACCGGTTCGCTTGCTGATCTTCACCACAAAGCTATTCAGAGTCTCCCATACGAAACCTTCCCGATCCATCGCGAAATTACTGAACCCCGGGCTATTCAGCAGGCCGGCCTCATCAAAGTGAAATTGCCGGAACTGTTTTGTCTCGGGATCAAATCGCGTCAGGTTGTGCGCCCAGTTTTCCGAGACCCAGACGATATCATTCTCATCCACCCAGACCCGATGCGTGCCGGGCAGCGCATCCTGGAAGGCAGGGACGCGGTACTCCTCCACTTTCCCCGTCTCTGGATCCAACCGTCCGATATACGGACTCCGGTGGGCCGTATACCAGATTCCGCCTTTCGAGTCTCCGTGGACGTCATGCGGGGCGAGCAGAACGCGGGGCAATTCATATTCCGTGATGATCACACGTGTCGCTAGCCCCCTAGGTCCGGGAAGGACATGAAAGGGAGCGTCCTTGGAATCCGGGCCCCGGACTCTTCCCAGCCACTGGACCAACCGTTCCTCATCTTCCAGACTGATGCGGCCGACCGGGCCTCCCCTGGGATTGATCAACGGTGAGCCCGAATAATGCATCATTCGGTTGACGATCAAACGCCAGCTTTTTTCGTCATAGCGGTTCCGGAAAACCTGCTGGTAGGAATGGCAGGTGCTCCCGCACCCATGGCCAAAGATTCTTTTTTCCTGGCCCGTGCCGGGCAGGTTCAGGAGCCAATCCACGCCGGTAAGCTGGGCTGCAATTTCCGGCGTGGGCGGCAGAAACTCGGTATCCGACACCCGCTCCAGAACAATGTCCTCTATGGTTGTTGCCCCATTGATCGAAAGCGAGTTCCTCTGATAGGGCTTGTGCTCCATCGGCCGGGCGATCCGGAGCGTATAGGAACCGTCCGCCAATTTCGGAAACTCATACTGCCCGGCCTTGTTGGAATAGACCGTGGTCCGAATAGCAGTCTCCTGAGAGATCAACTGCACCATGATTCCTTCGAGCGGCTCTCCGACTGCGGAGCGCACGGCGCCCCGGGGGCCTCCCAGCAGCCTATGGCCGCTCTGAGCCTCGGCAGTCTCCTGCATCGTCCCCAAGAAAACGGCCAGGCAGAACCCGGCCACCCCAACCCATACCCAACGCCGCATTTGCGTTTTCTTCATAGAGCCTCCTGGAAAATTAACCGGCCGCCCTGGCCCTAATAGCGGTACCAGGGATTGCGCGGAGGTTCTTCCGCCCGAAAGCAGCACTTACCCTCCCGGAGGTAGCTCAGCAGGTCTGCCATGTCTGCATCGTTCAAGCTGTACCGGTAGGCCGGCATTTTTGCGCTCCCATTCCGGATCATCTCGGCCACGGTTTCATCGTTGACCGGCTTGCCGTTGACGAGTCTGGGACGCTTGTAAAGCTCCTGGAGAGGAGGAGCGGGAGTTCCCGCCTCAATGGTGCGGCGATTGTGGCAGAGCCAGCACTTGATGTAGTAAATTTCTTCCGCTCTCTGAGGACCGCTGGAGGCAGCCGTTTTGAGATTGAAGAGGGCTTGGGAGCGCTGCAAATCGTTGGTAACAGTTCCCCGGTTTGCGCTCCCAGAGGAGGACTGCGCCATCGTCCGCTGGACGACCCATTCTCCTCCGAACAGCGCCAGCATGATTCCAAAACCAGCAATCGTTGTTTGAACCATTCTTCGCTTCATATGCACATCCTCTGCAAAGCTTTCCTATAGCCCGGAATTAGTTTTTTGGCCCTACGCTGGTGCGAGTATATACCCATCTGCTTCCACCTGAGCCCTTTCAGCGCAGGTTTTCTCTCCGGAGCTTCCGAGCGGTCCTCTCCGGCTCCTAAAAACCCATCCCCAACTGTTTTTTGCTGAAATCGCACGGCCAAACTCGCCGACCGGCTGACCCACTTATCAATGCCTGACCGTCACCTATAGGGCCTGCCCAAGCCAATTGCTTTACCCTCTCACCTCGTGTAATCTTTTCCCGTTCTTTGCAATCAGGCGGGGTTAAAACGTGCCCAATTCCCAGGTGCCCGTCTTGGCGGCGTCTTCATCGGCTACATGGTTCGACCAACCGCCACAAGTTTGTGGATTTCAAGGTAGGTTTCCTGCCATTTGAGAACGGGCAGCCAAAAGGGCCTGAACAGGAATTCCTTACAGGATTCATTGCCAATAATGAGAAAGCCGCTGAAGTTTATGGCCAGCCGGCAGGAGTTGCAGTGCTACCTGACAGGTCTCTGTTGGTAGCCGACGACGTGGGGAATATAATTTGGCGAGTAAGCTACACAGGTGGAGCCAGCGCAGCCCGTCCGGCCCGTTCCAGGCGTTCGGAGTGAGGGGGCCGAACCGTTGAACCTCCAGCAGTCCGAGGAATATGTATTTTCCACCAAACCTTTTTCGTCGCCTTCAAGAGAATTGCCAGCGGTGGATGAACCGAGTCCGAAAAAAACTCTGATTTTACTGGATAGGGATGGTGAGTTTCATGGGTCAGAATAATCAAATTGACATCTCGCGGCGGAAATTTGTGGAGGAGGTTGCAGCCGGCGCCACTTTGGCGGCATTGGGACCGTTTGTGTCTGTAGGCAGGGCGCAGTCGGCGGAATTGCCCCAGCCCGGCCGTTCCGACTGGCCTCGCTTCGGATATGACTTGCACAATACCCGGTTTAACTCTCGCGAGAAGCAGTTGGGAAAAGACAATGTGGGACGGTTAAAGGTAAAGTGGGAATTCGATGCGGGCGCACCCAGCCAGACCACCCCGGCGGTCGTCGGTGACACCTTGTATTTTGGGACCTGGGCGGGCGACTTCTTCGCGCTGGATTCCCGTACCGGGGCTCTCAAATGGAAGAGCCGGGTGGATGAGCCATTGCCCACCGAGCGCCGGTTTCTTCGCTCCTCTCCCGAATATGCCGATGGCCGTCTCTACTTCGGGACAGGGAAAACCAACGTGCATTGCCTGGACGCGGCGACGGGCAAAGAGATTTGGCGGACCCTGATGGATGAGGACCCAGTTGCAAACCAGTCTCAAGTCACCTGTTCTCCCGTTGTATTCCGGGGGAGGGTGTACATCGGCACATCGTCCGGGCATGCGCGGATAGCCTGCCTGGATGCGGCGACGGGGGTGGTTCGCTGGAGCTTTTTCACCGTGCCGAATGCAAAGAATGGGGGTGGGTCGGTCTGGACCTCGCCCGCCATTGATGAGGAACATGGCATCGTTTACAACGCCACCGGCAATGCCAAATCGTTCATGCCGCCGGGTCCGATGCTTTACACAGAAAGCCTGATCGCCAACGACATCGATACGGGCGAGCTTGTTTGGTATCACCAGGCCCGAGCTGGGAATGTTCCCTTCAACCTCGACTTTGGCTGCCATCCGATGCTGTTTGATGCGGTGCACCCCTCGAGGTCTCACCCCTCCAGAGCAGGCGCAGTGCGGCGATGTGTCGGAGCCGGCAACAAGGCGGGCTTTTACACGGTGGACCGCTACACGGGGGAGCGATATTGGAAGGTCATGCTGACCAATCACTCCGATGACGGAGGCCCCATTATGAGCAGCACGGCGGTCGCCTATAACCGGGTGTTTGTTGTTTCCGATGCGATCCAGGTCGGCAGCCCCCGGCCATCCAGTTCTGTCACCGCGGGGTTAAATGCGTATACGGGCGATATTGAGTGGTGGGTCCACAACCCGGCGATCACGCATGCTCCGGTGGCCGTCGCCAATGGCGTCTTCTATCAGGGCCTCATGGACGGCATGCTGTCAGGTCTGGATACGGATACGGGCGACAAGCTTTGGGAGTATCGGCTTCCATCCGGGAACCGGAGCGGCATCGCCATCGCCAATGGCGCGCTCTTTGCCAGCAACGGCGGGCCGTTTCCGTCCAGCCGGCAACCGAAGTACTCCATGTACTGTTTCACGGTTGACGGGCAATAGTTCTGTTCCCACAAGAATGGCCAGTTCAGAGGTCGGCATAAGAGAGATCAGAATGGAGAGACGAGAAAAGAGGGATTTGCAACATGGACCAGAATCAATTCAACCGGCGTGATTTCTTTGTGAAGGCGGGGATAGTCAGCCTCGGATTCGGCTGCCGGGCCATGGCTTGGCAGCAGCCGGCTTCGGTGGTAGAGATCCAAATAGCACGGAACGAACCCTTTGGATTGTGGTATTTCGAACCTATGGGCGTTTATCTGGAGCCGGGGCAGACGGTCCGCTGGCGAAATGTTCATTGGGGGCCTACGGTCACCGCGTATCACCCGGACTACGATAACCGCGAGCTGAGAATTCCGGAAGAAGCGGCGCCGTTTTCCTCTGGGATTCTGGGCGATGAAGAAAACACGAGTTTCGAGTGGCGCTTTGAACAGGAAGGCACCTACGACTACTGCAGCCGGTATCAAGAGGTCTTCGGAATGGTGGGACGCATCGTCGTCGGTCACCCGGGAGGTCCCGGTGAAAACCCGTTGGGCTACGGTGCGCGGCAGGGCAGGGCGCCCGTTTATCGGCAGGCCATTCAAGTCCTGGAATATGCGAGTTCAAGCGAAATCATGAAGAGGAAAAAGATTCCGTTTCCCGTGAAAGCGTTTGGCCGCAGGTACTAGATCCGTTTCCTGGATGCTGCAGGGTTGTGAAAGCCAATCCAAGCCGCAACCGCCCTGCGGCCTCATAGTCCTCCTGGACGCTGCGGCCCTCCGGGCGGCGGTGATTCAGGAATGTGGTACGGTGAAGGACGCTCAGGCGCAGCTTCGGCACGCTTCGCCGGTTCTGACGGCTGGGACATACATGTAGGTGATGCCGGATAGCCAGAAGGCTGCGGTGGAGGCATTGGACGAGTTGTTCTGGCCAAGGCCAAAGGGGAGTGTGTAATAAAATCCCAGATCGTTTTGAACCATTAGGAACCACAGTTTTTTGGAGCCACCCTGTAGAATGATGAAAACAAAGATCGGGCGGTTAGCTCAGTTGGTTAGAGCACCTGCCTTACAAAGAGAAACCGGCCACTAAACCGTTGATCCTTTTGGCGGAACAACGCGGGATTCAGCGGGAATCGCCGGGCATCCGCTGCTAATTGAACACGATTTTGAACACAAGTTTCACTTCCCTGCCTGGGAGCCCTTCCAGGTTCCCGGCGGGAGACAAGGTCCTGCAATTCAGGGGTGTCCTAATTGTGTGTTGCTGGATTTCTGTGTATCTTTTTAACTTGAAGGGACTTCCTCAATTTTGTCACAAAACAGAAAAGTGGTTCTCTTATTGCTCGGCTGGGGGCAAGTCTCTGCCCATTAACTGGCTATGCTTTCAGTAAGTTGGGATGGCATCAGTTATGGCTATGGAATTGCTCCCATGAGGCGACGGCTCTAAAGAAGGCAAGGTGGCAACTTGATAGAGTAAGAGTAGAGTAGAGTAGAGAAAACATGGGTTCCTTTGGTAAAAACTTGGCAACAGAACGGGAGGCAAGAGGTATCTCGCTCGAAGACATTTCTGAATATACCAAGATCGGTGTTCGCATGCTCAAAGCAATCGAAGCGGAACGGTTTGATCTACTCCCAGGCGGAATTTTTAACAAAAGCTATGTGCGGCAGTACGCTCGCTACCTAGGATTGAATGAAGAGCAGGTCACTTCGGAGTATCTCCAGGCAGTCGTCTCGGTTCCGGAAGCCCCAATTCTGCAGAGACCTTCTTAACCGGAACTAGTTTTTTGACCCTCCGGCGGCAATGAGTGTACACCCACTTGCCTTCAACTGAGCCCTTCCACCGCAATCAGGAACACCACCACCTGGAAGGCAGCCAAGATCGCGCACAGGCGACACCCCTTCGTTCCAGACATTTGCGAATACTGGCGGGAGGTTCTGTCTTGGTCCCGGCTCATCCAAGGACCACATCTTCTAGCCGATACAGGTAGCCGCGAAGACATTGAGGGTTGCGGCAAACGATAACCCGGTCTTCCCAACCTAGCTCGAATAGTGCGAGTGGTAATGTTTGGGAATTATATACTTGACTTCCTCACGAAATGCTTGTATAATGGGCCTATGAATGGGAGGTAATTAAATATGAGCCGCTCTACAATCAGCACCTTTAAGCTATTCGAGATTTTCCCGGACGCGGAGTCCGCCCGTCTCTATCTGGAAGATCGCCGCTGGCCAGACGGTCCGGTTTGCCCGATCTGCCAAGAGAGTAAGCGTATCACGCCAAAGGCTGGCGGCTATTATCGCTGCCTCGCCTGCATGGAAACATTCACCGTCCGCACCAAGACGATATTCGGGCGGTCCCATATTCCCCTGCATAAGTGGCTTTATGCGATGTACCTATTGATGACGGCTCGTAAGGGGATTTCTTCGATGCAACTCGCTAAGGAGATTGGCATCACACAAAAGTCGGCATGGTTCGTTTTGCATCGGCTCCGTGAGGCTTGCGGCAACGACTTGACCATGCTGCGCGGCATTGTAGAGATGGACGAAACCTACATCGGCGGAAAAGAAAGCAACAAGCACGAAAAGAAGAAATCCCATATTGGTCGCGGCCCTGTAGGAAAAACCGCCGTAATCGGAATGCGTCAGCGCGGAGGGCGCACGAAGGCCATGCCTGTTGCCTCAGTAGACATGGACAGTCTGTTCAAAGCCATCCATGAAAACATCGAAGCTGGTTCGATGATTCATACTGACGAGCTTTCCGGCTACCAAGGAATCGACGAGGTTTACGGTCACGAATCGATCAATCACGGAGCTAAGGAGTATTCCCGTCGGGGCGTCACCGTCAACAGCATCGAGAGTGTGTGGGCCGTCCTGAAGCGTGGATTACATGGGGTTTACCATCACGCCAGCGATAAGCACCTTGCCCGCTATGTAAACGAGTTTACTTTCCGGTTGAATGACGGCGACGTAAAGCGGCACACCTTGCAACGGCTTGACAGTCTGGTTGGGGCTTGTTTCGGTCAGCGCATTACCTATAAGGAGTTGACGGCATGAAAGAGGCCCCGGAAATCCTCAACAGGATTGCCGATGTGGTGTTGTCTTACCGACCAAAATCAAAAACCAGGAAGGGTCGAAAGCGCAAGAAATCGAATAATAGGAGTGTGCTCAAATGAGTGATTTGCCTGCAAAGGAAATGAGTGAACGCCTAACTTCCTACGAGTCAGAAGAAACCACCAAAGAACTATACGATTTCGGGAAAATGCTCGTACAGGAATGCGTTGAACGGGTTCACCATATAGACTCGAAGGCGACAATGCTTGCTGGATATTCGGGAACTATTCTTGCGCTCCTAGTTGCCACCTCTGCAATTTGGAAGCCGACAATCGATAAGTGGGCAATGGGGATAGTATTTGCAGCCGCCTTCGCCGCGCTGATGGCTGGGATGTTCGCAATATGGTCTTTTTCGCCTACGAGATTCGATTGGTTCAGCGATAACGAATGGGTGGATAAAGCTTACCTGAACGATCCAGAACAGCTTCGCCGCTATCACGTTTTAACAATGCACAATGTGGTCAGTTTACACGAAGCAATCAGTAAACGTAAAACCGCAAGGATAAAATCTTCGAGATTCATGCTCGGGATCAGCGCAACGTTACTTTTTGCGGCTCTAGCGAACGCCGTATTGAAGGGCGGCGTTTAGGCATTTTTGTCAATCGGCTTTGGATCAGGGGGCTTTAGTGGGGGCCGAGGTTTACTCCTGAGGTAGCTGCCTCTCGGAGCGATCCTCCCTTAAGGGAACACTCTCAGGTTGCTGTTCTGGTTCTGGTTGCCGTAATTCTGGCTGCGGTGGATAACTCATAATGGCAAGTCTATCACAGTGTTCAGGGAAGTCATGTATATAATTCCCCAAGATAGCACGGGGGGCGTGGTGCCCGGGGCCTCGATCACGGTGAGCAATGTGGAGACGGGGATCAGCCGGACGCTATCAACGGACGGGCAAGGCCGGTATCGGGCTCCGAACCTGAGAGTGGGCCTGTATGAGGTTCAGGGCTCATTGGCGGGCTTTCAGACAGCGGTCCGAAGCGGGATTGAGCTGACCGTAGGACGAAACGCGGTAGTGAATTTCACGTTGCAGGTAGGACAGGTGGCAGAAAGAGTGGAGGTCACCGGGGAAGCGCCGCTGGTGGAGACCACCAACGCGACGATCTCAGGCATTGCGACTGAAGAAACTTTGCGGTCACTGCCGCTGAGCGGGCGGAGCTTCACGGACGTCATGCTGTTGCAGACCGGGACTCACAATGCCCGGGTGGACGAGTCTTCCA
Source organism: Acidobacteriota bacterium (assembly GCA_022567475.1). Taxonomy (GTDB): domain Bacteria; phylum Acidobacteriota; class Terriglobia; order 2-12-FULL-54-10; family 2-12-FULL-54-10; genus JADFGZ01. Next base: position 761 of record JADFGZ010000040.1, on the reverse strand, counting down.
TCACCGGGGGCGATGCTTTCGACGGCGGAGCAAAGATTTCGATCTCGGGGGCGCGACCGGGCATGAACGCTTACTTGCTGGATGGGACCGATATCAAGGACTCGCGCACAGCGGCGCCGGGGGGAATTGGGGGCCGCCAGTTGGGAGTGGACGCGATTCGGGAGTTCCGCTTGCTGACGAATAGCTATAGCGCCGAGGATGGGAAATCCGCCGGAGGAGTGTTAACGGTCGTCACCAAGTCTGGGACCAACACACTGCATGGAACGGCATTTGAGTTCCTCCGCAACGACAGACTGGATGCGGTCAGATGGGAATCCAATGCCAGAGGCTCTGGCGATAAGCCGCCGTTCAAGCGGAACCAGTTTGGCGGTACGGTGGGCGGGCCGATTATTCAGGATAAAACCTTTTTCTTTGGAGCCGTCGAGGTGCTGCGGGATCGGCTCGCTGAGAGCACAGTCATCGATGTTCCCACGGCGCGGGCTAAGACAGGGTGTTTGCCGGAGTTTGGCATAGAGGGAAACGACGAGGTGTGCATCTCGGTGCATCCGCGGACACAAACGTGGCTGAATTTCTACCCGGACCCGAACGGCCCCACACTGGATTTTGGAGACGGGACGGGCGAGCACAATTTTGCGGGATCGCAAAAGACGAATCAAGAATATTTTATGGCCCGAGTCGACCATAGTTTTTCACAGAGCCACTCGATTTTTGCTCGCTACACGTTTGACAACAGCGAGCGGCTTGCACCCCCAACACCTCTT
>JADFGZ010000039.1 GCA_022567475.1 Acidobacteriota bacterium | reverse complement strand
GGACGTCATCCAGACCGCCGTCGGAGGAATGAACATCACCACCACGGTCGAGGGTTTGGAGCGCTTCCCGGTCAATTTACGCTACGGCCGGGAGCTGCGCGACAACGTGGAGAAGCTCCAAGCGGTGCTGGTGCCCACTCCCGCCGGACAGCAAATCCCTTTGGGACAGCTCGCGGAGCTGAAGTTTACGGTGGGGCCGCCCGGCATCAAAAGCGAAAATGCCAAACCCAACGCCTGGGTCTATGTTGACATCCGCAACGTCGATATCGGGACCTACGTGGAGAACGCCAAAAAGGTGGTGGCGGAAAATGTGCAACTCCCGGATGGCTACATCATCGGCTGGAGCGGCCAGTACGAGTACATGCAGCGCGCCAAACAGCGGCTGATGTACGTCATCCCGCTGACCCTCCTCATCATCTTCGTGATCCTCTACCTGAACACGAAGTCGCTCGTCGAAACAGCCATTGTGTTTTTGACTGTCCCGGCTTCTCTGATCGGAGCGGTCTGGCTCCTGTACCTGCTCGATTACAATCTGAGCATTGCGGTCTGGGTGGGCGTCATTGCGCTGGCCGGTCTCAGCGCGGAGACCGGCGTCGTGATGCTGCTCTATCTCAACCTGGCCTATGAGGATTTCAAGCAGCGAGGGCTCTTGCGCGACCGGAATGATCTCGCCGACGCCATCTACCACGGCGCCGTCAAGCGGGTCCGTCCGAAGGTCATGACCATCACCGTAATCCTGGCCGGCTTGCTCCCCATTATGTGGAGCCACGGGGCGGGAGCCGACGTGATGAAGCGAATCGCGGCGCCGATGGTCGGCGGGGTGATTACATCGGGGATCGTGGTGCTGGCCCTCTACCCCGTCATCTACTACATCTGGAAAGCCAGAACGCTGCCCCAGGGCGGGCCGTTCCGAGGCTTCCAGCATCACAAGGAGATCGCATGAGGTGCGTCATTTGCCTGTTGTTGTTCGCAGAAGCGCTCGCGGCACAGACCTTCCCGGTGGTCCTCAAGAAAAGACTCTGGCCGGACGGGGGCGGACAGATCGAGATCACCGAGCAGGCCATTGTTTACCGTGCGGAGAAGGAACCAGAAAGCCGCACATGGAACTATCCGGACATTCAGTTTTTTGACCGCATCAGCAGCCGGGAATTTACCATCCTCACCTACGAGGACCAGCGATGGAAGCTGGGCCGCGACCGGCAGTTCCATTTCACCATTACCGAGGGGGAGTTGACCGACGCGCTGTTTCAGACGATCCGCTCCCGGCTCGACAAACCGGCAGCCAATCGCGTCATTCCGAGACTGGAGGCAGTCGAGTATGAGGTTGCAGTCAAGCATCTGCACACCTTCGGCGGATGTGAAGGGACGCTTCGATTCACGGAAGACGCCATCGCCTACGTGACTGCGGACAAGGAAGACAAAAAGACGCGCGCGAATGGAGCCTCGCGCGGGATGTGCGCTCCGTCTGGTCTGCCGACAGGTACCGGCTCCAGATCCACGTTTATGAGGACAATCGCCGCGAGTTCAGCCGCACACGGGTCTTCCGGTTCGCGTTAAAAGAGCCGCTCGACGGAGCTTACTACCGGAGGCTGAAATTGAGGCTCTACGATCTGGAGTCGGCTCATCTTCCCATGTAGCAGTCGATGTAACAGGCCATGTAACAGTGTATGTAATGGCGCAATACAGCCCCCGTGGCATCAGCGGCAAAAATCAGCAGAGAAGCGCCGGGAAGCCGGCAGGGAGAACGCGGGATTTTCTTAGTGGCCGTGAGAGGCCGCCATCTCTTCAAAGCGCATCAGACGCCCTCCGTGCTCAGCGAGGAACATCTCGGCCGCTTCCTGGCGGGCAAAAGCGAAGACGCTCGGCGAACATCGGTCGAACCCCATGGGGCTGGCTTGCTTGCTCTGGTCCCTCACCATCGGCTGCCGGAGACAGAAATTCAGGTTTCCGCCCTCGACTACATAGGCATCTTCGGGCGGTATGGGGGCGCCGGTTTCAAAATCGGCGAGTTCCAGAATTCTCACCGGGTTGCCGGTCTGTGTCTGTTCGGTGAACGCGCAGGTCAGGCAGCAGAAAACTCTTCTTTTCCCGTTCACCTCCCCGATGGTTCTGGTCAGCGAATGGACCGGCCTGCCGGAGTATTCGCAGAACTCGGCTGCGGCGGGGCTGCGCATCTTCCACCCCGAATAAACCAGGGCGACGCCGATGGCGGCCAGGATGAGCACTCCGAGCACGGTCGATTTTCGGGTCATGGAGCATCTCCCCTTTTTCCCATAGTACACCCGACTCAGAGCAGATATCGGCGAAAGTCAGTTAGCGAAAAGCAGTGTTCTGTGACGCTGGATGGCTTCGCCGTTTCAGACCCGCTTGCGAAGTTACCGGCTGGTTGGTTCCTGGATATGGGACAAGCCGGCGGCTCGGGACCTTCGCGAATGGAGTGGTGAAAAAGTGATCTGTCCCGCGAAGGAGGTGTCCCACCGCCCAGGAATCTTTTTGCCGCAGGAGGGGCAAGAGCCTGAGGAGGATATATGGTAGCTCTGAATGCGATACCCGTGCCGCTCAATCAACAGCGCTTGGCAATCCGGGCAGCGGGTATTTTCCCAATCGCCCGCCTGCGCGGGCAGATTTCCCACGTAAACAAAACGCAGGCCCGCTTTCCGTCCGATTCGAGCGGCCCGCAGCAACGTTTCCGGGGGGGTGTTCTCTGGATCGGTCATTTTGTAATCCTTGTGAAACGCCGTTACGTGCCAGGGAATGTCGGGAGAAACGCTCGCCAGGAATTCCGCCATCCGCTTCAGTTCGTCGTCCGAGTCGTTAAAGCCCGGAACCACCAGGGTGACGATCTCAACCCAGATACCCATCTGGTGCAGGCGGCGGATCGTCTCCAGGATGGGCTGCAACCGTCCGCCGAGCTTGTGGTAGTGGCCTTCGTCAAAGCTCTTGAGGTCCACCTTGTACAGATCCACCCACGGCTGCAAATATTCCAGCACCTGCGGGGTGCCGTTTCCGTTGGAGACAAACGCGGTCGCCAACCCCGCCGCCCGCGCCTCTTGGAAAACGGCCCGGGACCATTCACTGGTAATCAGCGGCTCGTTGTATGTGCTGACGACTGCTTTGGCTCCCTGCCGGAGCGCCTCCCGGACCAGTTTTTCCGGCGTGGTTTCGATCAGGGAAGCCACGGCGGCTGGATCGCGCAGCGCCTGCGAGGTGACCCAGTTTTGGCAATAAGCGCAGTGCAGGTCGCAGCCGAGCATTCCAAAGCTGTAGGCCAGCGCTCCGGGATAGGCATGGAAGAAGGGCTTTTTTTCGATAGGGTCCGATTGCACGCCGCCGACATAGCCCCAGGGGACGTAGAGGGTCCCGCCCCGGTTGGTTCGCACCTTGCAGACTCCGGGCTGGCCCTCCGGGATCGGGCAGCAATGCCCGCAGGCAAAACAACGCACGCGGTTGCGGTCCAGCTTTTCGTAAAGCTCTCCCTCGCGAACCCTTTCATCGACAATGTCCCGCAAGGTTGCCATCGGTTCTTTCTCCGCTCCAACCTCTCTATCTCTATTTTACTCCTTATTTTACTCCTTCCGGGCAGCTGGTTTGCGGCTGCATGGACTGAAACTCTGCAATCAACAATCTGGTCCGGGCATCTTATATCTGTCGGAAATACACGAACTATGTGAAAATCCCAGTCAATTGATTATTGACGCATGGGTTGCCGTGCCGATATGTGCAGAGAGCACAGGAAAAGGAGAGCAGCATGGAGTTGGGCATGATCGGGCTGGGGCGCATGGGCGCCAACATGGCGGAGCGGCTTTTGCGTGGCGGGCACCGCGTGGCGGGCCATGACCGGGACGCGGCTGCGGTTCGCCGTGTAGAAAAAAAAGGCGCGGCTGGAGCCGATTCGCTGCAGAAGCTCGCCCAACAGCTTGCCTCCCCGCGCGCCGTGTGGATGATGGTCCCGGCGGGCGATCCTGTGGACCAAACCATCCAGGCGCTTGTGCCCCACCTGAGCGCGGGCGATGTGATCGTGGACGGCGGAAACTCCAACTACAAGGAGAGCATGCGCCACGCCACGGAGCTAAAAAAGCAGGGGCTCGGTTTCGTTGATGTGGGAACCAGCGGCGGCGTCTGGGGACTGGCCGAAGGCTACAGCTTGATGATTGGAGGCGAGAAGGAATTCCTCGAGCGGCTCCGCCCGATCTTTGAAACGCTGGCCCCCGCTCCGGACAAGGGCTGGGGACACGTGGGGCCAAGCGGCGCGGGTCATTTCACCAAGATGATACACAACGGCATTGAGTACGGCATGATGCAAGCCTACGCAGAGGGGTTTGCCCTGATGCAGAGCAAGGCGCAATTCAATCTGGACCTCCACCACATCGCCGAGATATGGCGCCACGGCAGCGTGGTTCGTTCCTGGCTCCTGGACCTCACCGCCGAAGCGTTGTCGGAAAATCCGGGTCTCGATGGCATCAAACCCTACGTGGCCGATTCGGGCGAGGGGCGGTGGACGGTGGCGGAGGCGATTGACCAGAACGTTCCTGCGCCGGTGATCACCTTGTCGTTGCTGGCGCGCCTGCGCTCCCGCGACCAAAACTCTTACGCCGACCGGCTCCTGGCCGTGATGCGAGATCAGTTCGGCGGCCACGGGGTCAAGCGGAAGGAGAAAGAGTAGTTATGTCTGAAACCAATGCGGAACCTCACATTTTCGTCGTGCTGGGGGGGACGGGCGACCTCATGCACCGCAAGCTCCTCCCGGCGCTCTACCGTCTCGCCACCCAAGGGTTGTTCCATGAGCAAAGCCTGATCCTGGGCTGCGCCCGGAATGCGGAACTGAACGACGCCAGTTTCAGAACCCTGGCGCGCGAAGCGCTCGGAAAGGCCGGTTTCCCGGCGCGGGATACGGCGGGCAACTGGTGCGACCAGTGCCTGTACTACCAGACCATCGGCAAGGGCGGGCCGGAAGAGTACCGGACTTTGGCGGCGCGCATCGCGGAGTTGGAGCAGAAACACAACCTGCCCGGCAACCGCGTGTTTTACCTGGCCCTGCCTCCCGCCGCCTTGCCGTCCATCGTCCATGGATTCGGAGAGGCCGGGTTGCACCACAGCGCCGGCTGGACGCGGCTGATCATCGAAAAACCATTCGGCCACGATCTCTCCTCGGCGCAGGAACTGAACCGCCTGGTCCATGAGCGCTTCACCGAACCGCAGGTCTACCGGATTGACCACTATTTGGGAAAGGAGACGGTGCAAAACCTGCTGGTTTTCCGGTTCGCCAATCCCATCTTTGAGACTCTTTGGAACCGGGACCGCGTCGAGAACGTCCAGATCACCGTGGCAGAGGAGCTGGGGATTGAGGACCGGGGCGGGTACTACGAACAGTCCGGCGTTTTGCGCGACATGGTGCAGAACCACCTCACCCAATTGCTGACGCTGGTCGCCATGGAGGTTCCAGGAACCTTCCAGGCCGACGCCATCCGCAACGAGAAGGTGAAGGTGCTGAATTCGGTCCTTCCCTTAGGTCCGGAGGATGCCGTGTTTGGCCAGTACACCCAGGGGAAGGTCGCTGGCAAGCATGTGCCCGGTTACCGGCAGGAATCCCGTGTGGCGCCCGACACCCCGGTCCCCACCTTTGCGGCTCTGAAGCTCAGCGTCTCAAACTGGCGCTGGCAAGGGGTTCCCTTCTATCTGCGCACCGGGAAACGCATGCCTCGCCGGCTGACTCAAATCGTCGTCACCTTCCGCTGTCCTCCGGTATCGATCTTCCAGCCGACCGATTCCTACCTGATCCACTCGAACGTCCTGGTCATCACCATCCAGCCCGAGGAGGGGTTTGATCTCTACTTTGAGGTGAAGGCCCCCGGCCAGACGATCACGCTGGAAAGGCATTCGCTGGATTTCCACTACGGGGACGTGTTTGCCAAGCTCCCGGATGCCTATGTAACCCTGTTGCGGGATATCCTGGTGGGCGACCAGACTTTGTTTGTGCGCTCCGATGAGGTGGAAGCTGCCTGGGGACTGTATCGTCCATTTCTGGAAGCGTCCCCACAGCCGCATGCCTACGAAGCGGGAACCTGGGGGCCGCCTGCGGCAGATGGTCTGCTTGAGAAGGACGGCCATGAATGGTTTCCGCTATGAAATCCCCCAGAAAATCTCCAGGGATAACCGATGTCAACTCCAAGGCAGACTCCGGCCCCCGCGGCCTGCACATTTTCCCGGACGTGAAAGCGCTCAGCCAGGCAGCAGCTCGCAACCTGGCTGACCGGATCAAAACCACCCTCACAGCGCAAGCCTCTTTTTCTCTCGTCCTGGCAGGCGGCAGCACGCCGGGTGTTTTGTACCAGTTGCTGGCGTCGGAGTATCGTGACCAGATTCCGTGGGCGCAGCTTCACCTCTTCTGGGGGGATGAGCGCTACGTTCCTCCGTCGGACCCGCGCAGCAACTATCGCATGGCCCGCGAGACATTGCTCGGCCATGTGCCGGTCCCGAAGGAAAACCTGCACCCGATGCCCACCGAATTCCCCGAAGCGGAAAAGGCGGCGGCAGCCTACGAACGTCTTCTGCGGAACCATTTTCCTGCTGCCTGGCCGCGCTTCGATCTTGTGCTGCTGGGCATGGGGCCGGATGGGCACACGGCTTCTCTGTTCCCGAATTCGCAGGCTCTCGATGAGCAAGAGCGCTGGGTGGCGGCTTCCCGGGCGCCGGTGGAGCCGGTGCAGCGGCTGACGCTCACCCTGCCCGTGCTCAACCATGCTGCGCAGGTTTATTTCCTGGTCGCCGGGGCTGAAAAGTCCGGCGCGCTGCGTCAGGCGCTTGCTGGCAAGACGGATGCATCTGACGATTGGAAGCGTTGCCCGGCAGCGGCAGTGCAGCCAATGCAAGGCGCCGTTACTTGGTGGACGGACCAAGCGGCTGCGAAGTTGATCGAGGCATCGGTTCAAGGGGGACGGCAAATCAATGGGCGGCAGGCCTAACTTTGGGCGGGAACAAGGGCGACATCCACGCGGAAGACGGGAAGCACCAGGCGCGGGTCCGTGGGCAGGAGGCTTTCCATCACGACGGCTCCGCTGGGGGCCTCCGCGCTGGGATTCTGTTCAGCAGTCACCAGCAGTCCGAACACCCGAAAGGGAGCCTGCACCTTCCATTTCGCGTTTTTCTTGTTCAAGGGAACGGGACCTAGATTTACGCTGCGTTTCTCCGAGTCGATCGCCCAAAGGACATATCGCCGGCCAGCCCAGTCAATCTCGCTGGCAGCGGGCAGGTTTTCCACTTTGATCTCTATGGACGCGGACCCATTCTGCCATTTCACCTTGCAGATTCCCTTCGTGGTCAAAGTTTTTTCCGCGCCGCCGAGCACGACCGAAATGTCGCGGTCGGGAGGATAGGCCACGGTCAGCAGCTCCCAGTGATCGCCCGGCAGCTTCCCGGCGGGGAGGCTCGCCGCCCCCAGCAGGAAAAAACACAGGCAAACAAATATCAGCATCCGCATAGTAACCGTTCGCATCCGTACAATCCGCATCTGTACCATCCAAAGACGCGCAATCCGCAGAAGAGCGAACCCAAGAAGCGCAAACCAAAGAGGCGCAAACCGAAAACGCACGATCCCCGCCCTTTTCTTCTTCATGCCCGCCATTTTCCTTATCGTTATCATTGTCATTAAATATTACCGGGACCTGCTCTTTCCGCCAAGCCCCTTTTTCCGGGAGCGTCGCTTGCCCTGCAAGGTACACGAGCATCTATCATCCTATCGCGGACTTTTGGCTTTGTCGGCGGTTGCGGCAGGTAACGCGGGGCGGCGCGGTGCTGGCAGAGGTTGGTGTATGAGTGAATAAAAGTCTAGTGTGTGAGCGAATAGATGAAGTAATTGATACCGAACCGGAGGGCTACGGTAGAAGGTTCCAGCGGATAACCCGGCTGATCGATCCACTCCCAGAAGTCGCCGATGTCGTTGTTGTGGTTGATAATCATGCAGAGCCGCCCGTTGTCGTCGAAATACCCGTAAAATTTGGGAGGGCCTGCCCTGTACTGAAAAGGAGCCTGGACATCCAACGTGGGTATCTCATAGAAAGTGTGGAATATGGGGTGCTCCACGGTCAGCTCTACAAAATCACGTCCTGGAAAAACCATCTTCATCTGAGAGGCGAACCAGTCCAGAGAGTACTGGCTGTCGAAATCGTCCACCATGACAAACCCGCCCCGGTTCAGATACTCGCGCAGGACCTCCACCTCGCGCTCGGACATGTTCATCCCGCCGACCTCGCTCATGTACGAGAAGGGGTAACGGAACAAATCCTCGTTGTCCAGCCGCACAATGACGTAGGACATCTTGTGCAAGTTGATCCCGGTGGCCTCGTTGGCGATTTGCAGGATGTGCTCCTCGGCGTCCGGATAATCGTGGGCCCAGCCGGCTCGAATGCTGAAGTTTCTAAAGCCGCGGCCGCTGGAAAACCAAATGCGCGCAAAGATAAATTCCGTGCCTTTCGGCGCCTCGGGAAGAGAATAGCCGCGTTGTCGTTGGCGTTGGTTCCCCAGCGAGAGGGTTAGGAAGAACATGACCAGCAAGGAGGCAAGCACCAGCTTCTTCGCCATAAACTCCCCCGAGCCTCCTAACGGATATCTCGCAGCAGCCGGGTGCAAATCCAACCGGGCGCTCCGCGCCTGGATTCTTTCCCCCGCCAAGCGATTTAACAACACCCTAATCCAGCCGCAACTACGTTGTCAATGGGTTGTCAGTGGGCTGTCCATTGAAATCCGGTTTCCTATTGTGCGAGGAAGTTGCCGGGCCGGTCGTCCGTGTGATTGCGGGAGGTTGCCGCCTTCAGTTTTTGCCTTTCGTTGCCGCTTTCAGGGGCTGACCTGCCGGAGCGGGTTTCTGGCCGAGACGCCGATAGCCGTCAGAAAGATGGCGCTTTTGCCGGAGGCGTGCGGCGAGAAAAATTCCGTCACCTCGTCATCAAAAAAAGTCAGGCCCGTTGCTCCCAGCTTCTGCGCGTAGGCGGCGAGATAGAGTTTTCCTCCCAGGATGCCGGCCTCGATCTGCGCCGCGCGGTATCCCCGGTTTCCGAACCGCTCCAGTATGGGTTTCAAATCGGCCAGGAAGAAAACAGCGACGCTGGCATCGGCCGGCAACTGCTGCTCCAATCCCAGGCGGCCCGCCTGCTCCCGGAAATCGCCCTCTTTCAGAAGCTCCAGCTTCCATGCGTCCCGGTGCAAGAAGTAAGCCCCAGCCGGAAGGCCCTCCACCGCATTCGCGATCAGGTACAGGTCGTTGAGCCTAGTTCCTGCCGGGCCCAGAAAATCTGCGGGAATCCCGCGCGTTGCCCGGGTCAGCAGCGTGGAAAGCTGATCGAAGCGGATCGGCAGGCGGGCAAACTGCCGCGTGGAGCCCCGGCGCAGGATCACCTGCTCGATGTTTGGGTGGGGCAGCCGCTCGTCTGGGAGCGGCTCCAGAAGCACTGTCCGCGCACCCGATGCGGCGGGCCGCACCGCAGGAGTTTGGCCCCGCCAGGCCTTCACTTCTTCCGTGCTTTCGAGCGAGGTCGCCGCATGGACGCTTCGCATCAGCGGGTAGTCGATCTCTTGTTTGGATGGCGCGTTCGTCTTCAGAGCCAGCGGGGCGATGTGGGCCGGCGCCTCCGGCAGCGGCGTGGAACTTGTTCCCAGCGCTATCAGCGAGATCGCCACCTCGCGGTTGGTGTCGAGGTCCAGAAGCCGGTTGACTTCTGTGTCCACAAAACCCATTACGATACGGGACGGAATCCGCAAGGCAGCAGCCATCGCCAGAAGATTGGCCAGCATGGTTCCGTTGTCCCAGAAGAAATGGCGGTAGGTCCGCGCCTGGTATTTCCATGCGTTGCGCCAGTAAATCCCCGTGCAAACAATCGTCACCGGCGCGCTGGCGATGGACTCATCGTTTCCGGCGGCGGTTGCGAGGATGCTGCGGTAGTCACCGTCCCGCAGCTTCCGAAGAGCAAAGTCGCCGGGATTGAAGTGATAGACGCCCGCGCCGAGTTCCCGAAGGCGGCCGCAGACCAGATACAGCTCCACCTCGTAGAGGGCGCCCGTGCAGGCCGCCGCGCGAAAGTAGAGGTCTCCTCCCGGGAAAGTCCTGTGCCGGGTGACACCGGCGGAATGGAACAAGAGCGCAGCCAGCGTCTTCAAATCCGGCACGGCCTCTGTTGCGGTCGTTCCCGGTGAGGCGATCACGGAGAAGGCATCGGCGTCCGAACCCGCCCACTCGCGCGGCAAGGGAATCGGATCGAGGTCCGCATAAATCTTAAAAGGAAAAGGATAGTTGGCCCAGTCCAGGTAGTGCGCGTTGGTTCTGACACTCTGGTAGGAATGCTTAGTGGTGTTGTGATAGTTCCAGAGAGCTTCTAAATTCCGATTGGGCATAAAAGGCCGGGCATGGAAAGCCGTCGTGTGAGATTAACAACCTGGAAAACAGGCCGTCCCCAGCTTCTGGGTCATCAGGAGGCGGGTTTCGAACGCGATCTCCAAAGTCTTCGCCGCAGCCTGCCGCGCCTGCTGCTGGGCTTCCGGAGTGACGGCATATTTCTCAAGCAACGCCTTGCCCAGATGGTGGTGGTGCAATTCGTCGGGTTGAATCCGGGTCTGGTAAAGCTTTACGGTGTCGTTCTCGCCCAGCCGCTCGCAGTATTTCATGAACTGCTCATTCACTTGATAGGCGATGGACTCCAATGTAAACAGGTCGCCTGCGACCCTCTCCACCGCTGTGGACAGGCTCTTCAGGTAGGCAAATAGCGGATTGCCCGGCGGCGGCTGGAAACCGTCGGTCAAGATTCCCAGCGCGTGCATGCGGCTTTCCACCAAGCTGAAGTGGGTCGCTTCATCTCCCACCTGCTGGGCCAGAGCGATTTTGACGTCCATCTCCGGGGTGGAGGGCACCCAGGCCGCCGCCAACTCGCTGACGTTGATCTCATTGACGAGGGCGATCTGGAGCAGTTGTTTGATTTCGACGTCAGGAGCCTCCCCGCCGGAAGGTTCCAGCCCGGCCAGCTTCGCGAGCTGCACCTGGTTCGAGGCTTCCAACTCTTTTACAAATGTTTGGCTGTCCATCGTGTTTGCTATTTCCTCAGAATGTTTTTGTGCTTAGATACTAGTCTTCCGAAAAATTCAAGTCAATCGAGTGTACGGGAATGAGCACTACGAGACGAGGCTCATTCGGTGTAGGTTATAAGCAGGCACTATGGAACACAAATTTACGAACCGCCTTATCGACACGACCAGCCCCTATCTGCTGCAGCACGCGCACAATCCCGTGAACTGGAATCCCTGGGGGCCGGAAGCTCTGCGTTTAGCCGCCGAGGAGAACAAGCCTATTTTTCTGAGCATCGGTTACGCTGCCTGCCACTGGTGCCATGTGATGGAGCACGAAAGTTTTGAGGATGAGGAAGTGGCGCGCTTCCTGAACGAGCATTTCGTCCCGGTCAAAGTAGACCGGGAGGAGCGGCCCGACCTGGATGAGATTTATATGAACGCCACCATGCTGTATACGCGCGGGCACGGCGGCTGGCCCATGAGCGTCTGGCTGACGCCGGACGGCAAGCCGTTCTTCGCCGGGACCTATTTCCCCCGCGAGGACTACTCCGGGCAGCCTGGATTTATGTCCGTGCTGGAGCGGCTGGCCGGGCTCTGGCGGGAGAAGGCCGGGGACTTGGTGAACGACGCGACCCAGGTCGCCGGGATTCTCGCGAATTTCCACAAACCCGCGAAAGGGGAGATGGTCTCGCGGAAGGCGATCTCGGAAGCTGCCCGGCAAATGCTCCAGGCCTACGATCCCCGTCACGGGGGCGTCGGCAGCGGAAGCAATAAGTTTCCTCCCAGCATGTCGATGGAGTTGCTGCTGCGGGAGCACCGCAACGGCGGCGGTCCCCAGATGCTTGAAGCCGTGGAGCTCACTTTGGAGAAGATGGCCAGCGGGGGCATCTACGACCACCTGGGCGGCGGAATCCATCGCTACAGCACCGATTCGCAGTGGCTGGTTCCGCACTTTGAAAAGATGCTCTACGACCAGGCGCTGGTGAGCGCCATCTACCTGGATGGCTACCTGGTGAGCGGAAAGAAACTCTTTTCGGAAGCGGCCCGGGGCATTTTCGAATACGTGATGTCGAACCTCCAGAGCGAAGAAGGCGGAATCTATTCCACTGAGGACGCCGACAGCGAGGGGATGGAGGGCAAGTTTTATATCTGGACCCTGGAACAAGTGCAAGAGGCTTTGGGGAAACAGGAGGCGCGCCTGTTCGCCTCCTACTACGACGTCACCGGGCAGGGCAACTGGAACCATCCCGGCGACGCGCACGTGCCGTCGGGGCCGAAGAATATTTTGCGAATTCTTCAGCCGCTCGAAGCGGTGGCCCGGCAGCATTCCATCGATCCGCAGGAGCTAAGGAGACGGCTCGCCGCCGCCCGGCGGAAGCTCTGCGCAGTTCGCGAAAAGAGAGTTCGGCCCGGCCTCGACGACAAAATCCTCGCGGCCTGGAACGGTTTGATGATCGCCAGCCTGGTGAAAGGCGCTGCCGTGCTGGAGGAGCCGGAATATCGCAGAGCGGCGGTTCGTGCCGCTGAGTTCGTCCTCGCGCGGATGCAAAAGGACGGGCGGCTCCTGCGCTCTTATCGGGGAGGCGTTGCGAACCTGACGGCCTATATTGACGACTACGCTTTCTTCATCGACGGGCTGACCGGGCTTTTTGAATTGACCGGCGATCTCCGCTGGCTGGCGGAGGCCGAACGGCTGACCGACAGCGCCACGGAGCACTACTGGGACCCGGAGCAAGGAGGGTTCTTTTTTACCGCCGACGATCACGAAAAGCTGCTCGTTCGCAGCAAGCTCGCGAATGACAACGCCATTCCCTCGGGCAACTCCGTGATGGTCTCCAATCTCCTGCGGCTCCACCTTCTGCTGGGACGAAATGATCTTCGCGACAAGGCCGCGGAGATTCTCAGCCTGTTCAGCGCCAGCGCTGCCCAGTCCTCGTTCGGGCACGAGCGTTTGCTTTGCGGCCTGGAGGCATGGCACGACGGCTTCCGGGAGATCGCCATCGTAGGCGAATCGCAAGACCCGAAGACGCAAGCATTGCTCCGAACGGTTTCCGGCGCATTTGTTCCCAACAAAGTCGTGGCCCTGCTCGACCCCTCTGCCCCGGACGCGCCGGAACGCATGGCGCGCATCCCGCTGCTCGCCGACAAGCAACTGCTCGACGGCAAGCCCACTGCCTACGTCTGCCGGAACTATGCCTGCCAGTTGCCCACCTCCGATCCCCAGGCGCTCGCCCGGCAGTTAGCAACAGCAAGTTAGCCTGTGGACCGGCCCGAGAGCCCGGCCCGCGAGGTTCTGCGTTATACTAATTGGTTCCTGAATCTGCCGCCTATTCCGTTGGAAGCAGTAGCGAGGGCGGAAAGCCCCGAGAACCGCAGACGGGGCCGCCCAATTCAGGGTTCAAAAAGTTGAGGTGCCAGATGAAGACAGCACGCAAGATAAAGACAGACCGCAAAATGAAGCACCGGAGCTGGCAGGTTACCGAAGGTCCGGAACGCGCGCCCCACCGGGCGATGTTCCACGCCATGGGTTTAACCGACGAGCAGATTGCGCGTCCGCACGTGGGCGTGGCCAGCAGTTGGAATGAGGTGACCCCGTGCAACTTTCATCTGAACCACCTGGCGAAGAAGGGCAAGGAGGGAATCACAGCCGCCGGGGGCACGCCGTTTGAGTTCGGCACCATCGCGGTGAGCGACGCCATCGCCATGGGCCACGCGGGCATGAAGGCATCCTTGGTCAGCCGGGAGGTGATTGCCGACTCGGTGGAACTGATGGCCCTGGCCGAGCAGTTCGACGGGTTGCTGACGATTGCCGGTTGCGACAAAAGCCTGCCGGGGATGCTTCTGGCGCTCGCCCGGCTGAACATTCCCGGCGTATTCCTTTACGGCGGCAGCATCCTTCCCGGCGAATACGATTCCAAGCCGGTAACGATCCAGGATGTTTTTGAAGCGGTCGGGGCGCACGCAAGGGGAAAAATGTCGCTCGAGGAGCTGAGCCGCCTGGAGCACAGCGCCTGCCCCGGCGCGGGGTCTTGCGCCGGTCTTTATACGGCCAACACCATGGCCGCGGCCATTGAGGCCATGGGAATGGCCTTGCCGGGAACGGCGACGGTGCCGGCGGTGGACGAGCGGCGGCAGGAGGCCAGCTTCCGCTCCGGGGAGGCGGTGCTCGACATGCTGGCGAAAGGAATCCGTCCGAGCGATATCCTCACGCCGAAGGCTTTTCACAACGCCGTCACGGTGGTTGTAGCCAGCGGCGGTTCCACCAACGCCGTTCTGCACCTGCTGGCCATCGCCCAGGAAGCCGGTGTCCGGCTGACCCTGGAAGATATGGACCGCATCAGCCGCCGCACTCCTCACATTGCCGACATGCGTCCGGGCGGAAGATTCGTCATGGCGGACCTGGACAAGGCAGGCGGGGTGCCTGTGCTGATGAAGATGCTTCTGCAGGCGGGGCTGCTGTATGGAGACGCCTTGACCGTCACCGGGAAAACGGTGCGGGAAAATCTGAGGGGGTGGAAGCTGAACGGCAACAGAGAAGTCATCCGGGCACTCTCCTCGCCCATCTCGCCTACCGGAACACTGGTTGTCCTGAAGGGAAATCTTGCGCCGGAAGGCGCTGTGGTCAAGACGGCCGGTGTCGGGAAGCTGCGGCTCAAAGGACCGGCCCGCGTCTTCGACAGCGAGGAGGCCGCCATGAAGGTGATCCTCAAAGGGAAGATCAAGGCCGGCGATGTGGTGGTGATCCGCTATGAGGGGCCCAAGGGCGGGCCCGGAATGCGGGAGATGCTGGCCGTAACCGGGGCTCTGTACGGCGAAGGATTGGGGGATCAAGTCGCCCTGCTGACCGACGGGCGCTTCTCTGGAGCCACGCACGGCCTCATGGCGGGCCACGTGGCGCCGGAGGCGGCGGTGGGAGGACCGATTGCCGCCCTGAAGGAAGGTGACATCGTCACCGTGGATGCGGAGCGCCGCGTCTTGTCCGTCGACTTGCCGGCCAAGGAGATCAAGAAGCGGCTGGCCCGCTGGAAGCCGCCCGCTCCGCGTTACAAGTCGGGCGCCTTGGCGAAATACGCACGGCTGGTTTCCTCGGCCTCCCAAGGAGCGGTCTGCCGGTGAGGCAGCTTTTTTAGAAAGGGACAGGAACGGCGGCTTGCGGAAACTGCGGTTGCAGATCGATATCAGCGGGACGACAGGAAACGAAGCCTGGGAAAGACTGCACCATTTTTCTGAGATTCACAGCAGCCGTTGCAGTCCGGAGGAGGGAAGCAGCGGCCCTTGCTTGCACCAGCCGGGCGAGCCTCATCCCGCCGGGGAATGGCGGGGCGCCGTCGTAATCCTGGAGAGTTTCCTGGCCGAGTATGCGTTGCCTCACTATTTGGAGCAAGCGCGCGTGATCGACGCATATATCGATGCAGACACGGCAGACACGGGTGAAACGGACCGATAGCGGGCCGCTCCTGTTGACAATTTACAGGGCGCATGTAATCTAGTGGCCGGGTTCATCATGTCGGCACAGCGAATTTCCGGAGATGAGGCGAAGAAGACTCCAGGCAGGCGTCTTGCGCTCACCCTGGAGAGCACGCTGGAAAGTGTAAATTTGGCTGAATCGTTCGTCCTGCAGTTTTCCGAAGCGGGAGGGTTCAGCGAGCAGCAGCGTGAGGAGATCGGGCTGGCTGTCAGAGAGTCGCTGGCGAATGCCGTGGTTCATGGCAACTGCGGCGACCCGGGCAAGAAAGTAGTTCTGGAGGCAGAGTTGAACGATACCGGGGTAGTGATCGCTATTCAAGATGAGGGAAAAGGGTTCGACCCCGATTCTTTGCCGGACCCGCGGAATCCGGAAAATCTCCTGCGCCAGTCGGGCCGCGGAGTTTTTCTGATGAAAAACTGCATGGATGAGGTTATTATGCATCGGCTGGCTTCCAGTGGCATGGAGGTCAGAATGATTAAACATCTTTCAAATACTGCCCTCCAGGAGCACAGCAAAGTGAGCATAAAAGCAAGCAGTCGGCAAGTGGATAGCGTGACGATCGTAGATCTTAGCGGCCGAATTACTCTCGGTGAAGCGACCAGCATCCTGCGGGAAGCGCTGCAAGACTTGGCCGGCAAGGGCCAGAAGAAAATTCTGCTAAACTTGGCGGATGTGAACTACATCGACAGTTCCGGGCTCGGGGGACTGATCAGTGGATACACCAGCCTCACCAATCAGGGAGGACAACTGAAGCTGGTGAATCTGACCAAGAAGGTCCACGACCTTTTGCAGATCACGAAGCTTCTCACTGTTTTTGAAGTTTTTTCGGACGAAGCCACGGCGATCAAAAGTTTCAACTAAGGGGCCGGGAGTCGCGGACCTTCTGAGCGGCAATGCATGGAGAGGCCAGTGGGTCCGCGCCGCACGCAATATTCCCCTTTTTCGAACCGCTCTTTCTAGCCGCTCTCTCGAACCGCTCTCTCGGACCGT
Source organism: Acidobacteriota bacterium (assembly GCA_022567475.1). Lineage (GTDB taxonomy): Bacteria > Acidobacteriota > Terriglobia > 2-12-FULL-54-10 > 2-12-FULL-54-10 > JADFGZ01. The sequence goes on along the minus strand of JADFGZ010000039.1, from coordinate 3,103 downwards.
TCTCTCGAACCGAATTAGAAGAGTGTATACATCGGAGGCGGGTGCGCCCTTCGGGGGCCGCGTGCCGCCCCGGAGAACCGCAGCCTTCCTTGCTTGGCCCCCGGGCCGATGTGCGGAGGCAGGTGCCTGCGCCGCGACTGTCTCTTTCTGCACTGAGGCGATCATTTGTCTTTTCTTAAAAAGTTTGGCGAGTGGGCACAGACGGTCCTGCTTCCCCTGGGAGGCTGGGGGCTTTTTACAGCCGCTGTGCTCGATTCCTCCTTCCTTTCCCTGCCGAACGTAGTGGATCTGTGGGTGATTTCTTTATCCGTCCTGAATCCCTCACGGATGCCTTTCTACGTCTTTGCCGCCACAACCGGTTCCCTGATAGGATGTTTGGCGCTGTACTTTGTGACCCGCAAGGGAGAGGAAATATTACGCAGGAAAAACCCCAACTATTCCGGCTTGCCTCGCGTGCGAGGCTGGGTGGAGAAATACGGGGCGCTGGCTATCATCATCGCTTCGGTGCTGCCTCCTCCCACGCCCTTCAAGCTGTTTGTGATTGCAGCGGGGCTGGCGAAGTACCGCCTGGAGCGGTTTGTCCTCGCTTTGTTGGTGGGCCGCGGAACCCGTTATTTTGTGGAGGGATGGTTGGGGGTCCGCTACGGACGTCAGGTGTGGGACTGGTTCATCGACTCAGGGCCCGCCTTCGCCGTGGCCGTCGTGTTAGCCATTATCCTGATCATCCTTACCGGGAGATTCCAGCGCAAGGCTCCACCGGCGGAGAATTAACCGCCGCAACACTGTCCGGAACGTAACCGCTTACCTGCAAAGCCGCCGAGAGCTGCCGGGCGGGAACTCTTTTTCTCTTCCAGCCCCCGATTATAGCCCCAGGTCTTTCCACTTGGCGTCTACCAGAGCTTTGATCCTGGGGTCCATGCGGATTTCATCGGGCCAGGGTCTCTGGAAGCCCTCCGAAGGCCACTTGCGCGTGGCGTCTATGCCCATCTTGGAGCCGAAGTTCGCCAGCCGGCTGGCGTGGTCTAAAGAATCGATGGGCCCCAGCACAAATTGGATGTCCCGCTCGGGATCGATGTGATTCAGGGCCTTCCAAGCCACCTCGCCCACATCCTGCACGTTCACGTCCTCGTCCACCACCACAACGCACTTGGTGAACATCGCCTGGCCCAGCGACCAGATGGCGTTCATCACCTTGCGGGCGTGGCCGGGATAGGATTTGCGGATGGAGACCAGCATCAGGTTGTGGAAGATTCCCTCAAACGGCAGGTGAACGTCCACAATCTCCGGAAGCTGGAGCTGCATGAGGGGGAGAAAGATTCTCTCAATGGCGCGGCCCATGTGGCAGTCTTCCATGGGAGGCCGGCCCACCAGCGTGGTGGAGTAGATGGGGTTTTTGCGGTGGCTGAGGCAGGTGGCGTGGAAGACGGGGTAGTCGTCCGCGAGGGAATAAAATCCCGTGTGGTCGCCGAAAGGACCCTCCGTGCGGCGTTCTGCGAGGTCCACGTATCCCTCGATCACGATCTCGGCCGTGGCCGGGACCTCCAGGTCCACCGTCCGGCAGCGCATCATCTCCACCGGCTTGCCGCGCAGGAAACCGGCAAAAATCATCTCGTCCAAATCGGGAGGCAGCGGCGCGATGGCGGCAAAGGTTACCGTGGGATCGGTCCCGATTGCCACGGCCACCTCCATGCGCTCGCTGTCTGATGCCTTTCCAGCCCGCCGGAAGTGCTCGGCGCCCTGCTTGTGAATCTGCCAGTGCATGCCGGTGGTGCGCTCGTCGTAGACCTGCATGCGATAGAGGCCGCAGTTCCGTTTTCCCGTCTCCGGGTTCCGGGAAAATACTGCCGAAAAGGTGATGGTTCTGCCGCCGTCCTGCGGCCAGCATTGCAAGACGGGAAGCTCGAGCAGCGAAAAATTCTCCTCCCGCACCACCTCGCGCACGGGGCCGTCCTTCACATGCTTCGGGAAAAACGCGCCGATCTCCGCCATGCGGGGAAGCATCTTCAGCTTGTCCAGCAAGCCCTCGGGCGGCTTCGTGTTCAGGTGCTCCCGAATCCGGTCGGAAATCTCATCAAGGGATTCCACGCCGAGCGCCAGCTCCATCCGGCGCGGGGAGCCGAAGGCGTTGATGAGCACCGGCATACTGCTGCCTTTGACGTTTTCAAAGAGCAGGGCCGGGCCGCCGTTTTTGGAAACGCGGTCGGCAATCTCGGAGATTTCCAGGATCGGATCGACTTCCGTCTGGATGCGCTTCAACTCGCCCGCCCGTTCCAGCGCGCGGATAAATTCCCGCAAATCTGTGTAAGCCAAGGGTTCTGCCCTCCGAAAAGGATAAGAATGCCGTAAGTGGTCAACCTGAAACGCCGATTATAGTACAATCCCCGTGCCCGCAGTCTTCCCACTAATTGCGAAGAGCGTTCCATCCAGCCTCCCGTCCTTTGTCAACCTGCCATGCTATAATTGCGTTCATGAAACCGATAGCCGCCAAGATGACCTACGATCAGTACTGCCTCCTGCCGGAGGACCGGAACCAATATGAGCTTTTCGATGGAGAACTGGTAATGACCCCTTCCCCTACCAGACAACATCAGGAGATTGTTGGAAAGCTGTTTAGACGCTTGGCGGCGCATGTGGACGAGCAATTGTTGGGGGAGGTTTATATAGCTCCCCTGGACACGATTTTCGACCAATACACGGTCCTCCAGCCCGATATCCTCTTCGTCTGCAAAGCTCGCCTCCCGGAGGTGGGTCGGGAGCGGATTGAAGGCGCTCCCGATTTGGTGGTGGAAGTCCTCTCGCCCACCACTTTTCACAAAGACCTCCGGCGCAAGATGGCTGTCTATTCTCAGTTTGGGGTAAGAGAATACTGGATTGTGGACCCGGAGGTGCGAGCGATTGAACTGCATTGCCAGGCCGAAAAGGGGTTAGAACTCTCCCGCCGATTTTCCTCCCAGGAAACCTTCGAAAGCCGCCTTCTCTCCAGTTTTCGGATCGTAGTCAGCAGTATTTTCTGACTTCTTTCGAGCGCACCCGAGACTCCTCTTTCCCGCCGGGTTGTCCCTCAACGCATGAAGCTTCGCCGCACCGCCAGGACCAGCAATGC
>JADFGZ010000038.1 GCA_022567475.1 Acidobacteriota bacterium | reverse complement strand
GTAAGATCGTTGTGCCGCTTCTCCATCCATTAACACCTCAGCCCATAACCCATCAGCAGATTAGGCGCCGAGCAGGCGGCGCAGCATGAAGAGTTGTCCCAAGTGATAAGCATTATGATCGGCCGCCAGCAGGACTTCCCGGAGGATGGTCTGGCCGTCGCCGTGCGCGATGGGGGCAAGCAAGTCGGTTGAGGGGGCGGCAACGAGCTTTGCGATGGCTTTGAGGTCTCTGCGAAAGGCTTGGACGCTTTTGCCCCAGGCGGCCTTGTCCGGCGGGGCCTCCGTGGCGGGCCAGAGGCCCTCCGGAAATGGGGGGGAGACGTGCTTGCTGTCGCGGCTGAACTCCAGGATGTCCCACTGGGCGATGCGCAGGTGTTCCAGCAGTTGCCAGGCTGTATGCGGCATCCCGGCGGGCTTGCCACCCCGAAGCCTGACGGGCCATCCGGCGATCACTCGATCGAAGTCCAGATGAGCGTCGCGGCTGCGGAGCAGGTCCAAAAGATGCTGGCGCAAGGCACGGTCGTTCTTCATGTTTATGCCCCCTAAAGCTTCTTGATCCCGCTGTTCGACAGCAAAAAGCCGATCCCCGTACATCCCAGCACGACACTGCCCGCCACCAGCGCCCAGGTGGGGCCGATGCGTGTCGCCAGAAAGCCGATCGCCAAACTGCCCAAAGGCATCCCGCCGCGGAATGCCAGCATGAAAATGCTCATCACGCGGCCGCGCATCTCCTCCGTGGTAGCCATTTGCACCAGGGAAGTGATGGAGGCGAACAGGGTAATCAGGCAGACGCCTCCGAGGAACAAAGCCGTATAACTCAGCGCCAGGTTCCGTGAGAGGGCAAAGGTGGCGAGCAGCACGGCAAAGGCGATTTGGGCCCGCAGGGTCAGCCGCCCGTGTTCCAGCCTGTGAGACATTCCTGCATACAGCAGAGCGCCGGTGATGGCGCCGGCTCCGGAAGTGGCCATCATGCTGGAATAGCCTGCGGCTCCCATGCCGAAAATGTCCCTGGCAAAAACTGGCAGCAGCGTCATCAGGGGAATCCCGCAGAAAGTGCTGACGAAGCCCAGCACGCTCAGTTGCCAGAGCGAACCGCGGCTCCGGACAAAAGAAAATCCGTTGCGCATTCCCGCCAGGACCGATTCTTCCGTCTTTTGGGGCGTGAAGGTGGCGCGGATCATATACAGGCTGACGATGACCGCCAGGAACGAAAGGCCGTTGAGCGCAAAACAAAAAGCGGCGCCCGCCGCCGCCAGCGTAACGCCGGCCAGCAAGGGTCCAACCGTGCGCGCCAAGTTGAACTGAATGGAGTTCAGGGCGATGGCGTTGGGAACGTCCTCGCGCTTGACCAATCCCGGTATCAGCGCCATATAGGCGGGCCCGCCGAACGATTGCCCGGTTCCGACCACAAACACCAGCGCCAGCATGTGCCAGACGCGCAGCCATCCGAGCAGCACCAGCGCGGTAAGAACGAAGGCGCAGCTCATCTGCACGTACTGCGATGCCAGCAGCAATTTCCTGCGGTCGATGCGGTCGGCCACCACGCCCCCGATCAGCGAGAACAGCAGGATCGGCAAATCGCCCAGGAAAGCAATCAGTCCCAGGTAAAAGGCCGAGCCGGTCATCTCCAGCACCAGCCAGGACTCCGCCACCTTCTGCATCCAGGTGCCGGCGGTGGAAACGAAGGCCCCGGCCCACATCAGGCGAAAGTCGCGGTAGCGAAGGGCCTGGAACGTGCGCCAGAAGACCCCAACGGGTTTCGTGGCGAGTGTGGGACCGGAGTTTATAGCCATAACACGCAGACTGCCGCCTGAACCTTCCCGTACGGATATTCAAATCTTGCCGTTCCTGCGGAATGAATTTAAGACGCTCTATTTCTGATTGGAACTTTTTTCGCTTCCCGCCTGCCAGACAATCTGTCCCGCCACGATGGTAGCCACGGGACCGCCGCGCAGGGAGTATCCGTGGAAGGGTGTATTGCGGCTGCGAGAACAACTCTGGTTGACGTCAAATCCCCAGCGCCGCTCGGGGTCAAACAGGGTGATGTCGGCCACAGCGCCCACCTTCAAGGTGCCCCGGTCCAGACCCACGATCCGGGCCGGGTTGACCGAGAACAATTCCACCAGCCGCGTCAGGCCAATGTGCCCTGCGTGCAGCAAGCGATCCAATGCCAGGCCCAGCGCGGTTTCCAGACCCGTGATCCCGAAAGGAGCCCGCTCGAACTCCTGCATCTTTTCGCTGCCGGCGTGCGGCGCATGATCGGTGGCGATTGCATCCACGGTGCCGTCGGCAAGGCCTTGGAGCAATGCCTCGCGATCTTGGCGGCTGCGCAATGGAGGCTTCATCTTGTAATTGGTGTCGTAGTCCTTTACATCCTCGTCGGTCAGCGTAAAGTGATGGGGAGTCACCTCGCAGGTGACGGGCAAGCCGCGGAGCTTTGCCTGGCGGACCATCTCGAGAGAGGTGGCGGTGGAAAGGTGCGCCACGTGGAAATGCGCTCCGGTTTGGGCTGCCAGCAAAATGTCGCGAGCCACCATGACATCTTCCGAGGAGGAGCTGATGGCGCGCAGGCCGGAGCGCAGCGCCGCGTACCCCTCGTGCATCAGCCCGTCCGCGCTGAGGTCGAGGTCCTCACAATGGTCGATCACCGTTATGCCCAGACCGCAGGCGTAGGACATGGCCTCGCGCATCAGGTTGCTGTTCATCACGGGCATCCCGTCGTCGGATAGGGCCGCGATGCCCGCCTCGCGCATTTCTCCCAGGGGAGCCAGCCGTTGCCCTCGGGAGCCCTCCGAGATCGCCCCCACAGGATAGACGTTTACCGGCGAATGTTGCCGTGCCGTCTGAATGATGAAGTGGGTGACGGCGGCATTGTCATTGATGGGGCGGGTGTTGGGCATGGCCAGAACGGAGGTGAAACCTCCGGCAGCCGCCGCCCGCCCGCCGCTCTCAATGGTCTCGGCATGTTCGCGCCCGGGTTCGCGAAGATGCGTATGCAGATCGATCAGACCGGGAGCCACCACCAGCCCGGAGGCGTCCAGGATCTGCGCTTCCGGAGCCTGGATGTTCTTTCCAATCGCGGCCACACGCCCCTGCCGTACCAGCAGGTCGGCGCTGCCGTCCATTGCTTGCGAGGGATCGACGATGCGGCCCTTCTGAATCAGTAAGTCTCGGCTGGAATCCGGCATTGTTTCAGTCCTTGGAAGGAAGCCAAATGGTGAACGTCAATTTGGTTTCGTGCTCTCGGCCGGTTTGAATTCCGCTCCGGCCAGGAGCAAATCCAGCACCGCCATGCGCACAGCGACTCCATTTTCCACCTGGTTCAGGATCACGGAGCGGGGAAAATCCGCAACCTCTGAACTGATCTCCCTGCCTCGGTTGACGGGACCCGGGTGCATTACGATGGCATCAGGACGCGCCGCCTTCAGGTGCTCCAACCGCAGCCCGTAGAAGTGGAAGTACTCGCTGACCGAGGTGACCCAGAGTGCATTTTGTCTTTCGAGCTGTACGCGGAGCATCATAATGACGTCGGCGTCGGCGATGGCCTCTTCGATGCGAAAGGTGCGGGTCACGGTGGGAGAGAAATACTCGAACTCCCGGGGCAACATGGGCGGCGGCCCGCACAACTGCACCTGGGCGCCGAACTTGGTCAAAAGGTGAAGGTTCGACCGCGCCACCCGGCTGTGAACAATGTCCCCGATGATCGCCACACGCAGCCCCGCCAGCGTGGGCTTGTGATCCAGGATGGTCAAGGCGTCGAGCAGCGCCTGTGTGGGATGCTCGTGGGTGCCGTCTCCCGCATTGATGATCGGCGTCTCCAGCATCCTTGCCATAAAGTGGGGAGCTCCGGAAGCCGAGTGCCGCATCACGATGGCATCGGGCCGCATCGCCGCCAGGGTGTTCAGCGTATCGAGCAACGACTCGCCCTTGTCGGCGCTCGACCCCTGGGCGCTGATGCTGATCGTATCCGCGCCCAGGCGTTTGGCTGCAATCTCAAACGAGGCGCGGGTCCGCGTAGAGGATTCGAAAAATAGGTGAATGACCGTTTTGCCCTGCAGCCTGTCCAGCTTCTTTCCGGTTCGGGCCTCGAGCGGCTGGTAGAACTTGGCCCGGTCCAGAATTTCCTGGATCTCCTCGCGCGTCAACATTTCAATGCCAAGCAAGCCGCGCCGGTGCATTCTCTCCCTTGGGTGAGCTTCTTCCCCTGTTTTTTTCAAGAAGGCGTTCCCGGTGTCACTTTTTCCAGGACCAAAACCTTCTCCACATTATCCACTTCCTGAAGTTTTACCTCGATGATCTCCTCATCGGCTGTTTGGATGCGTTTTCCGATAAAAGAAGCTTCAATCGGCAGTTCGCGGTGGCCCCGGTCGATCAAAGTACAGAGCCGCACCCGCCGGGGACGGCCATGGTGAAATAGTGCATCCAGCGCAGCACGGCTCGACCGTCCGGTGTAGAGGACATCGTCCACCAGGATCACATCTCTTCCCACTACTGGGAACGGAATCTGGGTGGGCTGGACACCCGGCTTGGTGTCCGCCGGGGAGAGGTCGTCGCGGTACTGCTGGATGTCCAGGGTTCCCACGGGAATCTGAAGAGAGCAGAGCTGCTGGATTTTTCGCGCCAAGCGTTCCGCCAAATGAACGCCCCGCCGGCGAATGCCCACCAGCGCCAAGCCTTCCAGCCCGTGCGTCTTCTCCACAATCTCGTGCGCCAAATGAACCAGCGTGCGGTCAATCTCCGACGCGGTCATGATCTGCGCTTTTTCACGGAGCTGCATAGACGGAAATGCCTGAATATCGGGGATAAAAGCCATCATACAGAACCCCGGCAGCAGAAGCAAGTCGCGGCCGGAAGCAAGTGACAGGCAAAAGCAAGTCGCAGGAAGAGGTCAGTGCAGGAGGAGGTTAGTACAGGAGAGGTCAGTACAGGAAGAGATAAGTAATGGCATGGCGGCTTGCAAAAATATCCGTCTGACAGTAAGCTTTTTTTGCCCGCCGCGAAATTCGGCGCCGATTCTTTCCGGGCAAGGCGAATCTTTTCCTTCGAGGCAGAATTCGAGGCAAATCAGCGTGTGCAGAGCCAAATGGTGTCGAGGCGGACCTTGCAATGCGTTCCAGCGCGTTTGCCTGTCTGCGATCCTTGCCGTCGTGCTCGCAGCTTCTTCCGGGCTTTATTTGCAGGCACAAGTTTCCGTTCTAGCCCTGCCTCCGGCGGGGTTGATTGAGTCATCCAGGCTGCTCACTTTGACGGCGCAGGTGTCCGGAGTTCCAGCCGGCGGGTCTACGGCGGTCAGTTGGAGCCTCAACGACCAATTGCTGGCCAACACGGCCAACGTCCTGTTCACTTTGGGCGATGCGCCACCGGGAGTTCCGGTGCTGCTGAAAGCCGCGAGCGTATTCGATCCGTCCACCTTTACTGCTGTTCCCATCATTCCTTTGCAAAGGTCGGAGCTGGTTCAAGTCGCGCTTCCGCAGGCTGTGGCCTATCATCCCACGACGGGCAAAATCTATGCGGCTTCTTTGGTCGCTGCGGGCAATGTCTTCAATACAAACATTGTAGAGATATCTCCTGAAGGCGGAAGCACCGTGGTGGCTACGATAGGAGACCTGATTCACAAGTTGCTTCCCTACCGCTCCAGCACGGGAACGCCTTACCTGCTGGGGGTAGGATTTGTCGACGGCTCCGTATATGCGCTGAACCTGGACAGCCGCAACTCACGTCAAGTCGTAGCAGGCTTGACGCAGCCTATTACAGCAGCCTTTCATCCAGGCTCAGGAGACCTCTATATTGGAGAGGAAATTCAGGGAGGACGCATTTCGGTGGTGTCCCGAGCTGACCTGGATTCTGCCATCAATGGAGCTTCCCAGGCGCCGTTTCTTGCCCTCCCGGTTGCCATCGAATTGCTGTCGGGAGTCGGGTTTTTGGTTGATCGCGATTCCAGGGATGTTTCCCTGTTGGCCTCTACGTTCAACGGCGCTCTCATTCGGGTAAACCTGGAGGACAACACGGCTGTTCAGGTTGCCTCCGGGCTGTTCCAGTCGCAAGAGGTCCTGGTTATGGAAAGCGCGGCGCTTGGATTTTCTTTTGTGATAACGGCCAGTCCGGTGCTTGGAGCAGAAGGACGAATTTCAGTGGTGCTGCCATTGGGAGACAATCAGCCGTTCAGCCCGCCTTATACAATGGCCGCCGGCCTGGATGTCCCTACAGATGTTGCTTTCGCTCCGGAAGGGAACTCCTACAGCGCCACAGGGAGGCCGGTCATCATTGCAGCCAGCTCCTCTCCCGAACCCAACCCCGGGAGAATTTTCCTTTGGGAGATCGATCCTCTGGTACAGGGTGATTTTGCCGTTTATAACGACCGAGTGCAGCCGCAACTCAACCTTGTCGCCCCGGCTGCCGGAGAGCTGCTGCTGCCAGGGTCTCCCGTGGAGGTTCGGTGGACCTACGCACAAGGAAACCCGCTGAATCCGCCTAACGCGCCGCCTCCCGCCCCTACGGAAATCATGCTCTCCACCGACGGAGGAAATTCATTCGCCCCCGCAGGGCCTTCCTACCTCCCTTCCGTTTCGCAGAGCAATGAGTACAGCCAAATTTGGCAGGTGCCTGCCGGCATGGCTGGAGCGACCATAAAGCTTCGTGTCGAAACTCAGGGATTGGACGGCCAAACCAGCACGGCTGCCAGCGAAGGGGATTTCACCATCGTTCCCATGCCCGTCGGCATCCCGATGGCGCTCCAGGTCCGGCCCAACTTCGTCGTTGCTGGAGAGGATGCCGAGGTCACAATCGACGGTTTGAACTTCCAGGCCGACACAAGCGCAGGTCTGGGAGAAGGCGTTGTGGTCAACTCTGTGGATGCGCTTTCTTCTTCGCGCTTGCAGATACAGATCACTGGAGACGCTCTGGCAGCCGAAGGCCTCCGGAATGTGCTGGTCTGCAACAGCGGGGATATCTGCCGCGAGACGGAGAGTGCCTTTTTTGTTCTTCCTCCGGATGCTCCACGCATCACTGCCATCGCCCCGGCAGGCGGACCTCCCGGGACCACGGTAACGATTACGGGAAGCAATTTCAGCGGAGTTGCCGCCAGTAACCAAATATCATTCGGCAGCCTCGCCGCGACGATTTCGCAGGCATCACCCGGACAATTGGTCGTGCAAGTTCCTTTCGGGCTGAGCAAAGGGAAGCTGCCGCTCGCCGTCGAGACCAACGGCATCTCCGGCAATGCCGCGGACTTCTTCCTGATTCCTCAGGGATTTTCTTTTCCTGCGGCGAATCAGGACGGGGCGGTCAATGGGGCGAGTTTTGTTTCCGGCGGCGCGCCTCTGGCTGCGGGCTCCATTGTTTCCCTCTTCGGAAGCCGTCTTTTTCCAGCTATTGCAAGCGCCTCCGTCTCGCCGCTGCCGAGGGAATTTCTGAACACCTCCGTATTGGCCGGCGGTGTCATGGCGCCCCTTTTCTTCGTTGCGCCGAATCAAGTCAATGTGCAGTTGCCGGAGGAGATCGCCGGGCTCGGCAGCGTTGCTTTGACGGTTGTCTCGCGCGGCATATCAGGCAATACCATCGTGTTTCCCCTGTCCCCGCAGAGCCCCGGTATCTTCAGCGTCGATAGCAGCGGCACTGGGCCGGGAGCCGTGCTGAATCAGGATGGCAGCCTCAACGGTCCCGACAATCCGGAGCGCATCGGCAATGTCTTGCAGGTTTTTTCCACAGGCCTGGGATCGTCGGACCCGCCGGTCGGGACCGGCCTGGCGGCTCCCCGCGATCCTCTGTCGGAAAGCGTCACCCCGCCTTCGGCAACCATTGACGGTTTACCCGCCACGGTCAGCTTTTCGGGGCGGTCTCCGGATTTTGTAGGGCTCGACCAAGTAAATCTGGTCATTCCCGAAGGGGTCACTACAGGCGAGCCGGTGCCGCTTGTCCTCACCGGCGGGGAAAATGCCAGCAACACAGTGACGGTCCATGTGCGAGATGAAATGGACATGGTTGACCCTGGGCCGGAGCCGATTCAACTTTCCGGTTTTGGTCAACAAGTAACACAAAATTTTACGCTCGAAAGCGGACTTTCCATTTTTCGGATGACTCATAATGGAACGTCGAATTTTATGGTCACACTTTTCGATAGTAACGGGCAAAGCGTTGAAACACTAGTAAATGAGATGGGTGCTTTTGGTGGAGCAAAAGCTGTTGAAATAAGCGAAGAAGGGGAATATTTTCTTGACATATCTGCGGACGGGATGTGGATGGTTGAGATCGAGCAACCTCGCCCGCTCTCTGCCGAAGGCCCGCCGAGAACATTTACTGGCATGGGGCAACAGGTTTCTCCGTTTGTGAACCTTGACGCGGGTGTATTCATTTTTCGAATGAGTCATAATGGAACATCGAATTTTATCGTCGCCCTTCTCGATAGCAATGGGCAGAGAGTTGAAACATTAGTAAATGAGATTGGAGTTTTCAATGGATCGAAAATAGTCGGAATAGATAGCCCGGGTCTTTTTTTATTAGATATTCTAGCCGATGGGGATTGGACTATCTCCGTGGAGTGAAACTCATGGGCAAAGCGAGAGGAAGGGTTCTTTGCGGGCGTTTCCAGTGAGTGCCCGCGTAAATGAGCTTAGCCCATCAACGATATACGTCGCGGCGCAGAGAGGAACTGGATATATTCTGTCGCGGTTTGAATGGAGAAGGTGATGCAGATGAAATTCAAAAGCGGAGATGGGACTGTTGCCCGCTAGTCTTGCCGAATCTTTTCGGCAAGCATCCCGGTGCTGCAACTTTGTTACCTACCAGACAGCGATAATCGAAGAGGAGCTAGTCTGGCGATTTTGGCAGAGCGCCTCGGTGACTTTGCGAGCTTCGCTTTGTAGCCAATAACCACGATGGCAGTGGTAAGTAACCTAGAGCACCTCTATTGCGACGTTGAGGGGAATAATGAAGCCAGTTAGAAACTATTCAAAGCGAGCGAGCTACTTCATGGTAGTTTAAGTTCCCACAACTCTATAATACCAAAACCATCTGTATTTACTGCTATAAAAGTATCAGTACTGGAGTCATAAGTCATAGAAAGGCTTTGAAAACCTCCATTGTTTGGATCAGGTCCTCCAGTGATATTGAGATTCTGCCATGCAGTGGTAGGGTTAACAAGAGCTGCAGCTACATCATAAGTCCATACATTGTTTAGTCCCGCGTAAAGAACAACCAGGCCGCTCGTGGGATCGAACGCCAAAGGGGGCCATAATGTTGGTGGAGGCCCTACAGATGGATTGGGATTGATCCAAGTCTTTGTAGCAGGATTATACAACCATAGTTCATCAATTTTAACAATATAGGTGCGGTACCCGCCGAACATAACAACATTTTGATTTATAGAATCATAGACCATAGAATGGCCGCCGCGAGTACCGGGATTTCCTGTTGTGGTTATTTGTTGCCAAGTATTTGTAGACGGAATGTAATGCCATGTTTCGTTATTGGGACAACATTCATCAAGGCCGCCGTACAAGACTATGAGATCATTTGTTGAATCATAAGCTATTGATGACTCGTTTCGAATTCCTGGATTTGTCGTAGGAAAGACTTCAATCCAGGAATTAGCTGCTGAGTCGTAGTACCAAGTGTCTGTGAAACCGGCTACTATACTACTATTACTACAATGTGATCCGTAAGTATACGTCCGACCGCGCGTGGTATCATATGCCATATGATAAGGATGGCGATCAGCCGGATGGATAGCGCTATTGGTACAGATAGCTTCTTCCCTAGAACCACTATGTGTCTTCAGTTCCCAAGTTTTTGTTGTAGAATCATAGGCCCATAGTGAATTTCCATACTCAGTAAACAGATTATCTGAAGCATAGTAAAGAGTTTTTGAGATGTTTTGATCGAAGACAAGTATGGACTCTCCCGTATGAGTCGGTTCTAAAGGTGAAAAAACTTGGGTCCAGCCTGTAGCTCCGAAAAGGGTTGTACTGCTTGGAACGTTGGAGAGGCCGGAGATATTGGATACTTCATCGGCTGTTTTTATGGCGAAGTAATAAATAGTGGAAGATAAAAGACCGGTAATCGTCATTGATTGGGAGGTGCCTGCAACTTGCGGAGCCGGCTCTCCAGATACCTGCGTGGCCGTAGACCAGTTGGAATCCGTAATTGGAGAGGTTGCATACCTTACGTCATAAGAGGTGGCAATGCCCACCGAACCGTCGTCCCCGGGAGAGGTCCAGGATAGCTCTATCGTAGAGGTCGTCGCGTTTGCGACCGTAAGATTGGTTACAGCAGCTGGGGAGGTCGTGTCTAATGCATTACTTACGGTTACGGTTACAGGACTTGTAGTGGTAGTATTACCAGAAGTATCTCTGGCTACAGCAGTTATGGTGTAGAGACCATTGGTTACAGCTGTGGTGTTCCAAGAAATAGAATAAGGAGGTGAGGTATCTTCTGTACTTAGATCGTTGTCATTTAATTTGAATTGTACCCCTGCTACACCTACATCATCTGAGGCATCGGCAGAGATTGTGATAATCCCTGATACTGTTGCTCCTGAGGGGGGAGATGTAATAGTGACAGTGGGAGGTGAGGTAATTCTAGGTAGTTTAAGTTCCCACACTTCAACCAAACCAGAACCAGTGCCGTTTATCGACACAAACGTATTAGTGGTTGGATCGAAAGCCATGAAAAGGGATTGGAAGCCTTCATTGGCAGGATCGGGTCCTCCACGTATATCTAAATTATGCCATGGAGTAGTAGGATCGATCAGGGCGGCAGCCACATCGTAAGTCCATACATTGTCTAGTCCAGCGTAAAGGACAACCAAGCCACTTGTAGTATCGAAGGTAAGAGGCGGGTATAAAGTCGGCGGAGGCTTTACAGAAGGGTTGGGATTGGACCATGTCTGAGTAGACGGGTTATACAACCATAATTCATCTATAGCATCAATGAAAACGCGATATCCACCAAACATGACAACGCGTTCATTAACGGGATCGTATAACAAAGAATGGCCGCCGCGAGTGCCTGGAGTTCCTGTTGGGGCTATTTGCTGCCAAATATTTGTAGATGGAATGTAATGCCAAGTTTCATCATTGACACTAGCTTCATCAATGCCGCCATACAGGACGATGAGATCATTTGTTGTATCATAAGCTATTGATGATTCAAGCCTAATTCCGGGATTTGTTGCAGGAAACACTTCCGTCCAGGAATTAGTTGCGGAGTTGTAGTACCAAGTGTCTGTTAAGGAAGTCGCAAAGTCACCACGACACTCACCTCCGTACAGGTACATTCGTCCACGAGAGGTGTCATATGTCAAGTGATATGGATGACGATCCGCCGGATGGGTGGCAGTATTAGTGCAGATAGCAATCTCATTAGAACCACTGGTTGTCTTCATTTCCCATGTATCATCTGTCGAATCATAGGCCCATAGTGAGTTGCCCCATATAGTAAAAAAATTATTTGCCCCATAGTATAGGGTTTTTTCTAAGATGGGATCATAGATAATCGTGGTCCATCCTCTATGAAGTGGTCCTGAAGTTGGAAATACTTGAGTCCAGCCTGTAGCTCCGAAAAGGGTTGTACTGCTTGCAACGTTGGAGAGGCCGGAGATATTGGATACTTCATCGGCAGTTTTTATGGCAAAATAATAAATAGTGGAAGATAAAAGACCGGTAATCGTCATTGATTGGGAGGTGCCTGCAACCTGCGGAGCCGGTTCTCCAGATACCTGCGTGGCCGTAGACCAGTTGGGGTCTGTAATTGGAGATGTCGAATACCTTACGTCATAAAAGGTAGCAATACCCATAGAACCATCATCTCCTGGAGACGTCCAGGTTAAGTCTATGGTTGCAGATGTTGGATTAGAAGCAATAAGATTGGTGACAGCAACCGGTGGGATGGTGTCCAATATATCGCGTATGGCAATGTTGACGGTGTTGCTCGGAACTCCGTCAATGATGATTTGCAAGGATTGGATTCCTGGAGGAACTCCTGCGGGAACTTCCACGTTAACTTGATAGAGACCCACAAATCCAGGAGCCAGGCCGGAATAACTTACCTGAGCAGGAATCCCTGCGATCTCCACTTGCGGTTGGTTCAACGTCTCGGGCGGCGGAACAGAGGGGATGTCACCGGACGTTACCGGACTATTCAAAAGGCCCAGACCGGTGCAAAAAATCGACAGAAATTCTCCACTCTGTGTGGGATTACCGTTGGTGATCAGCTCGAAGGTATCTGCATGCAGAATTGCTCCAAATCCCGTCCCTCGCGTGTTTAGGGTGAAAATGCCTGGCGAAACGGCGGCCACTGTGATCGATTGAGTTGCGGTGGCAGCCCCATTGTTCACCTCCACAGATACCGTCCCAGTCGGCACATCAAAAGGCACTTGCGCGTTGATCTGCGTGGGAGAGACGAAATACAGCGGTGCTGGAATACTGTTGAAAGTCACGCTGGTCTCTAGCAGCAATGTAGGCAAAGGAACGGCAGGAGCTAGCTGAGTGCTGCTGGCCAAGTCTGTTCCAAATATTGCTACGATAGTTCCTGGTGCGATGGCCCCATTGGGGTCCGTCGCAGGGCGGAAACTGGCGCCGTTGACCACTGAGTTAGGCGGAAGGGTCAGCCCTGCTGCCGGCATGTCCACGATTTTTGCGATAAGGATGTCACTCTGCCCGCCTAAATTAGGGGGTTGAAGGGGGTTCCCCATAGGATAGTTGGTCGATTCGCTTGTGCCAGTCACATAGGTGTTGGCGGAGGAGTCCACGGCGATGCCGCTGCCACCCAAGTAGGTGAAGTATTCCAATGCCGGTTTAAGGATTAGAGGTTTGGTGATATCATAGGCAGCCACCTGAAAACCGACCTGTCTTTTGCCGTCAAGCTGGTAGCCGCCGGGGATTTCTTGCCGCACGCCGGCTGCCTCTTGATAGACCAGCGGTCCCTGGTCCTGCAAAATGATCGTTGCTAAAAGGCCGCCGAAAAAGATTAGAAGAACTGAAGCATTAAGTTTCGTGTTCAATCTTCTCAACCGAAATTTATCCCCTGCTTTCAATGTGCCCTCATTAAAAAAGAAGAAGTCAACTCACCACCGGTGGCTCACGCCCATTGATCCGCCCCTCGATTGTTGTACCATATCTTATCCGGAATATCCATTTTGAGCTTCCTTTGACCCGAAAACCTATATCTCCTGCCCTGTAGTGTCAAGCGCAAATCGCCCTGACCTCTTTGAGGTGGTAGTGCGGCTCGTTTTGGTTGTTCAGTGGGGTCGCTGTACGGGTTTCGCCCGCCCCAGCCTGCCGCGCATCATCAATCTCGTAGATTACCCGGTAGTTTCCCACACGGATGCGCCAACCCTCTCGGCCGGTTAATTTCCGGCATCCAGTCGGCTTCGGCTTTTCACCAAGATTCTGGATGGCTTTTTTGAGTGCTCATAAATTTCGGGAGGTAGTTTCGCTAATTCCTACTGGGCACGCCGCAGAATGAACACCGAGTACTTCATCGGCGTTCTTGCTCAATCTTGCGAACAGCCTGATCGAAGGGAAGGGTCTCGTCTCCTGAGGTCTTTGCAGCGTCGTAGACGCGAATCGATTCCAGTTCCTCCAACTCCGCAAGCATAGTTTGGTATTTTTCCATGCTAAGGAGAACTCCGATACGTTCGCCCTTTTTATCTACAATATATTTTTCATTGGGAAGGGCCATAAGCTTACCTCCTTACACTCAATACCAAATTACACCACCTGGATTGGAAAGACCTTTGTTTGCCTATCAGGTATACCAGCTAAGGTTGCCTTTCTCAGGTATGATGTTGCCTGAGTGTGTTGTTGCCATGATTCGTATTCTTGAATACTTTCGGCCAAGGAGAAACGGAGAAGGCATTTTTCGGGAAGTTCTTGGCGCAAAGAGGGATTGTTTGTGCTCTTTTCACAGTATGAATGGAGGAGGTGATTGCAGATGAAGTTCAAAAGAGGCATTTTGGCGGGAGCCGTGGCTATGGCGGCGATGCTGGCCTTTACGTATCTCGCCCCCAAGATGGGACTTTATGGCATGAATGTTCCGGTAACGCTCGGAGGCGTCTTCGTACTCGATCCGAATACGGCCTACTGGCTGGGCTTGGCAATGCACCTTTTGATGGGCGTTGTGGTTCTCCCTATTTTTTATGTTGCACTCATTGCCCGGTGGCTGCCGGGACCGGCTGCCGTTCGCGGTGGGCTTTGGGGGGTGGCGCTGTGGGCGCTATGGGCCTTGTTGGGAATGACTATCCTGGCGGCGGCCCATCCTCAGATTACAGGCGGAATGATGCAAGACCCGGGCCTGCTGATGCAGAATCTCGGGCCGACCGCCGCTGCCGAGAGCTTGCTTTCCCACGCTCTTTACGGCTTGTTCCTGGGCGGGGTCAGCGGAAAACAATCCCGCTGACCCCTGTCAGGGCTGCCGGCCAGTTTACTTTTTTCTTTGGCTTGTCCGGCCCTACCGGGCGCGGCGAACATTCTTTAGCTTATTCGCCCGCTTCTTTGCTTTATTGCGTTTGGGCTTGGAGATGACAAAGGCGCCGGAGCCCAGTGGGCGTGCGCTCCAGTCGCCGGATGCGGAAGCTGTGACCATTATTTTACTCCCTTTCTGTATTTAGATAGAAACGCTTTGCTGCTTCGCGATTCTTCCTTGTGTTCTCCCTAGTGAAGGGTTTGCTTGCCGGAGGAACCCGCCGCAGCCGTTTTTCTTTGCACCAACTCCAGGACTTTCTCTACCACCGCCTCAGCCGAAAGCTGAGTCGAGTCAATTCGCACGGAATCCTCGGCGGGAACCAGCGGCGATTGTTCCCGGTGCTGATCGCGCTGGTCCCGTTCAGCCATCTCCCGGATTACTTCTTCCGAATTTGCCTGCCCCGGCGCTTGCCGTTCTTGGAAGCGCCGCTTCCCGCGCACCTCCAGCGAGGCGTCCAGGAAGATCTTCACGTCCGCGTCGGGAAAGACCTTCGTGCCGATGTCGCGTCCTTCTATCACCAAGCCTCCCTGCCGCCCGAGTGCGCGCTGCCGCTTCACCAGGTTTTCTCTTACTTCTGGATGGACCGAAACCTGGGAAGCGGCCCGAGTCACCTCCGGGGAGCGGAGAGCGTCAGTCACATCGCGGCCATTGAGCAGGAAGCGGCTTCCGTTCGGTCCCCCTTCGAAACGCATTTCGGCGCTTGCGGCCAGCCTTCCAAGCGCCGGGCGATCGGAGGGATCGACGCCCGCCTCCAGTGCCAGCAGAGCCAGCGCCCGGTACATGGCTCCCGAATCGACGGCGGTATAGCCGAGCCGAGCCGCTAGCAGTGTCGCCACCGTGCTTTTTCCCGCGCCGGATGGCCCGTCAATGGCGATGAGCAATTGTTTCGGCAAGAAAATGTGTTCCCGATAAGCATTCAGCCTGGCCGTTTCAGATTCTGTGGAAAGCTTTCAGAATTTCGCGCATCCCGTATTTCAGCACAATGGGCCGTCCATGCGGACAACTCATCGGAAACCGGGTGGCGGCGAGCGCTGAGAGCAACCACTCCATTTTACGCTGTTCGAGCGGCGTGTTGACCTTGATGGCGGCGTGGCATGCCACCGAGGCCGCGATCTTGTGCCGCACGACTTCGGGAGAAAACGCGCGCTTTTCCTCCTCGATAGACTCTACCAACTCCAGGAGCAATTTTTCAACGTCGTCGGCCTTCACGCCGCCCGGAGCGGCTTTCACCGCTACCGTGTTTTGCCCAAACGGCTCCACCTCAAACCCGGCGGCCTCCAGTTCGCTGTGAATCTGGTCCCAAACCGCCTGCTGAGAGGCATTGAGCCGCAACACATAGGGCATCAGGAGTCTTTGGCTTTCCACCGTCCCGCTCTCGCGCTGGGAGAGAAATTTCTCAAACAAGATTCGCTCATGGGCCACGTGCTGGTCGATCAACCACAGCCCGGAGGGGCTGGCGGCGACAATGAAACTTTCCTGAATCTGGCCCAGGGGCCGAAGCTCCGACAGCTCGGAGTTGGAGACCGCCGGTGGAATATTTGCGGATGGGCTTTCCGAAATGGGAGCCGCAGCGGATGCCGCCGTGACTTCCATTCTTGGTTCCGCCGCCGCTGTCGGCTCGAAGCGAAACGACTGGGCTTGGGGAGGCAATGCCGGTTGCGTGAGATGAAATCCCGCCGCCGCAACAGGAGCGGCGTCCCGAACCGGTTCCGAAGGGGACGGCCCTCTCGGAAGCTCCGGCGCCTGCGAGGCTCCGGCAGGGAAGGTGGAGACGGGCTTGGCAGCCGTCAGGCACTCGCGCAACGCATCGCGAACCAGGTTGTGAACCAACGCCTGATGGCGGAACCGAACCTCCACTTTGGAGGGATGCACGTTTACATCCACTTCCTCGTACGGCATCTCTAAAAACAGCAACGCCACGGGGAAGGAGTGGCGAGGCAGGATGTTGTGATAGGCCTCCTGAATGGCGTGCAGCAGAACGCGATCCCGGATGAGCCGCCGGTTCACAAAAGTATAGATGGAATTCCGGTTGAGCTTCTGGACCTGGGGGCGCGACAAAAAGCCGGACAACCGCATCGACTGCATCTCGGAGGGCGGCTCCTTGTTTTCCAGTTTTTTTGTTTTCGCCTCCCCGGAGTTCGGGGAGGGGGAGAAGCTTTCTGCCGTGAGAGGGCCGAACTGCACCAACTGCTCCAGCAGTTCTTCTCCGAACAGTTGAAAGACCCGCTCCCGCAAGCTGTCCACCGCCGGAGCGTTCACGGGCTCGCCGGAAAGGGTCCTCAACTGGAAGGCGATTTCCGGATAGGCCAGAGAGTAGTGCATGACCACGGAGGTGATGTGGGAGAGTTCCGTCGCCTCGGAGCGGAGAAATTTGCGGCGGGCAGGGATGTTGTAAAAAAGGTCGCTGACGGTGATGGCGGTGCCGGCGGGCAGCCCGGCCTCCTGGACGCTGAGCAGGCGGCCTCCCGCAATTTCCAGGCGCGTGCCCGAGGGCTCCTGCTGGCTGCGGGTTTCCAGCGTCAGCCGGGAGACCGCGCCCAGCGAGGGCAACGCTTCTCCCCGAAAACCCAGGGTGGAGATGGAAAGCAGATCCTCGGCGCTGCGCAGCTTGCTGGTGGCGTGACGCTCGAAGGCCAGCAGCGCGTCGTCGCGCCCCATCCCGCAGCCGTCGTCCACGGCGTGGATCCTCTGCTTGCCGCCGGCTGCCACCTCCAGCCGAAAGTGCGATGCCCCGGCGTCCAGGGAGTTTTCCAGCAACTCCTTCACCACCGAGGAGGGCCGCTCCACGATCTCTCCGGCGGCAATTTTGTTGGCGACGATTTCGGGAAGAATCCTGATGCGACCCATGGGACTAACTCAAATCTTTTTTCTGTTCCAACCCCAATTCGTCCAACTGGGCCGGAGAAACCGGGGAGGGGGCCTCGCACATCAAATCGATGGCCCGCGCCGTTTTCGGGAAGGGAATCACTTCCCGGATGGAATTTTCTTTCGCCAGCAACATGATGATCCGGTCCAGGCCGAGCGCGATTCCTCCATGGGGAGGAGTGCCGTACTCCAGCGCGTTCAGGAAAAAGCCGAAGCGCGCGTGAGCCTGCTGCTCGCTGAAGCCCAGGACCCGGAAAACGCGGCGCTGAACATCCGGGCGGTGGGTGCGGATGGAACCGCCGCCAATCTCCTGCCCGTTGAGCACCAAGTCGTACGATTTGGCTTTGACTGCGGATGGATCAGACTCCAGCTTCCCCAGTGATTCCTCGTGCGGCGAGGTGAAGGGATGATGCGTGGCAGTGAACCGCTTTTCCTGTTCGTCATATTCGAACATGGGGAAATCCGTGACCCACAGAAAGCGATAATCCTCCGGCCGCAGCATTCCGTGGTTCTGGGCGTACTTCTGCCCGGCGTGGAGCCGCAACGCCCCGGCTGCGCTGTAGACGGCCAACTCCAGAGGCTGGAAGGGAGGATTGCCTCGCGGCGCTGGATTGGAATCACTGGGGGAGCCGCTTTCGGAACCAGCAGGCCCCGCCACCAAAAGAAGCAAGTCCTCCGGCGCCGCACCGGCCTGCTCGCGGAGGGCTTTTACCGGCGCTGGAAGTTTGCTCTCCAGACGTCCCAGGTCATCGAATAGTTTGACGCCGCGTTCTTCGGCAAATTCCCGCAACCCGTCCCGCTCCTTGCGGGAGAGGTTCCCGCAGCCGGGCACGCGAAAGGCGACCAGGGGAGCTTCCGGGTTGATTCCCAGCGACTGCCGGTCTTCCGCGCTGAAAAGTTGACCGGCCGAATGAAGCGGCGGCAGCCGCAGATCGGGCTTGTCGGTGCCGTATTGCCGAATCGCTTCCTCGTAAGTCAGGCGCGGAAAAGGGCGCTCGATCCGGACACCGGCTGCTCCAAAAGCCCTCTCCATCAATGTCTCGGTGAGTTCCATGACATTTTCCGGATGAACGAATGACATCTCGATGTCCACCTGCGTAAACTCCGGCTGGCGGTCCGCCCGGAGGTCCTCATCCCGGAAGCAGCGGACGATCTGAAAATATTTTTCGAGCCCTCCCATCATCAAGAGCTGTTTGAACAATTGGGGAGATTGGGGAAGAGCATAGAAACTGCCGGGCTGAACACGGCTGGGCACCAGGTAATCGCGGGCGCCTTCCGGGGTGGAGCGCGTCAGAAAGGGCGTTTCCATTTCCAGAAATCCCTGCGCGCTCAGGAATTGGCGGATTTCGAGGGTCACGCGGTGCCGCAGCCGCAGGTTGGCCTGCATACGCGGCCTGCGCAGATCCAGATATCGGTAGCGCAGCCGGACCTCCTCCGACGTGGGAACGTTGTCCTCTATGGGAAACGGCGGCGTGCGCGAGTCGTTCAGAATATATAGCTGATTCGCCACCATCTCCACCTCGCCGGTGGCCAGGGCCGGGTTGAAAGTTTCCGGGTCGCGGTGGACGATTTCTCCCTCAACGGCGACCACACATTCCGAACGCAGTTCCTGGGCTTTCAGGTGCACCTTGGGAAATTTTTCCGCATTGAACACCACCTGCAGCAGGCCGGTGCGGTCCCGCAGGTCGATAAAATTCAGGCTCCCGAAATCGCGGCGACGAGCCACCCATCCCATCACCACCGCCCGGGAGTTGGCGTGAGCCGGGCGGAGTTCGCCGCAGCCGTGCGTGCGCTGTAGATCGGGTGGTAAGGGGTCAATTGTCATTCCGAGGTCTCCATAACACTACCAGCTTCGTGGCAGAAAGTATTGCAAGCAGAGCAGTCGTGCTCAGCTTGGTTTCGTGCCGGCAAATGAGGGAAGCGGAGCCGGAGCCGGGCCGGCGAATTGCTGGAGCAACTCTGATTTGGTCACGATACGCTGCTCCCCGCGGGCCATATCTCGCAGAGGGTATCTACCCTCTGCCAGTTCCTTGTCTCCAATAATCAGCACGGATCGCGCCTTCAGGCGAGAGGCCAATTCCAGGGCTTTCTTGAGTTTTACCGAATCGGACGGAACCTCGACCATCACATCCCGAGCGCGAAGCTCGCGAGCCATCTCGGCGGCGTGGCGATAAGCGCTCTCTCCCATCCATGCAATGTAGAGGGGCAGGTCGTTTGGCACAGCCCCTATGGTAAGCGCAAAGCGGTCCTCCCCAATCGAGAAACCGATGCCGGGGGCCGGCGGGCCTCCCAGCGCTTCGGAGAGGCCGTCATAGCGGCCGCCTCCCAGTAGAGCATTCTGCGATCCCAATTGCATCAACTCATAATAAGGGCCTCCTGGTACTTGCCG
>JADFGZ010000289.1 GCA_022567475.1 Acidobacteriota bacterium | reverse complement strand
CCAACACCGAGCACCAACACGTCGTGCAGCGGGAAACAAGCTTTACGGGGCCGGTGACGGTGGCAGCGGCTCAGCCGGCGATCTTCACGCTGAACCAATCGGGACAGGGGCAGGGGCTGGTCTTTGTGGCTACCGCAACTACGCAGGTGCTGGCGGACGGGTCGAACCCGGCCAGTGCGAATGACGTGGTTGTGATCTGGTGCTCTGGGTTGGGAGCGCTGGACCAGACGGTAGTAGCTGGCGCGGCGGCACCCTTTTCCCCTCCCGCCAGAACGGCGGACCCGGTCACGGTCACTATCGGCGGCGTTGACGCCCCGGTGCAATTCGCGGGACTGGCTCCCGGCTTTACGGGACTCTACCAGGTCAACGCCGTGGTCCCGGCGGGCGTGACTCCTGGCAACGACGTGCCGGTAGTCCTTAATGTAGCCGGACAGAGCAGCCCCACGGTGACTATGGCCGTTCAGTAAGAGGCCGTGCAATAATATGGCAACCCAATGACTGCTCGTTCTGGGATGGTGCAGTGACCAAACTAGAACTCGACGGCGAAACGTCTGAAACTTCCGCGTTGCCTGATTGAAAGAAACAATTGGGAGTATTTCTACCTGCCGTGCTCTTGCAGCGCCCGCAGGTGGGCGGCGACGCTTTCGGCCAGCCCGTCGAGCCAATAGCCGCCCTCGAGCACGGAGACGATCCGGCCCTGGCACAATTCATCGGCAAGACCGGTAACCACGCGAGTGATGGCGGCGAAGCCTTCCGGGGTCACGTCCATGTTGCCCAGCAGGTCGTTGCGCATGGCGTCGAAACCGGCGCTGATCAGGATGAAGTCGGGACGGAAGTCCCGCGCTGCCGGAACCAGCTTTGTCTCCAGCGCCTGGAGAATCTCGGCGTCAGAAGCGCCCGACGGCAAGGGAACGTTCAGCGTGGTCCCCGTTCCCTCGCCGTCGCCTCTCTCGGCAGGGTCTCCCGTTCCGGGGTAAGCGCCGTACTCATGCGTGCTGAAGTAGAAGACCGTGCCGTCCCGGTAAAAAATGTCCTGGGTGCCGTTGCCGTGGTGATAGTCCCAATCGACAATCAGCACCCGCCCGACCCCGTGAACTTTTTGCAGGTAGCGTGCCGCAACGGCCACGTTGTTATAAAGGCAGAACCCCATTCCGCGGCTGCCGGTGGCATGGTGTCCCGGCGGGCGAACGGCGCAGAAAGCATTCCGCACTCGCCCCGCCATCACCGCATCCACGGCTGCGAGCACCCCGCCGGCCGCCATCCGGGCTGCCTCGAACGAGCCGGGCGAGACCAGCGTGTCGCCTGTGCTGAGGTTTTTTACTCTCTGGAGATTCTCCACCTCCTGACGGACCAGCGCCAGATAAGCTGCGTCATGCGCCAGAGCCAGTTCCTGCTCAGTGGCATTCCGTGGAGCGATGCGCTGCAGCGATTGCAACAGGCCGCTCCTCTCCAAGCCATCCAGAATGGCGGTCAGCCGTTCCGGACGCTCCGGGTGCCCGGTCCGTCCCGGCAGGTGGCGCAGATAAACCTCGTCATAGACGAACCCGGTAGGGCCTTTTGCGGATGTTTGTGAGAGTTCCGTCTGTTTCCCTTCCAACCCCATGAGTGCTCCCAAACCCAAAAGGATCATAACAGCCAGCAGCCAGGATTGCTTCATCGCTACCTTCTTTTGTCCCTTTTGTCCTGATCTTTAAGTCCTGTATTCGCGTCTCCTGTATTCGCCCCGGATCAGGCTCAAAACAAAGCATGTTATCCGCATGCCGGGACCCCATCATACGGCCTGCTGTGCAGAATATCCTAATCTTCACAGGCAATGGCAGGGAACCTTTTCATGCCCGGCGGCGTCTGTACTAGAGAGGGGTTAGGTTGAAAACTCCGGGCCACGCTGGTATCGTGTAACTTTAGGTTATCCCCCATGCCCAGGAGCAGGAGAAGCAGCCTTGCTCGAGTCCATCCACAACCGGTTTGGCGATGAGGAAGAAAGAGCCCGGATTAGAGAGTTGCAAGCGGGGTCCGAGCAAGCCTTTGACTGGTTGATCGCTCAGTACGGGCAGCCGGTGTTTCGACTGGCCAGCCGGATACTCAACGACCAGGCCGACTCCGCCGACGTGGCGCAAGAGGTCTTTATCAAGGTCTTCCGCAGCATTGGGAAATTCCAAGGGCATTGCTCGCTGAAGACATGGATGTATCGCATCACGGTGCATACGGCCGTAAATCAAAACCGCTGGTGGCGCCGTCACCGGGAGCGGGAGTTTTCACTCGATGCAGGCCGGAACGGAGAGCGGGAGCTGAAGTATTTGTCCCCGCCGGGCATGCAGAGTCCTTTCGAGTCGCTGCTGTCCCGGGAGACTCAAGCAATGGTCTGGAAGGCGTTGCAGCGGCTGCCGGAAGCTCATCGCACGGTCCTGGTCCTCCGAGAGATGGAAGGGCTCGCTTACGAAGAGGTAGCGGAAATTCTGCACATCTCTTTGGGGACCGTCAAGTCCAGGCTGGCACGGGCGCGCCAATCGCTGAAATTGGAATTGGAATCGCTCATGCAACCGGCCCCGGCCAGAATTCCGGTGTGGAACCCGGTGGAATAGGGTGTTTCATGTTCTCTTGCTGGAAGAATAAAAAACTCCTCTCGGCGTACCTGGAGGAATGCCTTTCCCTACAGCAACAGGTGTCCGTGGCCCGTCACCTGGAAACGTGTCTGGAGTGCCGCGAGGAGCTGGAACAGTTGCGCGGCGTGGGAGCTTTGCTGCAGCAGCTTCCGGCTCCTGCTTTGCCGGCCGATCTTCCGTTTCGGATTCGCTGCCGGCTTTCGCAGGAAAAGGGGCGCGCGCAGCAACCCGGCTGGCGGTGGCGATGGGCGAATCTGATGTCGCCGGTCGCTTTCCCGGCCATGGCAGGGGTTCTTTCGGCCCTGCTGATCTTCGGCACGCTGACTCACGTGTTCGCGGTTCCCGTGACGGCAAATTCCAACGATGTGCCGCTAAGCCTCAAAACATCTCCCCGTCTCCGAAGCAGCGCTCCCTTCGAGTTCAATAGCGCTTTGGAAGGGCTTGTGGTGGAGGTCTTGATTAGTCACGAAGGCCGCGTGGCTGACTACCGCGTTGTCGCAGGGGGCGACGACCCGCAAGCCATCCGCAGTCTGCGCAACCATCTCCTGTTCACTGTGTTCGACCCGGCCACTTTATTTGGCAAGCCTGTGGCCGGCAGAACGGTTCTTTCCTTTCAACTTCTCCATGTAATCGGCTAGGCGTCATCGGCTAAAACGAACCGGCTAACCGTTCGAATCGACGACGATCCAGGCAGCCTGCCTGCGGGCTGGGTGTCGTTGACCTGCCACTCTGCTTGTGTTATCAGTACATTGTTTTTCTTTTTTCTTTTGGTCCAGCCACGCTTCCCCAAACAGCCAGCAGGAGCAAGAGCAAGACCAGCAAGAGCAAGAAAGCTAACGAGAGCCTGGCAAGTTGCTGCGGGGCGGGAACCGGGAGAGCGGAAATTCAATCCGCCCGAAGGCCGGGCCGGGGTGGCAGCGGCGAAATACAATGCCAGGGGATCGCCCGGCAATTGCTCAAAAACCATGGCTGAAAGAATGCAGGAAGACATTGCCGGTTGGGTGGAACGGATTCGCCAAGGGGATGTTCCCGCCATCTCCCGTGCCATTAGCTGGATCGAGGACGGCGAAGCACGGGGACAGGAGTTGTTGCAGGCGCTGCTTCCCCACACGGGGCGGGCTGCCCTGATCGGCGTGACCGGCGCCGTCGGCTCCGGCAAGAGCAATCTGGTGGACTGTCTGGCGGCGCTTCTGCAAACACGAGGCAAGACGGTGGGAATCCTGGCCGTCGATCCATCCAGCCCCTTCAGCGGAGGGGCCCTGCTGGGCGACCGGATTCGCATGCGGACGCAGGCCAATGAAGCGGGCGCCTATATCCGCAGCATGGCGACGCGCGGATCGCTGGGAGGTCTCAGCCGCGCCACGCTGGACGCCGCCCGGGTGTTGGATGCCGCCGGCAAAGAATATATCCTGATTGAGACGGTGGGCGTGGGCCAGGCCGAGGTCGAGATCGCCAGGCTGGCCGACGTCACGCTGGTGCTGCTCACCCCCGGCATGGGCGACGACGTGCAGGCCATGAAGGCCGGGGTCATGGAGATCGCCGATGTGTTCGTCCTCAACAAATCGGACCTTCCCGGCGCGGAGCGTGTGGAGCAGGAAGTGCAGTCCTTGTTGAGCGTGGCGCCGCGCGTGGAGGAAGAGGAATGGCAGCCGCCCATTGTGAAGACGGTCGCCACCGAAAATAAAGGCGTGGAACAGTTGCTGGAGGCGATAGAGAAGTATCTGGATTTTTCCAAGGCCAGGGGCAGACGAAAACTGCCCAGGGTATCACAAGATTGAAATCGCGGAATCAGCAGGCCAGCGTGAAGCAGAGCGGTGTGAAACTGAACGGTAAGCTCGGTAACGAGAAGTTCGTCTTGGATCACCTCGGCGTGGCGGTCGAGTCGCTGGCGAAAGCGGTCGATTTTTACGAGCGAACGCTGGGCTTGAGCGTCTCCGGCTACGAGACCATCCCGCAGGAAAAGACCAACGTGGCCTTGCTGCCGTTGGGCGGAACCCGCATAGAACTGCTGGAGCCCACCGAGACGGATTCTCCCATCGGGAAGTTTCTCGCCAAGCGCGGAGCCGGGCTTCACCACATCTGCCTTCGGGTGCCGGACCTGCGGGCTACGGTGGCCCGCCTTCAGGAACGCGGCGTCCGGCTGGTGAATCCGGAACCGGCGGTCGGCGCGGGAGGACATCGCTACGTTTTTGTTCATCCCGAAAGCACCGGAGGAGTGCTGCTGGAGTTGGTGCAGGGGCGGTCGCCGGCGCATACACCAGCGGATAAAAGTTGAGCGGACGGGAGGAGAAAACCCGGAACAACATGTCACAAGCGGAAATTGGAGTCATCGGAGGAAGCGGGCTGTATTCCCTGCCCGGCCTGGAGGGCCTGGAAGAAGTTTCTCTCGACACCCCCTGGGGGCCGCCCTCGGACAGCTACATGCTCGGCGCCTTGCAGGGCAGGCGAATCGCGTTCCTGGCACGGCACGGGCGGGGGCACCGGATTCTGCCCTCGGATATGAATTTCCGCGCCAACATTTACGGCTTCCGGATGCTCGGCGTCGAGCGCATCATCTCCTTCAGCGCCGTGGGATCGTTGAAGGAGGAACACAAGCCGTTGTCGTTCGTCCTGCCGGACCAGTTTTATGACCGCACCCGCCACCGCCGCTCCACGTTTTTCGGCGACGGCCTGGTGGTGCATGTCTCCTTTGCCGATCCCGTCTGCCCCGTGCTGCTCGGTGTTTTGGAGGCGGCTTGCCGGAACGCCGGCGTGCCGGCTACCCGCGGCGGCACCTATCTCTGCATGGAGGGCCCTGCGTTTTCCACCAAGGCTGAATCCAACGTCTACCGGTCCTGGGGGATGGACGTGATTGGGATGACCAACCTGCAGGAGGCCAAGCTGGCGCGGGAGGCTGAACTCTGTTACGTCACCGTGGCGATGGTGACCGATTACGATTGCTGGCATCCGGGTCACGAGGCCGTCACCGTCCAGGAGATCATCGCCAATCTGCTGAAGAACTCGGAGAATGCCGCTCAGGTGCTGTTGCGGGCGATCGTAGGAATGCTGGCCAAGCGGTCCTGCGGTTGCGGCTCGGTGCTGG
>JADFGZ010000288.1 GCA_022567475.1 Acidobacteriota bacterium | reverse complement strand
CCTATGAGACTCCTGCTGGCTGCGGGCGGAACGGGGGGCCATGTCATCCCCGCCTTAGTAGTGGCCCAGGAGCTTTCCGGGCGCAGCCCGTCTCACCAGGTGCTTTTTGCCGGAACGGCCCGGGGAGCGGAAAACAAGCTGGTGCCCGCAGCCGGCTTTCCGCTGGAGCTGGTGGAGGTGGGCGCGCTGCAAGGGCAGCCGCCCGCCACCCGTCTGCTTAACTTTTTACGGTTGCCACGCGCCTTGTGGCAAGCTTCCCGGCTCCAGGAAAAATTCCAGCCTGACGTGGTGTTGGGAGTCGGAGGATACGCGGCGGGGCCTGTGATGCTCGCCGGGGGCATTGCCGGGATTCCCCTGGCGGCGCTTGAGCCCAACGCGTTTCCCGGCTTGGCAAACCGCTGGGTTGCTCCTTATGTAACGAGCGCTTTCCTGGCTTTTCCCCAGACGGCTTCTTACTTTGCTTCCTCAGCGCCGTCGGTGGTGGGAGTTCCTGTAAGGCGGGAGTTTTTTGCGGCGGAGCCGAAGCGCCATCGCCCGCCCTTTACGGTTCTCATCTTCGGAGGGAGCCAGGGCGCCCGGACGCTGAACCGGGCGGCGGTGGAAGCCTTGCCGCTGCTGGCCCGGAACAAGGAGAATCTATTCCTCGTGCACCAAACCGGACAAAGTGAATATAATGCAGTGAAGGAAGCGTATGGAAAACATTCACTCCGCGCCGAGGTTCTCCCCTACATCGAGAAAATGGCGGAGGCTTTTGCCAGGGCGGATGTGGTGGTTTGCCGCGCCGGGGCCAACTCGCTGGCGGAATTGGCTGCGGCGGGAAAGGCTGCGGTTCTGGTGCCCTTTCCCAGCGCCGCCAACCAGCATCAGTTGCGCAATGCACGGGCTCTTGCCGGCATGGGCGCGGCGCGCCTGATTCCGGACAGGGAGTTGAGCGGGGAGAGGCTTTTCGCAGTCCTCGAAGAGTTGCTCGGCGACCTGCAGGGGCTGGAGCAAATGGAGTCGCGCATCCGCTCCACGGCGCATCCGGAAGCGGCCTCGCGCATTGTGGATGAGCTGGAACGGCTGGCCCGGCTGCATAGCGGAGGCCAGAGGTAGGAACGCAGCATCGCAATCGGGATGGAAGCGTTTCAAAAAAGGAGAGGTCTTAGGCAGACGAGATGTTCTTTACGGCCCGGCGCGTTCACTTTATAGGCATCGGAGGCATCGGCATGAGCGGCATCGCCGAGGTGCTGCTGAATCTCGGTTACGAGGTCTCCGGCTCCGATTGGAAGCTCACTCCGGTTACCGACCGCCTGGAGCATCTCGGCGCGCGCATCCACGAGGGCCATCATCCCAGCCACGTCGAAGGCGCCGAGGCCGTGGTGACCAGTTCGGCCGTCAGGGCCGACAACCCGGAAGTCGCAGAAGCCCGCCGCCTGCAAGTTCCCATTATTGCGCGGGGAGAAATGCTGGCCGAGCTGATGCGCCTGAAATACGGAATCGCCATCGCGGGCAGCCACGGCAAGACCACCACCACCTCGATGGTGGCCGCCGTGCTGGCGGCAGCGGGGCTGGACCCCACCCTGGTGGTGGGCGGCCGCTTGAACAGCATGGGCAGCAACGCGCGGCTCGGCAACGGCGATTTCATGGTGGTGGAGTCGGATGAAAGCGACCGCTCGTTCCTGCACCTGGCTCCGATCCTCGCCGTCATCACCTCCATTGACCGCGAGCATCTGGATTGTTACGGATCGCTCGAGGAGCTTCGCCGGGCGTTTGCGCAGTTTGCCAATCAGGTTCCTTTCTACGGGGCTTCCATCGTGTGTCTGGACGAGGAAAATATCCGCGCCATCCTGCCGCACACCACTCGCCGGGTGGTGACCTACGGGACAGGCGCCCGCGAGGGTGCGACGCCGGATTTATTGGCTGAGGATATCCTCTGCGGACATTTCCATTCCCGGTTCCGGTTGCGGTTCCGGGGCGCGGACATGGGCCTGTTTACCCTGCAGATGCCCGGACGGCACAACGTCCTGAACGCCATGGCTGCCGTCGCCGTGGGGCTTGAATTGAAGATGGAGCCGGAAAAAATTCGCCAGGGGCTGGCCGCCTTTGGCGGCGTGGAGCGCCGCTTCCAGGTGCGGGGAATGGTGAACGGCATTACGGTGGTCGATGACTACGGGCATCATCCCACCGAGATTCGCGCCACGCTCGATGCCGCCCGCGATTGCGATTACCGCCGGGTGATCGTGGTTTTCGAGCCGCACCGGTACTCGCGGACGGCGCTGTTGCTCGATGAATTTGCCGGGTGCTTTACTCACTGTGACTCTCTGTTTGTTCTGGATATCTACCCGGCGGGAGAGCCGCCGATTCAAGGCATCTCGGCCAAAGCGCTGGTCAGCCGGGTGCGCCAGGCGGGCCACTCCCGGGCGGAGTATCTGCCTGCCGGCGATGATCTGCTGAAGCGGCTTGCTGAAACCCTACAGCCCGGCGATCTGCTGCTGACGCTCGGAGCGGGCAGCGTCTGGAAGGTGGGAGAAAACTTTCTGGAGTATCTGCGCCAGAACGCCGGTAAATCACTGGCCGTTCCGGTTGTTCGCGGAACGGGCCGTTAGCTACGGAGACACGGAGAGGAAAATAGAAAATGCCGCCGGAGATGTGGCTGGGCCTGGATGGCAGGGATAACCTGCTTTCGGTTGGTTTGTTCAACGACACGAATGCTCGGTGACTCTTCGGTGACTTTGGGACGAATGCTTTTTCAGACGGTGGATGCCGGCCTTTAGTCGGTTGGCGCAGGCCGATGGTTCTTGCATGATGGTGATGGTGAATGACGCGGAATTCGTAAAGCAGGCAGAGGGCTGGGGCGCTCGCTTTCTGCCCCGTCAACGATTGGGGCGCTACACCTCGCTCGGCGTGGGAGGCGAGGCCGACTTCTTTCTCCTCCGCCGGACGGATGCGCTGGAGCCTTTAGTGGAAGGGCTCCGGCAGCGCGGAATCCCCTGGACCCTGCTGGGAGGCGGAACCAACGTGCTGGTTCCGGACGAGCCGCTGCGGAAAGTGGTGCTGCAATTAGTCCCCGGCCCGCACGAACTGGTTTTTGACGGCCACACCGTCCGGATCGCTGCTGCAGCCGTCCTGGGCCGCTCGGTGATGGAGTGCGCCAAACGGAATCTCGGCGGCATGGAAGGGTTGGTGGGAGTTCCCGGTTCGGTGGGCGGGGCGTTGCGGATGAACGCCGGGGCCTACGGAACCGAGATCGGGCCGCTGGTCCGGTCCGTCTCCGTCTTCCGAGGGGCGGCAGGAGTTCGGGAAGATTTGCCGGCGGAGTTGGCCGGCTTTGCCTACCGGCAAAGCAGCTTTGCCCCGGACGACGTTATGCTCTCGGTCACGCTGGAGCTGCCCGAGAAGCCCTACGCCGGCATTCTCGAAGAGGTGAAAGCGCTGAACCGGCGGCGGCTCGGCTCGCAGCCGCTCAAGGAAAAGAGCGCGGGATGCATCTTTAAGAACCCGCCGGGCCTCTCGACCGGGAAGATGATCGACCAGTTGGGAATGAAGGGATTGCGCCAGGGGGGAGCGGTCATCAGCGAGCGCCATGCCAACTTCATCGTGAACCGCTATCAGGCCGCCGCCGCCGACATTTTTCGCCTGATGGAAATAATCCAAGAGCGCGTTCTCAAAGCTTACGGGGTGGAGTTGGAAGAAGAAGTCATTGTTTGGAGAAACTAGGGGTCTGGAGAAATTGAGGGTCTGGAGAAATTGACCGCTGCCAAGCTGAGCGCAAAATGCAAGATGTAAGATGCGAGATGAGTAAACGCAAGATGAGAAACCGCAAGCTGAGAAATAAAGATGAGTGAAAGACGCTTTGAGACCGCCCGGTATTACGGCGATGTGGAAGAGTCCGCCTCTCTCCGCCGCCAGCGTCCGGTGAAAGTCCGCAAGGACCGCTTCCGCCGTGGGCTGGCCGGGCGCGTCTGGAGGGGAGTGCTGGCGGTCCTTTTGGTAAGCGTTTCCATCTGGGCGGTGTGGTCTGCGGTGGAGTTCGGCCTTACCAATCCCCGCTTTCATCTGGCCTCTGTTGATATCCATGGCGCTGAGTTTGTCGCCCCAAGCCAGTTGGAGGAGAAATTTTTAGCGGATAAAGGAAAGAGCATTCTGCGGGTTCCTCTCCGCCAGCGGGGAAGGGAAATCGAGCAGTTGCCCTGGGTGCGGTCCGCCGCCGTGGGGCGCATCTTTCCCAACCGGCTCTGGGTCGAGGTCCAGGAGAGGGTTCCCGTCGCGTTTGTCTCGAGCCCCGCCGGCATGGCGTTGGTGGATGAAGAGGGGGTTATTTTGGACTACCCGCAGAAAGCCTCCTTCACTTTTCCGGTGGTCCGGGGGATTTCCGGCAGGGATTCTCCCGAGACGCGGCGTTCCCGGATGCAACTGTTTCAGGCGCTGATGGAGGAACTGAGTAGCGGCGACCCGCCATACAGCGAAAAAATCTCCGAGGTGGACCTCCGCGACCCACGGGATGCCCGCGTGGTGGTGGCTGATTCCGCCGGGGCCGTGCTGCTGCATTTGGGGGAGGAGGATTTTCTGGCCCGCTACCGGGTTTACCTCGGCCACATCCAGGAGTGGAAACAAAAGTTCTCAAGCATTCAATCCATCGACCTCCGCTACGGAGGGCAAGTCGTCATTAACGCAGACCCAGCCGGAGAGTCCGCGCCCCCGGCGGATTTCGGTTCCTCCACGGAAGATTCCCGCCCCAATGCAGCCCCATCCGAAGCATCTTTATGAGCAGTAGGAGCCGGTATTTGGCATCTCTGGATTTGGGCAGCACCAAGACGCGAGTGCTGGTGGCCGAGTTGCTCCCGCTCGGCGAGAATGCCGGCGCGAACCGGAATAGCAACTCTGCTATCGCGGCGGGAGCGGCGCCTTCGGTTCCCGGCGGCAGCATCGCCGGGGAGTCTTCCCAATTGCGTTTTCTCGGTTTTGGCGAGGCGGACTCCCAGGGGTGGAACCGGGGAACGATTGCAAGCCTGGACCAGGTGGTGGGCTCGATTCAACAGGCTGTTACGGAAGCCGAGGATGCGGCGGGCGTGCCGGTGGAGTCGGCGATAGTCGGTGTCGGGGGGCCTTGCATTCAGGGAGCGTCCGGCCGGGGCAGCCTGAGGCTTTCTTCCCGCGCGCGCGACGTCACGCAGGAGGACGTGTGGCGTGTGATGGAAACGGTCCGGCCGCTGCGGCTCCCGGAAGACCGGGAAATTCTGCACGTGGTTCCGCAGGAATTCAGCGTGGACTCCGAGCTGGGGATTCACGACCCGGTGGGAATGAAGGGCTTGCATCTGGAGGTCCAGGCCCATATTGTCAGCGCTTCGGTGACCGCGAACCAGAACGTGGTCACGGCCGCGAATCGCGCCGGGCTCTTGGTGGAGGCGGTGGTGCTGGAAGTCCTGGCGGCCAGTGAAGGGCTCCTGGCCCCGGAGGAGCGGGAGTTGGGGGCGCTGGTGGTGGATATCGGCGGCGGCAGTTGCGAGCTGGCTGCCTACCATCAGGGAAGCCTGAGGATGTCTGCGGGGGTCGTGGTCGGAGGCGACCACTTCACCAACGACGTGGCGGTCGGCCTGCACACCCCCTTGCCGGAGGCGGAGAAAATCAAGAAGATGTTCGGGTCGGTCCTGGCGGACTGGAGTCACGAGGGCACCTCGATTGAGGTGCCCAGCCTGGGCGACCGC
>JADFGZ010000287.1 GCA_022567475.1 Acidobacteriota bacterium | reverse complement strand
GCGGCATAAGACGGCGCGTGCGAGGCATGGGAGGCCGCCCTGCTGTCCGGCGTGAAGGTGATACTGTTCACCTCCGAAAGCCGGTAATTTTGCAGCCTTCCCTGTACCAGAATGGTTACGTTGGTCTGGTCCGCTGCTTGGAACTCTCCCGTTACGGACCGCCCGTCTTTCAGCACCAGGATGTCGGCAAAGGCCATGCCGGGCAAGCTGCATGCCAGCACCATTGCCAGTATCCATTTGGATATTTTCATGTCATGCTCCCTTCCTTCTTCAATTCGGTTCGGATCCCTATTCCATCATTCTAATTAGTGCTCTTCGAATATATATTTCCCTTCCGTTACTATGATGCGCCTGGCGGCGCTCGTGGTCAACGGTTGGGGAAAAAGTGCCTGACTCGGTACCTGTAGGCCCTTTCTGATTTTGGTAAACCCTTCTTTTTCAAACCCGCCGCTGGTCCGGAAGTTGCTGTTTTGTACGGAAGCCAAGTTTCCCACCCAAGTTTCCCGCCGATGACTCGCCCTGCTCCTGAAGAAAAAGATTGTCGGTGGCTTGAAAGTTAGCTTATGATCTTGCCGAAGCGAAGGCCGCAATCCAACATTCGGCCTCGAGCAATTCCACTGAGGAAGGCCATGCGAAAGGAAGGAAGGATACGATGAGGATTGGATTCATCCTGCCCCAGATCGGGCCCGTCGGCTCACCCGAAGCACTGAAGAAGGTAGCCCAACGAGCCGAGAAACTTGGCTATGACAGCCTGTGGACCACCGAGCGGCTCCTCTATCCGCTCGCGCCCCGCACTCCGTATCCGGCAGCGCCCGACGGGTCGCTTCCCGAAGAGTACAAGCAGTCGCTCGACCCGCTGGAGAGCTTGTCCTTCGTCGCAGCGCACACGAAGCGCATCGCCCTGGGAACGAGCGTCCTGGATATGCCGTATTACAACCCGGTGATGCTGGCCCGCCGCCTGACCACGCTGGACGTGCTCTCCGGCGGCAGGCTGCGCGTGGGCTTGGGACTGGGCTGGTCGGTGGACGAGTACGAGGCGACCGGAGCGGCTTTCCAAGACCGCGGCGCGCGCGCCGATGAATTCCTCCAGGTGCTCAAAACCATCTGGACAACGGACCCGGTCGAGTTCCACGGGAAGTTTTTTCATATCGCGAAATCGGTCATCCAGCCGAAACCGGTCCAAAAACCGCATCCGCCGATCTACATAGCGGCCTTTGCGCCCAAGGCCCTGGAGCGCGTGGCGAAAATGTCGGATGGCTGGAACCCGGTGATGATTCCGGTGGAGGGCATGGCGCAGATGTTCGCGGGGCTCAAAGAGACGGCCCAAGCCGCGGGGCGGGACCCTTCCTCCCTGCAACTGATCGTGCGAGCCAACGTCGTGCTCACTCGAAAGCCGGTCGATAAAAACCGGGGATTTTTCTGCGGCTCTCTGGAGCAAATCGGGGAGGACATTGCAGCCTGCCGGAAACTCGGCGCTCACGAGCTGTTTTTCGACCCCACCTTTTCC
The DNA here is from genome assembly GCA_022567475.1 of Acidobacteriota bacterium. Classification (GTDB taxonomy): domain Bacteria; phylum Acidobacteriota; class Terriglobia; order 2-12-FULL-54-10; family 2-12-FULL-54-10; genus JADFGZ01. The sequence goes on along the minus strand of JADFGZ010000287.1, from coordinate 4,189 downwards.
AAAGACGGCCGCTCCCTGGGGCGGCTGCTCAAACGCATGAAACAACTCCGCGAGTTGGTCTGATCGGAAACTGGTCGGAACGGATACTGGTCTGAACGGATATTGACACGCTGTGAACTCCATGCCATGCCGAACAACTCTGCTCGCGCTCTGCTTGTTGGCAGCCCTGCTGCTGGCTGCGCCTGCGAGTGTCTTCGCCCAGTCTCAGGCCCAGTCCCCGGCCCAGTCTCAGCCATCAAATTTCACCGACGAGTTGTGGAGCGAGATTCAGCCGATCTACTCCAAAACGCTGGAGCATCCCTTTCTCACCGGAATGGCTAACGGCACGTTGCCGCAGGAAAACTTTCAATACTATCTGATCCAGGACGCGCACTATCTGCGCCGCTTTTCGCAGGCCTTGCGCGTGCTCGCGGCCAAGGCCCCGCGCCCCGAGTGGAGCGCGACCTTGAATGAACATGCCGCCGAAACACTGCAAGGCGAGCAGCAACTGCACCTCTCCATTGGAAAAACCTTCGGCGTAACGCCCGAGGAGTTTGCCTCGGCCACGGTGGCGCCGTTGAACACGGCCTACACGAACCATTTGCTTGCCACTGCCTATTCCCGCCCCTTTGCAGAAGGTCTGGCCGCGCTGCTGCCCTGCTACTGGATTTACTGGGAAGTCGGGAAACAGATGATGAAGAAGGGATCGCAGGTCCCTTACTACCAACGCTGGATCGACCAGTATGCGGGAGAAGAGTACGGCCAGCAGGTTCAGGCCGTCCTGGATATGATGAATGAATTGGCTGCGGAGCAGGATGCTGCCTCCCGGCAGCGGATGCGGCAACTGTTTGTCACCTCCGCCCGTTACGAATGGATGTTTTGGGACATGGCATACCGGCTGGAGAGATGGCCGCCACCCTAGCTCCTCTGCACGACAGTCTGGATGTCATTATCCTTAATCCTCCTTTCTCCTTTCTCTCTTCCTTTTTCTCCTTTACCGCCCCTCGCAAATTCCCCCATGCTAGTTCCTTACACGCTAGTTCCTTAGAAGATACATATTCTATGGAGCGCCTTTCAGTTTGGCAGTGTTTTGGGCGCTTTGTTAGTATGGGTTGGGTCGTTGTTTGCAAATAGCGGGAGACAGATACATTTCGGGGGTGGAGAAATGGGTCCGATATTTTCAGTTTTGGTTGTTCTCAGTTTGGGTTTGGTTTCGGTGTTCGCCGAAGGGCTGGCAGTTCAGGAGGCGAACGCGCAAGCCTCGACGGCTCCCCCGGTAGGACAGGCGCCCACTACCTCCGACATCTATTGCGCCGGTTTTTTCACCAACAGCCCGCTGGACGCATCGCTTGAAATATTGAGCGGCGAGGCCGCCGGCTACCAGAACGAATTCATCGAGCGCGACATCGTTTACCTGAACAAGGGGAGAGCACGGATCACTACCCCCGGCATCGAATTTATGGTGGTTCGTCCAGCGAATGACAGCAACCCTCGCGAATCCTTTGCAGGGCAGCGCGAGATGATGAAAAGTATGGGAACTCTCTATACGGAGGTCGCGCGCATCCAAGTCCAAATCGTTCATGAGGCAAGCGCCACCGCAGAGGTGGTTTTTGCCTGCGAGCCCATCCTCAAGGGAGACATCGCGATCCCTCTCGGCGCCCGCCAAGCCCCGCCTTTTAAGTCGCCGCAACCGTTCGACCGGTTCGCGCCTCCTTCCGGGAAGGCCACCGGGGTGATCGTTGCCGGCAAGGAGTTCCAACAGACTGCGGGGGAAGGCAATGTGGTGTATCTCAACGTCGGAAGCGACCAGGGCGCCCGGGTGGGAAGTTATTTCCGCATCTTCCGGTCCTACCTCAGCAATGACACTGACCCATATCAGCAGAACACGCGCCAGTACGCCACTGATGTGCGGGGGATGCGCTTGGGCCGCAAGACGACCCCGCAAGAGAGCGCTTCGTTGCCGCGCACGGTGATCGGGGAGTTGCTCGTTCTTTCCGTGCAAGAGAACAGTTCTACCGGGATTATCACCTTTAGCCGTGAGGAAGTTTCCCCCGGTTATGAGGTTGAACTCGAATAGCCGCTCTTGCAGTTCACAGATCGTTCGCAGGCAGGGAACTCTCGCTAAAAACCTCGGCCGTGAACGCCTCGATTGTGGCGCCGTGTTGCCAGGCATCCCGTGACAATCCGGCCTTGTGGCAGGTTTCTTCCAGAAACTGCTGCGGACTCCAGTTGGCGCTGACGGCTACCTGCGGCAGCAGCACGCCGTAGGCGCGCTCCAGACTGACCACCAACCCGTGAACTCCCACCTGGATATCTTCGGGGCTGATCTGCTGGCAAGAAAAGAGCGCGGAAATCTCTACCACCATACCGGAAATCTCCTCAGGGCGCACAGGATCAAAGCGTGTATCCTTCAGGGCGGCGGCCGCTGCTGCCTCTATTACGCTTTTATATAAAGCTTTCACCGGCCGGGCAAATCCCACGCAACCGCGCAAGCGGCTCTCCCGGTGCAGGCTCACAAAAGCGCCTCTCCGCTCGCGCAAGGAACCGACGGCAACATCAGGTTCTTCCATCCTGTCCACAGAGACGGCGGCTTCCAGGCTCTGCCGCGCCAGCCGCAACAGAAAACCTTTTTCCTTATTGGTGAGTAGGGAGATTCCCTTTTCGTGGTTTGCCAAAGCCGAATAAAGAAGGCCCAATCCGCCGCCAGTTGATCGTATCCACCTTGTTCCAGAACTGACGGAAATATTGTGCGCCGGAGAGCAGCGCAAAAAAGACCACCACCCAAAGCAGCCAGTGGCCGACCGTCTGCAACACTTCGAATCGGATGCTCAAAATGATGGTGGTAATGGCGATCACCTGCATCACCATCTTCAGTTTGCCCAGATCCGAGACCGCGATCGCAAAGCCCTGCGACAAAGCAACGTTCCGGAGGCCGGTGACCGCAAATTCCCGTCCCAGGATAATCACCACCATCCAGGCCGGCACCAACTGCATCTCGACCAGCGCAATGAACGCCGAAGCAACCAGCAGTTTGTCCGCCACCGGGTCCAGCCAGGTTCCCAGCGCGGTGATTTCGCGTCTTTTCCGGGCAAAGTACCCGTCCAGCCAGTCCGTCACCGCAGCCGCCAGAAAAATGGCTGCGCCGATAAACTCCTTGTTGGGAAGCCGCGTCAGCAGGACCACAACCAGCAGCGGGATCAGGAAGATTCGGATGAGGGTGAGAAAATTCGAGAGATTCATGGGCCTGGCTCAAAGGGTCCGCATCGTTCCACCAGCCACCAGCGGCAAGGCCTCCCTAGCGGCCCGAGCGATTGCTTGCAATGTCTTTTATAAAGTCCGCGCCGCACATTTCACTACAGAAGGCCGCTACAGAAGGTTTCGGCGCGGCTGCCCGCAACTGCCACTATAGCCATGCTCCCCTACCCTGTCAAAGAGATTTCACACTGTCGGGAATGCAAGCAGAACCGGCCCCGTTGTTTCCCGAAATGTTTCCCGCATGCGCGTTATTCCGAACTTGCTTGCAGTTCGTTGATGTAAGCCTGGTTCTGTTGCAGCAACGTGCTCAGGCAGGCGACCATCCTGTCCCAGCGGTCCCGGCGGGCCGGGTCCGTTTCTCGGTCCATCTTTTCGAAATATACTTCCAGGCTATCCCGAAAGGTTCCCTGCAGCTCCAGGGCTTTCTTGAGCTCCGCCTGGGGCCCGGTCAGTTGTTCGGTGGCGGCTGGCGCTGCCTGTGCAGATTCGGCGGCAGCCGGTTGTTGTTGCTGTTCCGCAGCAGCTTCCCGGGCAGCAGGCCTGCTCGGCCGGCTACGCGACACATCCTCGTTGGTGAAGACTTTCCCTCGCTGCGCCGAGGCAGCAACTGCCAGAAATAACAGCGCCGTCGCGAGGAGGGCATATCGGACGGAAATCATCAAATTACCTCCAGATTCGTGCAGAAGACAGAAGTCAGGAGTAAGAAGTCAGAAGTAACGGCGACTTCCAGAACGCGTTTGGGTTGTTAAAAAACTCTTGAGCACCGCTCCCTCACCCCTCGGCTTCGCTCGGGGCAGGCTCTCGCGGCTCGGAATGACAGCGTTTCTTTAGCACTCCACTTTGGAACAGCTTTTCGTGGAAGCATTCTGACTCCTGACTTCTTACTTCCGACTTCTGGCTCCTGACTTCTGTCTTCTGATTCCTTGTTCGACTAATAATTCAGCGACAACAACTT
>JADFGZ010000037.1 GCA_022567475.1 Acidobacteriota bacterium | reverse complement strand
GATAATGACTACATCCCGCATGCTGCTTTGTTCCTCTCAAAAATTAAAATGGCTGTCACAGGATCACTGTGTAAATCACCCCATTGTAGCTGCTTTTCGCGTTTCCATCACAGTTCTGCCCTATGGGATGCGCCTCGGCGGCATAAGGATTCAGCGTCGCCAGAGCAGCGCCGTGGCGCCACTTCTCAAATTTGCGGGAAAAAGAGCGCTGCGACGCTTCCGCAAAGGTTTTTACCTTGACAGGGGAAGGCGGGGAAAGGGATAATGTTAATGCAAATCATTTGCAATAAGAGAGGCTGTTTTGGTTCCTCCAAACGACACCCGCTGCCTGAAAGACATGAGCGCAAACCTCCGCCGTCTCGGGTGGCTCAAAAGTTTCATCATGCAATTCTTTCTTTCATTGTAAGGGAAAAAGGAGTCAACGGGTCCACATATGATGCAGGCACTGATCGTCACTCTCCGGGAGGGCGTAGAAGCCGCCCTGGTCATTGGGATTGCCGTGGCCTACCTGGGCAAATCCGGCAGGGGCCATTTAGTGAGGGTGGTCTACTTCGCTCTGGCTGCCGCCGTCGCTGCCAGCTTTGCAGGCGCAGTGTTGTTGCAGCGTGTCAGCTGGAACCAGGAAGCCGTGGAAGGATGGCTTTTGCTGCTGGCGGCTTTTTTTGTGGCGACGGTGGTGTACTGGATGCAGCGCACGGCCCGCACGCTGCGGCACCGCATTGAGCAGCGTCTGGAAAATATCTCCGCCCAGCACAAAACCTCCGCTCTCGGTGTCTTTCTTTTCGTCTTTTTCATGGTGTTCCGCGAGGGGATGGAGACGATCCTGATTCTCTCGGCAGTATCCTGGAACTCAACCGATTTGCTGAGCTTGATTGGAATCGTTGTCGGCCTGTCCCTGGCTGTCGTCTTTGGCATTGTCTTTGTGCGAGGCACCCTTCGGATGGATCTGCGGAAATTTTTCCGCGTGACCAGCATCATCCTGGCGTGCGTGGTGCTGCAATTGCTGGTGACCGGCCTGCACGAGCTTTCCGAGGCGCAGGTTCTTCCCAGCAGCCAGCGGGAGATGGCCGTGATCGGACCGATTGTAAGCAACAGCGTGTTTTTCTTCGTCGTCATCCTTATGCTGGCCGCTCTCATGGTCCTGTTTGACTGGCGGTCCCGTCAGGCCGGTCTGTCGCCAGCCGGCGAAGTTTCCCGCGCCGAACAGCGCAAGCAGCAGTGGGGAGCACGGAAAGAAAAGTTCTGGGCGGTTGCCGTTTGCCTGAGCGCATTTGTTTTCATAGTGCTTGTAACGGCTGAATTTATCTATGCCAAGAGTGCGACGGCGCTTTCCGAGGCCCAGCCGGTGGTGGCAGAGCAGGGCGCGATTCTCATTCCCACAGAGAGCGTTTCCGACGGAAACCTTCATCGGTTTATTTACACGGCGGGCGATGTCACCACCCGCTTCATCGTTATTCGAGTCGGCTCCCGTTTGGCCACGGCCCTGGACGCCTGCGACATCTGCGGCGCGCAGGGTTATTACCAGAAGGGGGCTACCATCATTTGCCGGAACTGCGCGGCGGAAATCTTCGGCCCCACCATTGGTTTGAGCGGCGGTTGCAACCCGGCGCCGCTGCCTTCGGTGGTTGAGGGAGCCATGTTGCGGATCGAAGTCGCCGATCTGGAGTCCGGCGCGCGGTATTTTCACCCGCACCCGTGAGTTGCGATGTTTTGGAAAGTTGTACAGGAATCATTCTTGCGGCCCGGCAGCCGCCGCCGCGCCCTGTGGGCCATGCTGGCGGTCGCCTTGGGAACAGCCGTTGCCGCCGCCATGCTGCATGTGTCGCTCGATATCGGCGACAAGATGGGCAGGGAACTGAGAACCTTGGGGGCCAACATTGTAATCACCCCATCGGCGGATACGCTGCCTGTTGAGATCGGCGGCATTGATTATCGTCCCGTGTCGGAAGGCGCCTATATTGAGGAATCGTCTCTCGCCAAGCTGAAAGAAATCTTCTGGCGGAACAACATCATCGCCTTTGCCCCGTACCTGTACATGCCGGTCCGCGTCGAGGGTCAGCCCGCGAGCCATTCCTCCATTCTGGTCGGAACCTGGTGGGAGCATCCGGTTGTCACCTCGACGGGCGATCGGTTTCAGACCGGCGTCCAGCAGCTCAATCCCACATGGAAATTGGAAGGCGAACCGATTCGGGATTCCGTGTCCGATGCCGAGGGGAACGTTTGCTGGATCGGCAGTTCTTTGGCTGAAGCGCTGGGCCTCGGATTGGGGGATACCATACGCTTGACGGCCGAGGATGAGGATGCGGAGCCGGGAGCGGCCGCCGGCAAAGAGGAACTTTCGCTCGTTGTGAAAGGCATCCTGACCACCGGAGGCGCCGAGGACAACCAGATTTTCACCTCCTTGAGGCTGGTGCAGTCTTGGGCCGGATTGGAGGGCAAGGTCCGCAAGGTCGAGGTCAGCGCCCTGATCAAGCCCGAGGACGAGCTTTCCCGCCGCGATCCAGCGACCATGACGCCGGCACAGTATGACCGCTGGTATTGCTCGCCGTATCTTTCTTCGATCCTGCATCAGATCGGCGAGGTCTTGCCGGGCACTGCCTCGCGGCAGATTCGGCAGGTGGCTGAAACACAGGGGAACGTGCTGAGTAAGCTGACGTTTCTGCTGGGGATGCTGGCGTTATTGGCGCTGCTGGCCGCGGCGCTCAGCATTTCGAGTATCGCCAGTCTGACTGTTATAGAGCGGCGCAAGGAAATCGGATTGATGAAAGCCCTGGGAGCCCCGGATTGGCTGGTTGCCGCCTTCTTCCTGGCGGAGATAACCGTGCAGGGCGTCGTGGGAGGGATTTTGGGTTTTGCCGGCGGGCAGCTTCTGGCGAAGGTTGTAGGACGAGCGGTGTTCGGCTCCGATGTCGCGGTCAACTGGATGCTTTTGCCGCTGATGCTGGTGGTGGCATTGGGCGTCAGCTTTGCAGGGACTTGGCTGCCTTTGAAGCGGGCCGTGCACAATGACCCCGCGTGGGTGTTGCGCGAGGAATAGAGGAATAAATAAACGGGAGAAATAAATGAACCGCTGGGGAATTTTCTTCCGCATCGTTTCCCGGGCCTTCTGGTATCGCCCCGGACGGGTTTCCGCCGCGCTGGCGTCTTTGACCGTGGGCGCCACCCTGGCCAGCGTTTTCCTGAGCCTGTATTTCGAGCTGCCCCGCAAGATGACCGAGGAGTTCCGCAGCCTGGGGGCCAATCTGGTGCTGGCTCCTACTGGCAACGCGCAGACCTTGCCGGAGAGCGTTTTTCGCCAGGTTGGCGCTCGTCATCATCAATCGGAGCTTTCCCGCCTGCCGTGGTTGTATGCGGTCGGCAAGGTGGGCAGCAAGGTGGGTAATGACGACGTGATTTTCGGCGGCACGGATCTCGCCGAGTTGGCCGCCATGAAGCCTTGGTGGCAAATCGTGGGGTGGCAGGTCGCGGGGCGGCAAGTCGCGGGCAATACCTCGCGGGATAATTCCCCTGGGAACCTCGAAGCTTTTCTGAACACGGAAGCTTCTCGGCAAGCGATGTCGCCGGAAAATCAAGACAGGTGGCTCCTGGCGGGAGAAAAAGCCGCCTCCCATTTCGGGTTGCAACCAGGAGAAACGGTCCAACTGGATTATGGAGGGAGAGCGCTGCAGCTGCCGTTGCTGGCTATTGTATCGACGGGCGGAAGCGAAGACTCACAGCTCTTTCTGCCGCTCCCCGCTTTACAGGAGTTGACCGGCCAGCCGGAGCGGCTCAGTCTGATCGAGCTGCAGGCGCAAGGATCGGGCGAGCAGGTGGAGGCAGTCCGGCAAGGCTTGGCGGCCCTGTTGCCGCAAACCGAGGTGCGCCCGCTCCGGCAGGTGGTGGAGTCTGAGGCCCGGGTGGTGATGAAGGTCCGCTGGCTGATGTTTGGGCTGACGGGCATCGTCCTCGGCATTGTGATCCTCAGCGTGATGACTACGGTGAGCGGTCTGGTGCTCGACCGCCAGCGGGAGATAGGCGTGATGAAGGCGCTGGGCGGAAGCGACGGCATGATCTCGCTTTTGTTTGTCACCGAAACCGCCTGCTATGCATCGCTGGCCGCAATGCTCGGTTACCTGGCCGGCTTCGGACTGGCGCAGTGGGCCGCGCTGCGAATGTTTGGGTCGGTTTTGCAGTGGCGCTGGGACGTTCTGCCGGCGGTCGTGGCGGTGACGCTGGGGGTGGCCCTGATGGCAACGGCGTTCCCCATCCATATGGTTCGGAAGGTGGACCCAGCCGTGAGCTTGCGAGGCAATTGAGATGAGGCTGTCGCCGACAATTTTACGCGTTTGGGATTGGACTGGCTGAGAGCTTGAGAATCGATTGGGATGATTGGGATGACACAGAACAGAAATCATGCGGGCGCGGGCGAGAAGGCGGGCTCTCCGCTGATTGAGTTGGAAGGTCTCGGCAAGGCGTACGGGCAGGCTGTGATGGCGCTGGAGGATGTCAGCTTCACGGTCGGGCGCGGCGAGTGGATCGCAGTGATGGGACCGTCGGGCTCGGGCAAGACGACGCTGCTGAACATCATCGGGTGTCTCGACTCCCCGACCGCGGGCAGGGTGGTCATTGAAGGAGAGGACGTCAGCCATTTCAGCAAACGGGAGCTGGCGAATTTTCGGGCGGAAAAAGTAGGGTTTATTTTCCAGCAGTTTCATCTGATCCCCTATCTGACGGCGCTGGAGAATGTCCTGATGGCGCAGTATTTCCACAGCATGACGGACAAGCAGGAGGCCTTGCAGGTGCTCGATCGGGTGGGTCTGTCGCACCGTGCGCGTCATCTTCCTTCCGAGCTTTCCGGCGGGGAGCAGCAGCGGGTGGCCATTGCGCGGGCCCTGGTCAACCAGCCGGTCCTTCTGCTGGCCGATGAGCCGACGGGGAACCTCGATGCGGAAAATGAGGAGATCGTCATGGGGTTGTTTCGGGAGCTGCACGCCGAGGGGCACAGCATTGTCATGGTCACGCATGACCCCGTGATCGGTTGCATGGCCGACCGCCGCATCGAGCTGAAGCATGGCCGGGTCTCGACGACCACCACGTTTTCCTTTGAGGAGGAAACCGGCTTCGATGAGGTGCTCGAACAGCTCTGGGTGATGAAGGAAGAAAAGGTCGAGCCGCGCCCCGAATTGCTCCAATTCAACGGAGGGGGCAATTGGAAGGTTCTGCCTGTCATGAAGGAGATCGGGCTATTGCGGTCCGACGGGCCTGCTTTGCAGATGACGGACCAGGGCCGGGAGCGCGCTGGCAGCATCATCCGGCGTCACCGGCTCGCCGAGCGGCTCTTCACCGATGCGTTCGACATGCGGGACGACCAGCAGTTGGAATCAAACGCCTGCACCTTCGAGCATATCCTGAGCCCGGAGGTCACCGAGCGCATCTGCACCTTCCTGCATCATCCCGCCCACTGCCCCCACGGAAGCCCCATTCCGCCGGGGGAGTGCTGCCCCGCCAGAGGGTAGAACGCAGCCAGCCCTTATTTTCCTCCCTCCACCTCCACCTTATATCCGTCCGGGTCCTCGAAGAAAATGGCCCATCGCTCGCCGTGCTGTTCGGGGGGATGCGCAATGTCGATGCCTTTTTGCTGCAGCGCGCGGTAGGCGGCGGCCACCGAGTCGGCGTGAATCCCGATGGTGATCCCGTTGGTCTGAATCGGGCCGCTGAATCGCGCCTTTCCAAACCACAGGCTGCCTCCCTCAAATTCAACAACCTCACCTGCCCTTTCGGAGGTAACGGTAAGGCCCAGCTTGTCGCGGTAGAAAGCCTTGGTGCTGTTCACGTCCTTTACCCAGACGTGAATGTGCCGGACCTTCAGTTGAGCCGGGCCAGCCTGAGCGCTGGAAACGGCCGCAAAGATCGGAATCAGCAATCCTGCCAGAATCAGGGAACGAACCAACATCGGATGCACCTCGTTTTTGAAATTATTTAACCAGAGGAATTTTAGCAATGGCGAACCGTAAGCCGCCCGGCGGGCTGAAAAACCAGCCTGCTCATCGGTAGTGTGAGGATACGGAAGCCCGAAGGCTCTGTCAACTTGCGGGCGCGGCGTGCGGAGCAGAACCGTTTGCAAAGCGGCGGCGGGAGTGGGACAATGATTATTCAAGAATTATTCAAGGTGCGGCGGCTGGAGTTCGCTTATGGCGGCGCAAAACACTGCGACATCCGGGACTGACTCGAAGGGGCAAGGCTGGGAAGGCATTATTACCGCTTCCCTGGACCACGCCATCAACTGGGCGCGCAAGTCCTCTCTCTGGCCGATGACGTTCGGCTTGGCCTGTTGCGCCATTGAGATGATGTCGATGGGCGCTTCCCGCTTCGACATCGCCCGCTTCGGCGCGGAGGTCTTTCGTCCCTCGCCGCGCCAGGCCGACCTGATGATCATCGCCGGGCGCGTGTCGCAGAAGATGGCCCCGGTCATTCGGCAACTGTACGAGCAGATGCCCGAGCCCAAATGGGTGATCTCGATGGGCGCCTGTGCCACCTCCGGCGGGGTCTTCAATAATTACGCCATCGTCCAGGGAGTCAACCAAATCATCCCGGTGGATGTGTACGTTCCCGGGTGCCCTCCGCGCCCCGAGCAGTTGATCTACGCCATTCTCCTGTTGCAAAAAAAGATTGAGAAGGATCACGGCAGCTTCAAGCGGACGGCTAACCTGGGTTAGCTCCCGCCGCGAAGCTGGACCAGTTTCATGGGTCGTGTAGACTTGTGAAGCTGATCCGAGCCGCGACCGTCAGGGAGCGGTCCCTAACTTCACGCAACCGCCTCTCCACACGACGCCTCCGCTTCGGTTTTATTTCCTCTGCGGATAGGGTCTACAGAAACCATGAAACTGGTTTAGGGAAGAGAAGAGAAGGGAAGAGCGGCCACTTCTGCCGGAACCGTTCCCGCCATCACCTGCTTTCCGGCTTCGGCGTGTTCCCGCCGCAGGTATCCCAGAGCGATGTTGCGGCGCAGGCCGAGGGAGTAAACCGAGCTGGTGATGGTTCCCACCGTCTTATCGCCAGCTAAAATCTCCGTTCCCGGCGGCGCTTTCTGCTCCCCTTCCAGCAGCAGTCCCACCAGCATACGGTTCACATGGCCGCGAGAGCGGATTCGCTCCACCACCTCTTGACCGATGTAACATCCTTTCGTAAAGCTGAACGCCTGCATTTGGCCGGTTTCCTGTGGGAGGTTCTTTGCGGTGATGTCCGCCCCGTAGCGCAGGATGCCTGCCTCGATGCGGCGGATCTCCAGAGCTTCCCAGCCGACCGGCTTCAAGCCCGAGGCGGGTCCTGTCTCCAGGGATTTTTTCCACACTGCGATGGCTTGATCGGGCGTGCACAGAATCCAGAAGCCCTCCTCTCCCGCAAACGATGCGCGGATCAGGCGCGCCTGGAGAGCATCCAGGTAGAGGTGTTCGAGCGCGTGCATCTGCGGGGGATCAAAATCAACCGCCTTGCGGAGAACCTCCCGCGCGCAGGGCCCTTCCAATGCCACGCAGGCGGTCTGGGCGCTCTGGTCCTCCAGCTTCACAACGTCGGCGATGATGTAGCGGCGGAGCGTTTTCAAAATCACTTCGGTCAGTTGCGGGTCGCAGATCAGCAGAAAACTTGTATCGCCGGTTCGCAAGATTTGCAGGTCGGCCAAAATGTGGCCCTGTACGTCCAGCAGAAACGCGTAATTGCCCCGGCCGATTTCAAGTCCTTTGACTTCGTTGCTGAGCATGCCGTGCAGGAAGCGGGGCGCATCCTTTCCGCTCGCCAGGATCAGGCCGCGCGGAGAGAGGTCCAGCAACCCGGCTCCTTCCTTCAGCGCCCGGTACTCGGCCTCCACTAAATCAGAGGGTGATCCGGCGGACCCACTGGCTGACCCAAATGAAGCGGGGATTTCCCATCCCTGGTGGGACATAAACCGCGCGTTCGCGGCTTGTAACTTGGCAAACAGAGGGCTTCGCTGCATAATCTCCCTTTCCGGATAGTTTCCTGTGAGACAGTTTCCCGCTAACGATTCTATGGGCCGGACACAGGAATGTAAACCGCCGGAATGTAAACTGTCTGCTGCGCAGACGGATTGAGCGCGAACGCGCGGCCTTGCCTCATCGCTGCGGCTCATCGCTACGCTCTTTGGGCGCATGATTTAGTGCTTGCAGTCACAAAGGTTGCCATGCAAACTTCTTGGTGAAAATTCGGCGTCGCGCTTTTCTCGCGATCGTTTCTTTTACAGCTCTTTAACAGCGGGGGTCAGTATGAAATTTTTTCCGGTTGTCCAAATCCTTCTGGGCCTGTTTGCCCTCGGCGTTCCGTTGCTTCCGGCTCAAGACAAGCCCGACCTGCTGGTGGTTCACCGCATCCGCCAGGAGGCCTTCCAGAATTCCCAGGTCATGAATCACATGTTCTATCTGACCGACGTGCATGGTCCGCGCCTGACCAACTCTCCGGGGTTCCGGGCCGCCGCCGCCTGGGTCGTGGAGCAGGCGAATCAGTGGGGGTTGGGGGAGGCCAAGCTGGAAGAGTGGGGTCCTTACGGACGCGGCTGGTCCACCAGCCACTTTTCGGCGCATCTGGTCGAGCCCCAATACGCGCCGCTGGTTGGCGTGCCGCTGAGCTGGACGCCGGGCACCGCTGGAGTGGTTTCCGGGACCCCGATCTTGGCTCCCCTGCAAAGCGAAAGCGATCTGGAACGCTACGAGGCCGAGTTGGAGAAATACTTTGCAAAATACAAAGGCAAGCTTCGGGATCAGATAATTTTGATTCGCAAGCCGCCGCGCCTGGAGACTCAGCAGGAAGCAGCCGAGCGGAGGCTCACATCGGAGGACCTGACCAGCCGGGCCGAGGCTCCCGAGCCGCTCGAGCCGATTGCCATTGATTTGGAGAACCCCACGGTTCCAACCGACCCGGACGAACGGCGGCGCTTTTACGCCTATGCACCCCAATTTGTCCTGCAAAAGCTCCGCAGCCAGCGGGAAGAGCTTTTGCACCGGCTGAACCGTTTTCTGGTCAGCGAAGGGGTCCGGTTGGTGATATACCCTGCGCGGCGCGGCGACGGCGGCACAATCTTCCCTCCGCGGGTGGGCTCCTACAAAGCCGGTGTGCCGGACCCGCCGCCTTCGATAGCACTGACGCCGGAGCACTACAACCGTATCGCACGGCTCATTGAAAAAGAAGTTCCGTTCCGCATTGAGGTGGAGGTCAAGGCTCAATTCCAGGATGAGACGCTTGATTCCATCAACGTAGTGGCGGAGATTCCAGGCGGGAGCAAGAGCGACGAGTTGGTGATTATCGGCGCGCACCTGGACTCCTGGGCTCCGGGCACCGGCGCCACCGACAACGCCGCCGGCTCCGCCGTGATGATGGAGGTCATGCGAATTCTCAAGGCGCTTGACTTGCAGATGGACCGCACGGTCCGCATGGTGCTCTGGGGCGGGGAAGAACAAGGTCTGCTCGGCTCCAAGGCTTATGTGAAGCAGCACTTCGCCGACCCGGAAACAATGGAGCGGAAGCCGGAGCACGACAGGGTCTCCGCCTATTACAACGTCGACAACGGAACCGGCAAGATTCGCGGCGTCTATCTCCAGGGGAACGACATGGTGCGGCCCATCTTCCAGACATGGCTGGCGCAGTTCAAAGACCTGGGGGCGACGACCCTGACGATTCGGGACACACGAGGAACCGACCACCTCTCGTTTGACGCCGTCGGCATCCCCGGCTTCCAGTTCATTCAGGACCCGGTCGAGTACTCGACGCGGACGCACCACTCGAATATGGATGTGTACGACCGCATCCAGCCCGGCGATCTGATGCAGGCCTCGGCCATCGTCGCTTCCTTTGTCTATCACACCGCCAACCGCGAGCAGTTGCTTCCCCGCAAGCCGCTGCCAAAACCCTGGCCGAAGGATCCAAAAGCTGAGTAAGGCTGTCAGGCGAATTTCCCCGGGGTGGGAACTTTAGATCGTTTTCACAATTGGTGTAAACCACAACGGCTAGTCATTCCGAGCCCTTCGCTGTCATCCTGAGGAGCCCTTCGGCTGCGCTCAGGGTAAACTCTGCAACACGAAGGATCTGCTTTTCCCTTCTTTGCCCTACCCGCAACCTGAAACCAATCGGCGGCCAAATCGTCCCACGTCGGATTACGTTCCTTTATGAGAGCTACCTTTTTTGTCCTGAGCCATCCCTTGATCTGCTTCTCGCGTGCAATAGCCGCTCGCACATCCTGATAAGGCTCATAGTAAACCAAGCGATCAATCCGATACCGCTTGGTGAAGCTAGGAATCAAACCCTGCCGATGCTCGGAAATTCTGCGGGCGAGGTTGTTGGTCACGCCGGTGTACAGAGTTCGGGAGCGATTGGACAGGATGTAAACGTAATACGGCATCCCCATTATGCTGCTACAAGCAGATTCTTCGCTCCCTTCGACTGCGCTCAGGGCAGGTCGCTCAGAATGACAGCAGGGGGTTGTGCGCTAAATCAATTTGTAAAATCCGCCGAAATGCCCACGGCGAATAAAGCGCTCACCGTGGCTACCCCGCTATGCCGATTCTTTTTCCTGTGGTGACAATTCAAGTTTGCTTAACCGAGAACGTACTGCGCTTGGTTGTCTCTGGAAGAAGATAGCCATGTCGCTGACGCCGACGCCTTCTCTGAAACTCATCTTTAGTTGCTCATCTTCTTCAGGCGTCCATTTCTCATATGCTTTCGGGTATTTCTGCCGCACCACATCGACGTTGTAGGGTTTGCTTTTGATTCCCAGAAATTGTAGTACCTTGTTGAACCCTTGAGCAAACTCCTGTAAGTTTTCCTCAAATATCATCACTCGATTGTGCTCGTGGCTAGAACCTTTTCGCCTTGATTCGGAAATGACCAAGTACCTTGTTCCATCTTTCGATTGTTTAGCATCAAAGAAACAAGTGCGACTTCCTGCAATGACTTTCTCTGTAAAAATTTCTTTTCTTTCGATGTCTGCCATCATTTCACCTCAATCTCAAAGCAGTGTGTATTTCCGTCCGGGCACAAATACCTAAAAACCCGACTTGTTTAGCCCGCCCCGCCTGAACCTCTATGGCGAGCGGTGGCTAGGAAACCGCTCCCTGACGGTCGCGGCTCTGATTACAGGCGCGCCCACGAAAGCGGCGTGGAGCGGTTCTCATTGTAAAGCCAAAAGCTGTTGCAAAATCCCATGTAACTCCGTCAGGGCATGGCTTCAGCCATGCCGAAAAGGGGTGGATTGAATGAATTCTACCGCACTGCCATAGGCGGGAGCGCAGCTTGCAGCGAAGCGGCAGGAAGAATTCTTAACGCTTCGGCTTCCCTGAGTTCCCTCAGGTTTTTGGTGCGATGTCAGCGTCTCGCTTCGGCGGTGCCTCCGCTTGGGCCTACGGCAGTAAGGTGGAAATCATTTCCTGCAACGTGATCGGCACGACTGAAGTCGTGCCCTGACGGGATTATCGTAACTATATTATGTAATTCTCAATAGGCGCATGTCCTCTCGCCCTCAGCTTGAGGGCGTTCCGACCGTGTTATACTTACGCAAACAACGCTGGGGAAAGGTCCGCGAGACTGCGATAGGACTTTATGATTCACGAGATTTTGCCCGTAGGATTGTTGCAGTGCAACTGCTCCATCCTGGGCGATGAAAACAGCGGGGAAGCAATCGTCGTCGATCCAGGCGATGAGATCGATAAAATTCTCGCGATCCTTCACCGGCACAAGCTGCGCCTCCAGTACGTCGTGGTCACTCATGCGCACATCGACCACATCGGCGGCGCAAAAAAATTGAAGGAAGCAACCGGCGCTCCGGTGTACATGAACGAGCAGGACCTGGAGCTTTACCGCCACCTCGATCAGCAGGCCATGATGATCGGAGTCCCGACGCCGGAGACCACCCCGATTGACGTGATGCTCCGGGACGGCGATGTAATCCGTTGCGGGGACATCCAGGCCACGGCGATGCACACGCCGGGGCATACGCAAGGCAGCGTCAGCCTGCTCATCCCGGACGGCGAGCAGACCAAGCTTCTGGCGGGCGACACCCTGTTCCGCGACAGCATCGGGCGGACCGATCTGCCGGGCGGGAATTTCGGCCAGATCATGCGGTCGCTGAGGGAAAAGTTGCTGGCTTTGGACGACGAAACAATCGTAGTCCCCGGCCACGGCCCCCTCACCACCATCGGCCGCGAGCGAGAGCGGAACCCCTTTCTACAGTCTCTGTGAACCAGAAGTCTCTGTGAACCAGACTACGGCGCGCATTTCCCCGCAGGGCCGTCGGGATGCGGCAAGTCAACGCTCCTCGACATCCTCGGCGGACTCGATGAGCCCTCCGGTTTTACAAAAATCTCAGCGCTGGGCATCGAGGAACAGCGGGTAAACGTCATTATCGACTTCGAGGATTCCCGCGAGACCTGGGAGGCCATTGGAAGCCGAAGGTCGAAGGTCCCGTCCTCCGTCCAGGTGCCGCCGCCGGACCTCAGCATGAGATGGAGAGACAAAACTATTCTTCGTGGGCATGCTGTCCAGGCGCTCCCGCGCGGGTAAAAGCAGGCGATAGGGTGAGAATGGCAGGCAGTGGATCAGTTCCCGGTTTGCCGACTGTTCGGCCATTGACTCCGAATTGTAAACACTGCTGCGTTACAGGATATATTTCCGGAATTTTCGGCAAAAGGCGGCATGTACCACCATCTAGGACGGAATTGGTCGGCCCGATGCGTGGCCGTTGACTAACAGATTGACCGGGCGTTCTGCTTAAAGTATTCTTCGGGTCCAGCGGCAGTGGATTGCGAGCAGGGTGCCATGCACAACTCCACCGCAAATCGCTAGTCGCAACGGCTCGCCGCTGGAGGAGCGTGTAAACCGGAATTCTTCTTTTTACAGGAGGGGCTATCATGTCATTGTCCGGTCGCTTGAAACTCACGCATATCGTAGGAATCATCGCGATCGCAATGTCGGGAGGCAGGGCGTACTCACAGACCGATGTCATCGACCCGGCCAAAAACACCCTGCCCAATCCCAATCCAACGGTGATCACGAAGTGGGTGCCGCTACCCGACGGCAGGACGTGGGGATCGACGGCGGGCGTCGATATAGGCCCCGACGGGCACGTCTGGACCTATGATCGCTGCGGCGCCAACGCCTTAGCCAACGGCTGCGACACCTCGAACGTTGCGCCCATCCTCAAGTTCGATCGTTCGACCGGAGAGCTGTTGACGAGCTTTGGCGCGGGGATGTTTGTGCTTCCACACGGACTCCATGTGGACAGCGACGGAAACGTCTGGGTGACCGACTCACGAGGCAACGAGGCAGGAACAAAGGGTCACCAGGTCATCAAGTTCAGTCCGGAGGGAGAGGTGTTGATGACGCTCGGGAAGGCGGGGGTGGCCGGAAGCGGTCCGGATACCTTCAATGAGCCGTGCGATGTGATCACCGCACCGAATGGCGACATTTTCGTCTCAGACGGACATAGCGGTCAAAGCGACAATCCCCCTCCCGGCGCAACCGGACGTATCGTGAAGTTCACGAAGGACGGAAAATACGTCAAGGAGTGGGGACAGATCGGCACGGCGCCCGGCGAGTTCCGCACACCACACGCTCTCGCGTTCGACTCTCGAGGACGCCTTTTCGTCGCCGACCGGGGGAACCATCGCATCCAGATCTTCGATCAGGAGGGCAATTTCCTCGACTCGTTTGAGCAGTTCGGCCGCGTAAGCGGGTTGTTCATTGACGCGAACGATACGCTGTATGCGATCGACTCGGAGTCGAACCCAACCCGCCACCCTGGCTGGAAGACCGGCATCCGGATCGGGAGCACCACCGAAGATAGAGTCACGGCCTTCATTCCACCGCATGAGACCGATAGGGGGTCCCACGGCACAGCAGGGGAAGGTGTGGCGGTCGATCCCGAGGGCAACGTGTATGCAGCGGAAGGGCCGACCTCCCGTCCTACAGCCGGCGGCGGACTGACGAAATACGTCAAACGGTAGACCGTTCCTCGGTGCGCAGGTCGTTAGTTACATATTTCAGGTGCATAATTCAGAATTCGCGGAGGTCAGCGTGAAGCATAGCCACGTCGTGAAACAGGGCCACATGCTGCTAAGCCTTATAACGGTTTCCCTCGCAGCGTTGACGGTTGGAGCCCAAGGCCCGACCCGGGCGGAAGTTCCCAGCAATCAAGACCAGCAGATCAACTGGAATGAAAGAGCGCCGTGGCCTGGGCGCTCTCCCTCGTTGCCACCCGAGGCGCAACAACAAGCCGGATTTAGAATCTTTGACAACGTCTACTATGTCGGCTTGAAGAGGGTTAGCTCCTATCTCATCACCACCAGTGAGGGACTGGTGCTCATCGACGCGGCCTTCGCTCAAACAACGGACTTTGTGCTCGACAACGTTCGCTCGATGGGCTTCGATCCAGGCGATATCAAATACATATTGATCACACATTCCCATGCGGACCACTACGGCGGCGCGGCCAGGATCCAAGCTTTGACCGGCGCACGAGTTGGCATGTCGCTCGAAGACTGGGAGGTGGTTGAGCGGTCGCAGAGCGGCGCACAGACGCCGCCGGACCGGGGGCCCATTCTTCAGCGTGATCTTATCCTCAAGGATGGCGATACCCTCAAGATTGGGGAGACAGTATTGAAGTTCTACGTAACACCAGGACATACCCCTGGGGCCACCTCGATAGAATTTCAAGCCAACTCCGGCGGCAAATCGTATCGCGGACTGAGTCCGGGCGGTCTCGGCGTGCAGTTCGGCCGAGAGTGGACGGCAACTTTTATAAAGAGCATCGAGCGTCTCAAGCAGCTGGGGCCCTGGGACGTGCTCCTGGGTAACCATCCGTTCCTGATGCCCCGCAATCTGTTCGACATTGAGAACGATCTCCGAAAACGAGGCCCAGGGCCAAATCCGGCTGTGCTCGGCGCGACAGTAATAGACGAGTGGCTGGATCGAGTGCTTCAGACGGCCCGAGAGAAGCTCGCCACTGAACAATAGGAGACACAGCCGTAGGAGCCACAGCCGTAGCTTCCACGTTGAACTCCGCCGATTTGGCTGAGGGCATTTCTCCCGATGGCGTGTTCCTAGATTTAACCCCCTGCCTTGCCGCCCCGCGTTTACCGAACCTCGGCCAAATGGCCGGTTAACGCCCCACCCAGAAACTAACCCACAACCGAATGACAACACTCCTGGTTCTTTGGGCCCGTCGCTGATAAAATCTAGGGTGCAAGCAAACAAACTGCAAAGGGAGAGGGTGCTGGTTTCCTTCCGATACTGAGATGAGAAAAGATGCCCGCCGGCGAGTTCCGAGAAAATTCTGCTTCGCATGCGGAATTGACAACAGCCAGGGCATGCGCCTGAAGTTTTCGGTTGATCCCGAGAAGGGGATTGTCGAGGGAACATTTAATATAGCCCACCGCTATCAGGGGCCGCCGTCCTACGTGCATGGCGGCGTGATCGCCATTTTGGTGGATGAGGCGATGGGAAAACTGAATCGCCTGGATGGCATTGTCGCGATGACGGCGGAGATGACCGTTCGGTACGTCCGTCCGGTTCCGCTCGGGCGCAAGATTCAGGTAAAGGCCTGGCCTCTGCGGCGTCGTGGCCGGAATTACTGGCGGGAGTGCACCATCCACGATTCGCAGGGACGGCTGCTGGTCCAAAGTACAGGAAAGTTTGTCAAGGTCGCCGTGCGAGGGGTCCCGGATCAATATGAATGAGCGCCCCTTCGGCTGCCCAGGAGGAAGCAATTATGGCTGAGCAATTGTTTAGATTGAAAACCGGACTCGCCGAAATGTTGAAAGGCGGGGTCATCATGGACGTCATCAACGCCGAGCAGTCCCGGATCGCCGAGGAAGCCGGAGCGGTGGCCGTCATGGCCCTGGAGCGGGTTCCCGCCGACATCCGCAAAGAAGGCGGCGTGGCGCGCATGGCCTCGATCCAGGTGATTCGCGCGATTCAGAAGACCGTCAGCATTCCCGTGATGGCCAAGGTGCGCATCGGCCATGCAGCCGAGGCCCAGGTCTTGCAGGCGCTCGAAGTGGATTACATCGACGAGAGCGAAGTGCTCACGCCCGCTGACGAGGAGCACCACATCCACAAACATGCCTTTGGGGTTCCTTTCGTTTGCGGAGCCCGCAATCTGGGCGAAGCTCTGCGGCGCATCGGGGAAGGAGCGGCGCTGATCCGGACCAAGGGGGAAGCCGGCTCGGGCAACGTGGTGGAGGCGGTGAGGCACATCCGCGCCATTGTGCGGGATATCCGGAGGCTGGCAACCCTGCCGGAAGAGGAACTGATGAGCGAGTCCAAGAAGATGGGTGCTCCCTTTGAGCTGGTTCGGATGGTGGCGCGCGATGGACGTCTGCCGGTGCCGAACTTCTCGGCGGGCGGCCTCGCCACGCCGGCGGACGCAGCCCTGGTCATGCAGCTTGGCGCGGAGGCTGTTTTTGTGGGCTCGGGAATTTTCAAGTCCACGGACCCGGAACGCCGCGCCAAGGCCATTGTGAAGGCCGTCACCCACTACAACGATCCTGCTGTCTTGCTGGAATGCTCGGAGCAACTGGGAGAGGCCATGCGGGGGCTCGACGTGGCCAGCATGGATGAAAAAGATTTGCTGCAAACGAGGGGTTGGTAGGGGGTTGGTATAGATGGCCCCCGTCGGCATCCTGGCAGTGCAGGGAGATTTCCAGGCGCATGGCAAAGCTCTGGACCGTCTGGGGACCGCTTGGCGATTGGTAAAAAAGCCTTCCGAGTTGAACGGCCTTTCCGGCCTCATCCTGCCGGGCGGGGAGAGCACAACCTTTTTGAAATTCCTGCAAGAAGAAGCCTGGTTCGAGCCGATCCGCCGGTTTGCCAGTTCGCGGCCGGTTTTCGGAACCTGCGCCGGAGCGATCCTGCTGGCGGAAAAGGTGGAGAATCCCTCCCAGGACAGTCTGGGGTTGCTGCATGTGACCGTCCGAAGAAACGGTTATGGACGCCAGCTTTCCAGCTCTGTCCAAACCGTGGAGGCCGAACCGGAGTTGCAGATAGGCCCGGAGGCCGGCGCGCCGCTCGAAGCCGTGCTGATCCGCGCCCCCGTCATCCTCCGGGCTGCTTCCCAGGTGCGGGTCCTGGCTCGTTTGCATGGGCAAGCCGTGCTTGTTCGGGAAGGCACTGTGCTGGCGGGGACTTTCCACCCGGAGTTGACTTCCGACGGTCGGGTTCATCGTTACTTTTGTGGAATGATCGCTGACGGAAATTAGATAAGAAATACCTAAGATAGGGAGGAGAGCGCACCCCTCAAAGGTCCTAGGACCATTTCTGTCGTTTCGTGCTGACGTATTTTGTCAACATTCTTCCTTCATAGCCCCGCGTCGGGTGGTATATCTAGCCAGCAGATGTTTGTTGTATTTGTTAACAGCTTGATACAAAAAGACATAAATCTTGTATCTAAAATTGGACCGCTAAAAAAATGGATTGGACCTTCATTTGCTACTTTTCCTGCCGATATGGGAATGTGGGAAGAGTGGGACAAGCTTTCGAATACTTCAGAGAGAGGGAAAAAAATGAGAAAACAGAAAGGTTTTTCGTTGATTGAGTTGCTGATCGTGGTGGCAATCATCCTGATCATTGCAGCGATTGCGGTACCGAACTTGTTGAGGTCCAGGATGGCGGCCAATGAGGCCTCTGCGGCCAGCGCGCTGCGGACGCTTGGCACGGCCAATATTACCTATTCCTCAACTTACAACATAGGTTTTGCGGGATTACTCGCGCATCTCGGGCTCCCCTGGCGCTGCGGTGGCAACAAGTTCCTCGGACTTGCTGGATTCGGTCCTGTCCGGCCTCAACCCGCCTACGGCTACGCCGATCAAGAGCGGGTATATGTTCACTTACGTCGCGCCCAACGCAACGCCGACTCCGGCGACGCCGAACGGCACTTTTGGTATTGAGGCGACGCCAACTGCAGCGGGCTCCTCGGGCACCAGCACCTTCTGCATGGATATGGGCAATGTGGTTCTCAGAGACCCCCTAGGGGGCGCCACATCTGTAGCGGCTATCGGTTGTGCGGCTTTTGCTGCCGCCGCCGGCGTTCCGATGTAAATTGGATTGCCTGTCATTGGCAAAACGGGAGAGCTTCGGCTCTCCCGTTTTTTTTTGCCCAGGTGACAGGAATATAACGAGGGGTGCCTCAGCGATTTTGCTCCGGGGAGGAGCGCAAGTCGGAGAGCAGCCGTCCCACCTCTCCGGCGTCTCCCCAAAAGCGATAGAGAAAGCTGGCTGGGTTGGAAGTTTGGCCGGTCAGAATGAGGGCTGTGCGCAGCGATTGGCGGGCGTCCTCGAAATTCCCTTGTTTCCATTGCAGGAAGCCGTCAATCACCAAGACGCTTGGGTCATTGGCATCGAGGTTTTTTCCTGCCTCCATGGCGCGGGTTGCCTGCTCCGGGTTGCCGGCCCAGTAATGCGCCCTGGCGAGCTTGGAGTAAAACTCCGCTGTGATGTAGCTTCCGCCCTGCTCCAAAGCCATGTTGTAAGCGATGAGGCCCTGCCGGTAATCCCTCACGCCCAGCGTGTAGGCATCGCCCAGATAGGTGAGATAGCGGGGATGGGCTCGAATCTCAACGGCCCGAATCAACTCCTTCACGCCTTGCTCGGTCTTCCCATTTTGCAAAAGGGCCAGCCCCAGGTTGTTGTGGCAATACGCCGAGGTCATGCAGGTCTGGGTGGTAGCTGCCCAGAGCGTGAGGTTGTTGCTCCAGACCGGCAGGTGGTTTTGTGTATGCCACGCAAAAGCGAGCAGGACGGCGCCCATCACCATCTCCCAGCCCAGGCGCTGCCAAAGCCTGGCGAAGCGGTCTCCCACCAGGAAAAACAGCTTGCTCCCCAGCACGAACATCCCAATGGCCGGGATGTAGAGATACCGGTCCGCAATCCAAATCGGGAAGGGAACGATTTGCAGCACGGGCGCCAGGAAAACAAAAAACCATAGGCCCCAGAACTGCATGCTCCGGTTGCTGCGATACAGCAGCCAGAAGATTCCCAGCACAGCGCACCATCCAACTCCCAGAACCCAGTTGAAATCTTCATAGATGACGGCCATCTGCCAGGCCGACAGAGGATGAGGGAAGACCACCATGCGGATGTAAAACAGAACCAGTTGGGGAAAGTTCTGGAGGTGCAAGCCCAAACCGCCGTAGTAGGAGGTCTCCAGGGTATCCTGCGAGGCGTAGAAGGCGCTTAAATGGATGGCGGTAAATATCGCGCTCATCAGGAAGAACCAGCCCAGACTACCCACCCGGCTCTTTTTGAAGGAGAACCCTTGCTTGTAGTCATACAAAAGGAAGATGGCTGGGGCCACGATGGTGTTGACCTTGGCCAGCAGGGAGAGGATAAAAAGCAGCGAGCATAAGATTCCGTCCGACCAGCGTTCCCGCTCCCGCAGCCGGATGAAAAACCAAAACGACAGCAGGAAGAAGAAAAACGCCAAAGTGCTTTTGGTCTCTGAAATCCATGCGACGGTCTCAATGTTGGCCGGATGCACGGCGAACAAAAGGCTGGCCAGCAGAGCAATGCGAGGCGCTTCCAGTTTCTTCAGGATGAAGTAGAGCAGGCAGACGCACCCCGCGTGGACCAGAAGCTGGCCCAGGTGGTATCCCATCGCCTCCAAACCGGAAAAGGAATGGAGGATAGCCAGAAAAGTGTGCTGGATGGGCGCGTAGTGGCCCAGATAGGTGCTGGTCCAGATTGCCCAGAGGCGCGCCAGGGAGAGCCCGTGGATCCGGTAGTTTCGCTCAACGTAGGCGATGTCGTCCCAGGCGAAATAGAAGTACAGCGTGGTGGCATAGAGAGCAAAGGTCACAGCGAGCAGAAGAGCATAGGGCAGAAACCTTTGCCGCGCGTCGATCCTTTCCGGGAACCCAAAGAAGGTGTAGCTGTTGTTCCTGGAGGTGTTCATAGAGGTGTCTATAGAGGCAGAGGTTCATCGTAGCTACGGTTCATGCGTTCCTGGAAGCAATGATT
>JADFGZ010000286.1 GCA_022567475.1 Acidobacteriota bacterium | reverse complement strand
CCCGCAGAACAATATCAGCATCGGGTTGTTTATCGGCTATTTTGGCAGCCAGCAGAGGGGCGGAGCCATTCATTCTCCCAAAAACTGCCTGCCAGGAGCCGGATGGTCAGCCCTGGAAGGCGGGCTGGTCGCCATCGATATCCCCGGCTATCCCGAACCGATAAATGTGAACCGTTACATCATCCAAAAGGGGATGGACAAACAGCTCGTCTTGTACTGGTATCAGTCCCAGGGGCGCGTCATCGCCAGCGAGTACGCCGCCAAAGTTTATCTAGTTTGGGACGCGGCCACAAAAAACCGCACAGATGGAGCTCTTGTCCGGTTCATTACGCCTATCGTCGAGGGAGATGAAGCGGCTGCCCTGGAAAGGGCCACGGGATTGGTACAGGAAACTTTCCCTCACCTCACGGAATTCATTCCGAGCTAGAGGTCATCCCGGCGCTACATGACCGCTTCGAAAACTGCACCTTCAATCCATTGCCCAGTGATATTCCTAACGAGACGGATGCTCCCTACTTTAGCCCGGATTTCCGTTTCAAAACTCCGAAGCTAAGTTTATACTGACCTCCAACGCCGATATTTATGCGAGTTCAAGCATCAATACGGTCCTCGGGAGGTGTACACCCAATGGATGAGAGACAAAAACAGCCATTTCAACTGTCGTTCAACCGGTTTCTGCAAGTCGGTTTTCAGGGATCAATGGTCATATCAAACGGTGGACTGCTTCTGGTGCGGGAGTTGGACGAACGATTGGGATTCGACGAACTCGTTTCCAGAAGCCAGCTCATGCTTGCAGTGGAAATATATAGGAAAGGCGAGGCCTCCCTTGGCAGGGTAGCAGAGCTCGCCGGGGTCCCGGTGGGGCAGATGATACACATCCTCGGGGAATACGGAGTGAAGGCCAATCTCGAGAAGGAAGATTATCTGAAGGGGTTGGAGAGTTTGAGAAGGGCGTGGTAGCGGTAGTGGCGTTACGCTGTCCGCCTTCGGTAGGAGCCTGCCAATGCTCTCCCCTTTTCCCGGATCTCACAGGGAATCATAATCTGAAACTTGGGTGAAACGGTAACCTGACGCCTATCCAACTCTTTTCCAATCGATATGTAAGTTGTTTTACAGGCATATTCCCCTTTTTTAAGTCATCGATTTTGGCACAAAACTTACTCTCCATCTGGCTCAAAAAACCAGGGGTCGGTCAGTGTCATTTTATGCATTTTTTTAGACCACTTCAGTGTGTGCCCATATTACGATGGGAGTCACTGATTTATGCCGCACGGCGGCCTTTCGCTGCCTCAATGGACGCGAGGCTGAGCCGTAATTTGAAGGGCCGCAGCAAACGGTTTAGGGTTCGTTGAGTCGGATTGTATCGGCGGTTGATGGCGCGTAATACGTTCGGGCTCGCCATACCCACCTTTGCTGCGAATTCTTTCACGCCAGTCGCACGGATAACTTTCGCTAGCGCGGCCTGAATCGGAACCCCTTCTTCGATTGCGGACAAGAGGAATTCCCGGGCAAACTCCTGGTTCTGGAGATCTTGTGCGAGTCCCACGTTCCAGTCTTTGCTACGTCTTGCCATGCGGCTTTGTCTCCAAATAGTCGCGCCAGAAGCCCTTGGCGCGGGAAATGTCCTGCGACTGGGATGACTTCGCGCCACCTACCAGAAGAACGATGGTTGAGTGGGCGTCTTTGCCAAAATAAATTCGATATCCAGCACCAAACATCATGCGCGCTTCCCAGACGCCTCCCCCGACGCTCTTGTGATCACCGAGATTACCCATCTCGAACCGGAGTACGCGAGCTTGAACTCTGGCTTTTACGGGAAGATCGAGAGTGTCGAGCCAACCGCGAAAGGGGTTTAGTCCGTCAGCCGTAAAGTACTCACGGATAGACAGCATCATTTAAAACTATATAATATCATATATGATAATATTGTCAACCCGTAAATCGAACTGCATGCGTCCGCTTGTGCTGGCCCGATGCAGCGATGGCTTCCCCCAGAATCGTCGAAGGAGGTATTGTCCTCTGGGGCGGTTTCCGTCTCGAATGCATTCTGCGGACAACTCGGATAATTCGCATGTGCACGAACCAGTGAAAGTCACGCAACGACGAGGGATACTTTGCCATGGTTCTTGCTAGTGGGCCTGACGGTGATCTCCACATCCTGTCCCAGGGCGGTGAGAAAGTCCATCAGGCGCTCGACGGAGAAGGCTCCCGACTGGCCACGCATGAGGCTGGAAACGTGCGGCTGCTTGATACCAAGGATCTCACCGGCTTCGGCTTGGGTAAGGCCGCGCTGCTTGACTAGGCGGTAAATTTGCACGGTGAGGCGCGCCTTGAGCTGCTCGCGCTCGGGGTTGGCGAAGCCGAGGTCTGCAAAGATGTT
The DNA here is from genome assembly GCA_022567475.1 of Acidobacteriota bacterium. Taxonomy (GTDB): domain Bacteria; phylum Acidobacteriota; class Terriglobia; order 2-12-FULL-54-10; family 2-12-FULL-54-10; genus JADFGZ01. The sequence continues at coordinate 3,351 of JADFGZ010000286.1, read as the reverse complement.
GCCGGTGCTTTCTTTGACCGGGATTCTGGTTTTCCTCTTCATGTTAGTTCTGCCTTTCTCTGTAGTCCCGCTCTGCGGCTGCGAGCCGCTGCTGAATCACCTCGATTGACCTTTTGGGCGTGGCTATGCCCTTTTTCGATTTCTTCTGAAACGCGTGTAGCACATAAATCGCGTCCTGAAAACGAACTGTATAGACGGCCCGGTATGTGCCAGCCTCGTCGGATGCCACAACTTCTAGGACAGAACGGCCGCCGAAGCCTTTCAGGGCTTTTACGGCGGGGTATTCCTCGCCACATTGTGCGGCGTAAAGAGCTTGGCCGATATCGCGACGCACAGACGCAGGAAAAGATCTCAAGTCCCTCCGGGATGATCCGACCCAACTGACCGCCTTCAAGTCCCGTTCCATCATTATACCAATATACAGCTATTTGTATATCAGTCAATGTTTGCGGTGGGTGGCACGAACCAGAGAAAGCTGTCCCGGACTGCCTTGTCTGGGGGGGATACGATGTGAGCCCGCATTTCCTTTTTGAAAACACAGCTGCAACCATCTACTAACCTCCAACATCAATATTGATGCTGGTTTCAGCATCAACATTGGCGTGCGGAGGTATACACCGAATGGGTGAGAGCCAAAAACAGGGATTTCAGCTGTCGTTCAACCGGTTTCTGAGGGTCGCCTTTCAGGGATCGAAAGTTACTTCCGATGGCGGCCTCATTCTGGTACGTGAACTGGATGAGCGTTTGGGATTCAGTAAACTCATCGCGCAGCACTTGACCGACTCTCGGGGCATGAACACAAAGTTCGCTCTAGCCGATCTGGTCCGGCAATCGGTTTACAGCCGGTTGGCGGGATATGAAGATATGAATGACGCCGAGCGTGTCTCTCAAGATCCGACGTTCAGGTTGATCGGTTCGGAGAAGATCTGGGAGCGAGGAGCCGCACTGACTTCCCGGCTGCAATCGTTCGAGACAGAACTACTGACGCAAGACGAGAACCTGGCTGGTTTGGCAGCGATCAACCGGGAGCTGATCGCGAAGGCAGAGGCGGTTGATTCACGGCAACGGGTGGTGCTGGACATGGATAGCACGGAAATCCCTGTTTACGGGGAGCAGGAGCAGAGTGCCTACAACGGGCACTTCGAGTCCACCTGTTATCATCCGCTGCTTATGTTCAATCGAGACGGCGACTGTCTGGCTGCCAAGCTCCGTCCTGGCAACGTTCACAGTGCCGATGACTGGGAAGAACTTCTCCTGCCGGAGATCGAGCGGCAGCAGAAGCTGGGCAAGGAGGTGGTATTTCGTGCCGACGCCGCCTTCGCCAAGCCAGAGATCTATGAGGTGCTGGAGGAGCGGGGCGTGAAGTACGCCATTCGCATACCCGCGAACGATAGCCTGGAACGGGATATTGCCGAATTGTTACCACGTCCGGTGGGCAGACCCAGTGTGAAGCCGTTGGTGGAGTACAAAGGCTTTCTCTATCAAGCAGCGAGTTGGAGCAAGGCGAGACGGGTCGTTGCCAAGGTAGAACATCACCAGGGAGAGCTGTTCCCGCGGGTGGGTTTCATCGTGACAAATTTAACCTTGCCGAGTCGGGCAGTCGTGCGGTTCTACAACAAGCGAGGCACGGCCGAGCAGTGGATCAAAGAAGGAAAGCAGGCAGTAAAGATGACGCGGCTGAGCTGCCATCGGTTCCGATCCAACGAGGTACGGCTGTGGCTGACCATCATTGCCTATAATCTCGGCAACCTGTGGCGGCGACTAGCATTACCGCAAAGAATCAGAAACTGGTCCTTGACGAGCTTGCAGCAACGGTTGGTGAAGACCGGCGGACGGCTGGTGAAGCATGCGCGATATTACTGGCTTTTTCTAGCCGAAGGGCACCTTAATCGGAGGCTGTTTGCAAGCATGCTGAGGTTGATCGCGGCACTGCCGCTGCCAGACGGCTAGCGACCCAGGAGAGAGGGGAATTTAGCTGTTCAGAAGTGGTCAGGCGGATAAGTGTCAGCGGCGAGGCAGGCTGGGGCGGGCAAAACCCGCACAGCAGCCCCACTGAACAGCCAAAACGAGCCGCACTACCACCTCAAAGAGGTCAGGGCGATTTGCGCTTGACACTACAGGGCAGGAGGTATATTTTTCGGCTCAGAAGAAGCTCAAAATGGATATTCCGGTTAGAAGCTGGTGAGTTGGTGTTTGTTGGCAAGTCAGAAAATTGTGTAGTGGAGGATGTGATGACCGAAAAATTAGTCTCAAGGGAAAATAGCATTGGGTTATCCTGGTGGGCCGGGCAAGGTTTGGCCCTGTCGATATTCTTGTTTTGCGCCTCTCTGGCGCAGGCTCAATTGACCACGGGTACCATTTCCGGAACGGTGACCGACCAGTCCGGCGCGGCCGTGCCCGGGACAGCGATTACCATAACGAACGTGGACACAGGAATTGCGCGCAGCTTGGAAACCGGTCCTGAAGGCCGGTATGCGGCTCCCAGCCTGCCGCTCGGGAATTATGAAATTAGAGCTTCGCTCGCCGGATTTCAAACCAGCATCCGCAGCGGGATCGCGTTGACGGTGGGCCGGCGCGCGGTGGTGGACATGGTGCTGCAAGTGGGCGAGGTGGCGCAAGCGGTCACGGTGACCGGCGAAGCCGCCCTGGTGGAAACGACCAGCGCCACGGTCTCCAACCTGGTGACCGAGGAGCAGGTGGTGGATTTGCCGCTCAACAACCGCGACCTGATCTCGTTGGCTTTTATAGCGCCAGGGGTCCTCAAGGTCCCCCAACGCACCCGGCAAGGTGTCTTCAGTGGCATGGGGCAGAAACTCACCGTCTCCGGGGCCCGGCAGACCCACAACGTTTTCCTTACCGACGGGATGTCCAGCGGCGATATTTCGAACAATACGGCAGGATCCACCGGCGGTTCCACCGGGGTGGATACGATCAAGGAGTTTCAAATTATCACCAACAACTATTCGGCCGAATACAAAAGCGCGGCCGGGGCCATTGTCAGCATGGTGACCCGATCGGGGACCAATGCGTTCCACGGCTCGGCTTTTGAGTTTTTGCGTAACGACAAATTTGATGCGAACAATTTCTTCAACAACGCCGATAACCGGGCGAAGCCCGCGTTCAACCGCAACCAGTTCGGCGGATCGCTGGGAGGCCCAATCGCTCGGGACCGCACCTTCTTTTTCGCCAGCTACGAGGGCTTGCGGGAAAGAAAGCCCATCCCGGACTCTATCCGGATGCCCAGCACGGCAGCCAAGATGGGGATTCTCCCGGGCGAAGACCCAATTACGCCTGACCCGAAGGTGGTGCCCTATTTGGCGTTGTACCCGGTTCCCGGCCAGGGCAATACGG
>JADFGZ010000036.1 GCA_022567475.1 Acidobacteriota bacterium | reverse complement strand
AAAGGGATTGGTCACCAGGAGTTCGTCGTTTACTTCGTCGTAGCGGATATCGTGCATAGTCCGGGCCATGAGCGTTTTCTGACCCGCCAGCAATCGAGTGGGCGTGGAATTTTCCTCCGCCAGCCTGGCGAAGGCCGCAATCTGCGGGTGTGCCACTCAGTTCGGCACCAGGATTTCTTCTCGTTTGGAATCGTAAGCGACGGCTCCAGGATTGCCAATCGCCAGTGCGAGTTTTCCCGCCGGAGCGGCGCGGACCGTACGGAGAGGAGCGACATTCCCATTGGCGTCGCGCGGATAAACCGTGGCCGAATGATTCCCCATGTTCGACACTATGACTTCCTGGTTCTTGGTGTCCACGAAGATGCCTGTGGGGTTCTTGATACCGGTCCTGGAACCCTTGATGGTGCGGAGAGGAGCGACATTCCCATTAGCGCTCCCCCGGAAAACCAGGATGGAATCATCGGCGTCATTGGCGACGAACAGCTCCTCATGGTCTGGGTCGTAGTAAAGATTCGAGGGCCAGTTCAGGCCGGTTAGGGGCCCTTCAATGATGCGGAGCGGAGCCACGTCCCCATCGGCGTCGAGCGCGTAAACAGTAATCGAAGGAGGGTCGAAGCGTCCCGCGCCGGGAACGACAGCCTCCTGGCTGGCTTGGTCGTCAGAGGCGCCGCGCCACCAGTTCGCGCCGCCTCCTCCTTCAAAGTCCCGGGCGTGTCCGTGATTGCTCACGAACAGCCATCCGTTCTTCGGATCAAGCGCGACGCCGTGGGGGTCCTCCAGTTGCGTATTGGGGCCCTGGAGGGTGCGGAGCGGCTTCTCTTCTCCTTCCGCCATCTTGCGGTAGACAACCACCGAATTCGCGTGCTGGACGGACAGATACATCTCCTCCCGGCTCTCATCCACAGCAATCCCAAACGTACCGTGAGGAGTGTGCAATTCCCGGCTCGGAGGCACGTTCCCTCTGGCCTCTCGCGAGAAAACCGTCATCGTGTCTGTGGTGTCGTTGGTGACCGAATAGATGTCCCCGGTTTTCGGGTCCACGTAAAGGCCGCAGTTGAACTCGATTTTGGCTGCGGGTCCTCCAATCACCCGTTTCGGTTCCGTCAGGGCGGCGTTCGGCGGGGTATTGGCGGTGCGGTCGTACACCAGGATTTGAAAAAGATTCTCGTCCTGGAGAATCAATTCATCGCGGACCACATCCACGGTTACGGCGCTGAAGGTCGGGTAGGTGTCGCGGATCACCCGCACGGGCGCCCGATCTGCATCCACGGCCGCTCGGTCGCTCCGCAGTGCTTCTTGAAAAGCGGTCGCGAAGGAAAAGCTGGCGCTGGCGGGCTCCCACAGGCACATCTCACCGTCCATTGCGGGCAGCGGCGTGATGGAAACCAGTTGAGGAGAACCGGTCGGCTTCCTCAAGGCGGTTTGGGCTGAGCCATCTGATTCCGGAGCAAGACCTCGCCCGGCAACGAGCACCCAGGCAGCAATGGCTGTGAACACCAAGACCCGGGCAGTTGCGCTATTTCGGAAGATGAAGAGAAACCGTCGGAACATGGAAACCTCACTCTCAAACGGAATTTTCGTCTATAACTTCGATTTTAGTTTTTCCTGGTTTACAAATACTAAGCCTAGCTGCCCTGTCGAGTCAAGCTTGGATCCCTACGGCCCCTTTGGGTGGAAGTGCGGCTCGTTTGGGACCATCCGTGGCACTTGTCCTGGCCGTTTTCCGCCTCCCAACTACCTCGCTACTGAGATCGCTACTGAGACTGATGCGCCCTGACCATTTCTGAGCCAAGCCGCTACAATTTACCCTCTCTCCTGGTTTTCTTTGAGGGTGCTTTGCAAATTATTGATCTGACATCCCATAAAAGGCTGGCGTCGGCGTTTCGATTCCGTCCCTGCCTCGGCATTTAGGGTTGCGGTCCAACAATTACCCGCGATAAACGCAGTAGTGTTTACCGATTCGGCGCTCTAACCATTCCTAAACAGTAGGCGACTTTTGAGGAGTAATCCGGGACTTTTACCATCTCGACCGCACTCGGAGCCCGGCTACAGGCCCAGGAAACCCCGTCCAACAATTGATTTAGCCTCTCTCCTCGTGTAATCTTTGACCAATATTGCCCATCAGGCGGGAGTAACTTTTTTCCGATAAGGAGAACCGCTATGCGCAAGATGCAATATTAAGATGCAATATATTGTTGCCGCGATCATGCTGTCTCTGCTGGGCTCTCGTACCTGCTGCTCGCCCAAAACGACCGCGCCCCCATGACCTTCTTTCTCACCAGCAACGGACCCGGCAATGGAGCCAATCTGGGCGGATTAGCCGGAGCCGACCGTCACAGTCGGGCTAAACTGGTTTGAAGAGCTGAAGCGGCGGGTGCCGACCAATGGAACCGGTGGAGGGTTAAAAACTAAATTCGGGTGAAAGCAGTTGGGCGTAAAATTCACTTGGCCAGGAGTTCAAGATGGAAATTCCGGTTAGGAGGTTTCGCATGAAAATTAAGCTGGCAACGCCTTTCGCCTTAGTGGGAGGCTTGCTGATGGTTTGCGGCCCGATGTTGGCACACCACGGAACTTCGGCGGCGTACCTCATGGATAAACACATCATCGTGCAGGGAACCGTCACAGAATTCGTGTGGGCCAATCCCCATAGCCAAATTTACTTCGACGTGAAGGACGACCAGGGCAACGTCGTACACTGGGGCGCCGAAACGAATGGTCCCCGCACTCTGGCCAGAAGGTTTGGCATAACCAAGACTACTATAAAGCCAGGGGACGAGATCACTCTTACCCTCAACCCCTCGAGAGCCGGCACGCCTTTCGGGCAGATCATCCGCATCACACTTGCCGATGGCCGAACGATAACGCTCATCACTCCCAGCGAGGAGGCCCAACGAACACGCGGTCAAACTGGAAGAGAGGCCGAAAGCCAGTGAGAATCGCTCCGGCGATGCAAGTCGAGTGAAAGTGAATCGAATTGGAACGCTACACTATGAAAGGAGTCTCCCAATGCGAAATCGCTTCCTGAGTCTGATCGTGGTCCTGTTGGCGGTGCTGGGCGTCGCGTTCGCTCAGACGCCTCAGCAACCGGCAGCGGCGCAGGCCAACGCTGCGGCCCCCGCCCCCCAACATGATCTGTCTGCAGTTTGGCTGTTTAATGAGAGGACCCGAACGCTCACCGGAGAGGTTCCTCCTATGCTGCCTGAGGGGAAGGCAAAGTTCGATGCCAACAAGCCCGGATTTGGACCCAGAGCCGTCGCGGGCGGAAATGATCCCATAGGCCATTGTGATCCGCTAGGTCTGCCACGCAGCCTGTTATCTCGATATCCGATTGAGTTCGTTGAGACTCCCGGCAGGGTGCTGCAGTTTTTCGAGCGGGGTCACGTATGGCGCGATATCTGGACGGATGGGCGGGAACTTCCCAAGGATCCTGAGCCGAAGTTCTACGGATACTCGGTGGGCAAGTGGCAGGGAGACACATTCGTCGTTGACACGGTCGGTTTTGACGAGAGAACCTGGATCGGTTCACTGGGTTATCCGCACAGCGACGCTATGCGCTTACAGGAGCGTTACCGGCGCGTTGCTCATGACACCTTGGAGCTCACCATAACGCTCGTTGACCCGAAGGTGTATACCAAACCCTGGGTGAGCGATACCCAAATTTTCAAGTTGCAGCCGGAAACGGAGCTTGAGGAGAGCTTCTGCGTGCCGTCGGAGGAGGAAGCTTATAATCGGAGAATGAGGTATCCCGCTGCCGGCATTGATTATTAATTAGGACTGTAAGGCGGCAGCGCAACTACCCCGCCCTGCCTTCCGGCAGTATAAGACCCACCCGGCGAGGACACCATCCCGGCCACTCACCCAAAATGTTAATCCTCCTTCGGATAGGTTCTCCGGAATGAGAACTCCCTCATTGGAGGTGTCCACGGCGAATCCTCGCGATAAATGCCGTAGTGTTTACCGATTCGGCGCTCTAACCATTCCTAAACAGTAGGCGACTTTTGAGGAGTAATCCGGGACTTTTCCATCTCGACCGCACTCGGAGCCCGGCTACAGTCCCAAGAAACCCCGTCCAACAATTGATTTAGCCTCTCTCCTCGTGTAATCTTTCTCCATTATTTTCAATCAGGCAGGGGTAATACGTGCCCATTTTCCCTGGTCTCAGCAAAGGGCCACTCTCATGAGCAGGGCTGAATATTATTTCGAAGTAAAACCAGGGGAAAATGGAGTCACCTTACGAGGAAAATCAGGGCGGATTCACTTGTTTCCAGAAGGAGGAGAAGATGCGTAACCTCATCAAGGATCTTCTAAATTCCAAACTTTCCCGGCGCGGTTTTATTGCCGGCATGGTTGCTGCCGGATACAGCGCGTCGGCTGCCAACTCTGCGCTGCAATCTGTGGCGCCGCTGGTGCCAGGGGTGGTGGCCCCGGCATCCTTCACGCGCTCTGTGACCGGCACCGGAGGCGAATTGATGGTCGAGCAGTTGATCGAGGCGGGAGCCCGCTACATGTTCGTGGCCAACGCTTCGGGCCTGGGTGCGATGTGCGATGCCCTGGTAACGAGGCCGCAGATCCAGCTCATCCAGGCCACGCAAGAAGGCCAGGCGGTCTCGATGGCCGACGGTTATGCCAGGGCCTCCGGGAAGATCGGATTCGCCATGTACAGCAAGATCGGGCTGCCTCATTCTTCCTCCAACATGTACAACGCGATGAAGGACCGCACCCCGCTGGTGTTGTTCAGCGACCACGTCAGTACAACCACTGAAGGGACCGACAGCCAGGAAGACCTCGATGACTTTCTGGAACCGGTGAAACAGTACACGAAATGGCGGTGGGTGGTCCACGAGCCGTCACGAATCCCGGAATGGATCCGTAAGGCCTGCAAGGTCTCCACCGTACTGCCGGGAGGCCCCACGCACGTGCGCATCCCGGGCAACCTGATGCGAAGGAAGGCGACGGCAACGATCTTTTCTGAAGAGGCCTTTCACATTCCGATGGAGTTGCGTCCGGACCGCAAGGAGGTGGAAACCGCCGCTCGGGTGCTGCTGGAAGCTTCTTCCCCGGTTCTGTACGTCGGACATGAGGTGGGCCTGACCAACGCCCGCCCCGCCCTGGTGGAGCTGTCGGAATTGCTGGCCATGCCGGTCGTGCAAGGCAAGAGCTTCACTGCGGATTTTCCCAACTTCCATCCACTCTTCGTCGGCGAACTTTTGCCCACGCGTTATCCCAAACAGATTGATTGCCTCGTGAACTTCGGAGCACGCTTCCGGCCCCGGGAGAGCCGGCGGATTGCACGAATTCCCTCCGTGATTCACGCCACCATAGATCCGAAGATGGCGGGCCGAAACACCCCGCTGCGGGCGGCTCTGGTGGGAGATCTCAATCAGGCGGCGCGTGACCTGATCGTGGCCGTCAAAAGCATGACGAGCGCTTCGCAACTGAAGGCTCGCACGGAGACGCGCCGCGCAGAGTGTGCAGCTTACTCGGCCCGCCTGCGAGAGGCTCGAATCACTTCAGCTCGCCGGAGTGATGGGGAGCCGGTTCCCTGGCCGCGCCTGATGGTCGAATTGAACGATCTGGTTGAGCCGGATGCTGTGATCGTCTCCGAGCTGGGCACGGATGTGAGGGTTTGGAGTTTTTTCCCGTTTGACGACGATGCAAAACTGAAGATCGGCCGAACCACCGGAATGGCTCTCGGATGGGGAGTGGGGGCTTCCGCGGGTGTCCAACTTGCATTACCCAACCGCCAAGTGGTGTCCATCCAGGGCGATGGGGGTTTCCTGTTCGGGCAGACCGACTCCCTGTGGACCATGTCTCGGTACGACATCCCGGTGCTGACAGTCATTTTGAACAATCAGACCTACGAGGCAAGTCGCTGGCGGATCATGGGCCGCCGAGGGGCCTCGGGAAAGGCCCATCGCGATTACATATCCTACTTAGGGGATCCGGATGTGGATTTCACCAAGCTGGCGGCGGCATACAACATTCCTGGGGAGGTTGTATACAATACCGCACAGTTGCGCCCGGCCATCCAACGTGGTCTGCGAGTGATCCGTGATGGGAGACCTTTCCTGCTGGACGTACGCACGAAGACCACAGGAATTGGCGCAAAGGTCTCCTGGTACCCCGACTTCTCTTTAGCGGAACAACGGAAGAGGGGGATATGACTTTCCGTATCTACATGGGGTCACCCAAGCTTTGCTTGCTGACCTGGCGTTCCGAGACGCTTGCTTGCGGGACTCTGACCATGCACGAACTGTGAAACTGATTCAGTAAACCGAACGAAGAGGTTGTAATGAGAATACTTCAAAAAAGCGTGTATCTGTGGTTGGCGGTATGGGCATTGGGCGGTTGGCTCATGGCCCAGGAGCGCGTGGTGATTCGAGGTGGGACTCTGGTTGACGTTCGAGATGGCAGCCTCGTGCCAGACACGGTCATAGTGCTCGAAGGGGATCGGATCGTGTCGGTTTCCAGCGGAGGGCCATTGCCGCCAGGGGGTACGGTGATCGATGCCACCGGAAAGTACATTCTTCCTGGCCTGATTGATTTGCATGTCCACTATAAGGACTGGGCGCCGGAATTGTTCTTAAACCACGGCGTGACAACGGTGGTGGACCTGGGCAGTTCCCATGAATGGATCAAGGCGCAGAAGGAAGGAATTCAGAGCGGGCTGATCCCCGGGCCGCGGCTTTTTATCAGCACGTACAACCTGGATGGGCCGCCCGCGGACGAAAACTACTTTCTGCGGCCGTATGTTGAAATCGTGAAAGATCCCGAAGAAGCGCTGCTGTCGGTAAGGCGGCAGATTACGGAGAAGGTCGATGCGGTGAAGGTCTATGATGGTTTAAGTATAGCGGTGCTGCGTGTCCTTGTCCGGGAAGCCGAGAAGGCCAATATACCGGTGATCGGCCATTTTAGAAGCGTGCGTGATGCAGCCGAGGTCGGGGCGCACGGGGTGGAACATACCTACCCGGTGGCTAGAGCTGTGCTGGACACGCAGGCGAGGGACGAAGCTTTGCAAAAGGTGCGTCAGGGAGTCAATCTGCCCCCGGAATCCTTCATGGACATGGAGAAATTGCCGGAAATTATTCAGTTGATGGTTAGCAATGGACTTTATTTGAATCCCACCCTGAGGGATTACTGGAAGGGGGAGCAGGCGCTTCGGGATAAGGGTTTTCATTATGAGGACTTCGACCTGCTCTTCAACGACTGGCGGCTTCGCTACGTTCCGCTAAATTGGCGGCTGGCGGATTTGAAGTTGTACCAGGAAATTGGGATGTGGCACTGGGCGGATCTTTCCCAGTACGAGCGGGATCTGTTTCATCAAGGCTATACGAACGCTCAACGTTTGATAAAGATGTTTGTGGATGCCGGGGGCAAACTCTATGCCGGAACCGACTGCGCCAATATTTGTATACCGGGATTGGGTCTGCTTCAGGAACTGGATTTATTAGTCGATGCGGGTGTAAGTCCGCTGCAGGCATTGCAGGCCGCCACGATCAATTCGGCGGAATTGATGCGGATGGAGGATCGCCTGGGGACTTTAGAGGAAGGAAAAGTGGGGGACGTCTTGATCCTGGATGCCAACCCCCTGGAAGATATTCGGGACATCCGCAAGATTGCTCTGGTCATCAGCCGTGGCCAAGTGCTGGACGGGTTGTATCATGCCGACTTCAGAAATCCCATCCCGGAGAATGTTCCCTACGACAGCAGGCTCTTTTTCCCCTCGCCACGGATTCAATGGGCTTCGCCCGAGGCGATCCTGGAAGGCGCGCAAAATGCCACTTTGACGGTTCATGGAACGGGGTTTATCCCGTACTCTTTCGTGCGTTTTAACGGGCAGCAGTTGAAGACGACTTTTGTTGACGAATTCCAACTGACCGCAGAACTGCCTCCCAAACTGCTGGAACCGGGAACGTATGCGATTACAGTGGAGAATCCGGATTTTGCCTGGGGAACGATCTATGCTTCGGGCGCTTCGGATCTGGCGCACTTGGGCATTCGGGATTATATCTCCAACGAGTTTCTGGTGCTGGTGAAGCCCCAAGGGGGTGCCCCGATTTTCCCCCATCCCAGGGAAGCTAGCAAAAATTAGCAGGTTTTCGTCCAACGATTTAATGGAGGGTACGATGAAAACTTTTCAAAAAAGCGTGTACCTGTGGTTGGCGGTATGGGCATTGAGCGGTTGGCTCATGGCCCAGGAGCGCGTGGTGATTCGTGGTGGGACTCTGGTTGACGTTCGAGATGGCAGCCTGACGCCCAATGTAGTGGTGGTAGTGGAAGGGGACCGAATCGTATCCGTCTCTGCGGGAGGAGCGCCATCGGCGCAAGGCGGTACGGTGATCGATGCGGAGGGGAAGTATATTCTTCCGGGTCTGATCGATTTGCATGTTCACTACAAAGAGTGGGCGGGGGAGTTGTACTTAAACCACGGGGTGACGACGGTAGTGAGCCTGGGTGATAGGAATGAATGGATCCGGGCGCAGAAGGAAGGGATTCAGAGCGGGCTTGTTCCCGGGCCGCGCCTTTTTCACGCGACCCGCAATCTGGATGGGCCACCCACGAGCGAGAACTACTTTGAGCGACCGCATGTTCATTTCCTGAAAGATCCGGAAGAAGCGATGTTTGCGATGCAGCAGTACATCACAGGACGGGTAGATGCTATCAAGGTCTACGCTGGTTTAAGTTTGCAAGTGCTGCGGACCCTTGTGAGGGAGGCAGAAAAGGCAAACATACCGTTGATCGGCCATTTTGAGGATGTGCGGGTTGCAGCCGATGTGGGGGCGCACGGGGTGGAGCATCTCGAGGCGGTGGCCAACGCTCTGGTGGACGAAAAGGCCAGAGAGGAAGCACTGCAGAAGGTTCGGAAGGGATTCAATCCGCCGGCATCTTCATTCATGAATCTGGCGAGAGTGCCGGAGATCGTTCAGCTGATGGTGAAAAGCGGGCTTTATTTGAATCCCACCATGAGGATGTCCTGGCAAGGGGATCGGGCGCTCCGGGAGAAAGGCTTTCACTATCAGGATTTTGACCTGCTCCTCAACAACTGGCAGCTTCGCTACGTGCCACTGGATTGGAGGCTGGCAAATCTGAAGGAGTACCAGGAGATTGGAATGTGGCACTGGGCGGATCTCTCCCAGTACGAGCAGGATTTGTTTCACCAAGGATATCTAAACGACCAACAGCTGATCAAGGCGTTTGCGGATGCCGGGGGCAAACTTTATGCCGGAACCGACTGTGCCAACATGTGCACGCCAGGATTGGGGATGCACCAGGAGTTGGAGTTGCTGGTGGACGCCGGTGTCAGCACGCTGCAAGCGCTCCAGGCCGCCACGGTCAATCCAGCGGAGTTGATGCGGATGCAGGATCGGCTGGGAACCTTGGAGGAAGGAAAAGTAGGGGATGTTCTCATCCTGGATGCCAATCCTCTGGAAGACATTCGGAACACGCGCAAGATCGCGCAGGTCATCAGCCGGGGGCGGGTGTTGGATGGGAAGTACCACGCCGATTTCAAGAATCCCATCCCGTTCAACGGCTGGGAACAAAGCAGCCATTTTTTTCCGTCTCCGCGAATTCAGTGGGCTTCACCCGAGGCATTGGTGGAGGGCGCGCAGGGAGCAACACTGACGGTTCACGGTACGGGATTTATCCCGTATTCCTTTGTCCTTTTCAACGGGCAAAACCTGAAAACCAGCTTTATCGACGGATTGCAACTGACTGCGGAAGTGCCAGCCAACCTCTTGCGGCCAGGAACGTATGCTGTGACGGTGGAGAATCCAGAGTTTGGTTCGGGAACGATCTATGCGGCTGGCGCCTCGGACCTGTCGCATCTGGGGTTGCGCGATCATATTTCCAATGAGTTTCTGGTGCTGGTCAAGGCCGATGGGGGCGCTCCGATTTTCCCGCATCCCCGCGAAGCGGGCGAAAGATAAAAGATAGTGGGGTTCACCGCATTTTGATGTAGTCAAAATCGTAGCTGCCGAAAGCACTCAGGCGTAAATCGTTTCCATAAGTTTCAACAGGCTGCGGACAACTCCTTGAACCGTAAGCAGTTGAAAAGAAGGCGATTTTGGAAAAGCACAGTATCGGACTTACAAGCAGCGGGTCGCAGGTTCGAGCCCTGCACCGCCCACCAATGTTTTCAGGGGTTTGCCATCACTTCCTTGCCGACCACCTCCCTGATGTCCACATAGACCCTGATTTACCCTCTTTGGAGGGTGCTTCCGCAATCCAGTGTTGTTAGCGCATCTCTATCTTCAACAAACAAAGTGACTTATTCTATATTTGCCACACTTCAGAACTGCTAAGACCATTTCTGCCAGCAACCTATTGAACATTATCAGCTTATGCTGATCCCACCAACAGTCGATTGCGGAAGCACCCCAACTCCGCTAGGCTCACGCTCACTCGCCCATACGCCTCCAGAATCTTCCGCCTCAAATCGTCCGAGTAGGCCGACGGTTCAGGTGTCACACTCGTCGCCAACTGAGAATCCGCTGCTCCAGGTATTCCGCACCCTGGATGATCACCAAACCAAGAAGAATGACTAGCATGATTCCAGCCAGCAATTTAGGCATGTTGAATGTCGAACCTGCATCAATGAGGAATTTCCCAAGGTTGGTAGTGCTCATGAGAATCTCTGCAGTCACTGCCCCGCGCAGAGCGCGTCCTGCTCCCAGTCGCAGGCCAACTAGGATGTAGGGCAAGGCGGATGGGAAGATTACTTTGCGGTAGATGCTCCATGGATTCAGGCCAAAGGACTGAGCCATCTCCATGAGAGAAGGTGGAGTCTCGCGCACACCGGCGGCAGTGTTGACGATGATCACAAATACAGCCCACACCATAACGAGAAACAACCTGCCCTGAAACTCCAACCCAATATAGACTCCCAGGATGGGAATCAGCAAAGCCATGGGCGCTGAGTACGCCGCGTTGACGATCGGCTCAATTGTGTTGCGTGCCCATACGGATACTGCAATTCCAAAGCCCACCACTATGCCGACAACCACTGCCAAGAGGTATCCGACGGCCATGGTGTACAGCGTTCCAGCTGCCGCTTTTGGGAGCTCGCCAGAAAGCATGGCCTCATAGAATGCCGGGAAGACTTGTGAGGGAGGCGCTACTGCGAACATCTCTGGTTTGGCTCCATACCACTGCCAAACGGCCAGGAACACGAGAAAAGAGGCAACACGCAGTCCCCACTTCGCTATGCGATTTTTGCGGGACTGGGAGATCCAGGTATCTTTGCGAGTGACGGGATCCATATCTATTTTTTCCTGCTCCCGGTGAAACCGGCGATTTCACTTCCCCAGGGCGTGAGCCGCTTCTGGAAGCTGAGGAGGATCTGATTGGCTAGCGCTCCAAAGAGCACGATCCAGAGTGCCAAAGCGAAGTACTCGGGCAGTTTTCGCGCAAATCCCAGATCGACTAATCTTCTACCGGTGTCAACAACGACCCAAAGCTCTGCAATCACCATTCCCTTCACGGCGTGACCTAGACCAAGCCGCAGTCCGGCAATCACATAGGGCAGAGCCGCCGGCAAGATGATCTTGATGAATAGTTTCAGCCGTGGAGTGCAAAAAGCGGCAGCTGTTTCGAACAGGTTGGGATCGATCGCTCGAACACCTGCGGCCGTGTTAATGATGATGTAGAAGATTGCAAAAAGGAAAACGACCACTACCCGGAAATAAAAGTCTGTTCCCACTAAGATGATGATGAATGGGAGCAGGGCTTCCAGGGATGTCACAAAAAGCGCATTCACGTAGATGCCCAGTACATACTCAGCCCATCGAGACCGTCCCATGATGAGACCGATTGGGATACCCACAACCGCAGCCAAACCGAAACCTAAGAACATCTGTCGGAGAGAGCTGGCAAGCGTCGTCAGGTCTCCGTTGGTGAAGGCGGCGAACATGCTGAGGAAGACCTGGCTGATTCTAGGAAGGAAGAAGGGACCGAGAATGACTCCAAGGATCTCCCAGACCGCCACCAGCAGACCCCAAACTAAGAGTCGCTGGAACCACTTCTGGTCACGCAAGCGGAGTTTTTCTCCTTGGATGATTTGGGAATCCTTCTCCAAACGAGTCACACCACGCTGCTGAGCGGTCTTGAAGCCACTCATCTGTCCTTTATCTTTTTGCGGCAGAGGCCTTAGCTTCAGAAGCTGCACACTTGAGCGTTTTCCAAACTCTACCTCTCATCTCGGTAAAGCCCGCTAAATTGCGGAGGTTCTCGTCTCGTGGCCTCGGAAAATCTACGTCGATGATGTCGACAATCCTACCGGGACGCTGGCCCATCACAATGACTCGATCAGACAGGAAGATTGCTTCTTCGATATCGTGTGTGACGAAAAGCACGGTTCGTTTCTCGATGGACCAGATGCGCATTAATTCAGTCTGCATGGTCTCGCGCGTTTGAGCGTCCAGTGAGCCGAATGGCTCATCCATGAGCAGAATCTCAGGCTCGATCGCGAGCGCTCTGGCAAGACCAACGCGCTGCTGCATGCCTCCTGATAATTGAGAGGGGTAGTAATGCTCGAATCCATCGAGTCCGACCATGTGGATATAGTGCATAGCGCGCTCCCGCCGCTCGCGCTTGGACATTCTGCGATTCTCGAGGCCGAATTCGACATTTCCGAGCACTGCGCGCCAGGGAAGGAGATTGAAATGTTGAAACACCATGCCTCGATCGAATCCGGGCCGGTTGGTCACTTTGGCGCTGATGAGCACCTCGCCCGTGGTTGGCTCGGTGAGACCATCGATGATCCGCAAGAGCGTCGACTTGCCGCAACCACTGTGACCGATCAAACAGTAAAATCCGTGCTGCTCCATGGTGAAGGAAATGTTCTCGAGCGCGGGAAGATTCTCCTGCTGGGTCTGAAAGACCTTACTAATGTTCCGGACTTCCACATAAGACATTAGCTTCTCTTCTCCTGATCCCCTTTTACCTATCTCAAGAGTCTCTCAGTTCTGCAAGCCTTGCATCACGCTAACACGCAGAGATCCAGTGCCGTAAGAGAGTAGAGCTTAGCACACGCAACCAGGTCATTCCGTTCCAAGCTGCTGGTCCCCTTTTAAGGTTCCCCCGGCGCAACGCTTTCCGGGGAAATAGCAGCCGTTTGAGCGCGTTCGATATACATCTGAGCAGTTTCTTCACTGAAGAACCCATCGCGCCGAAGGCTTTCAGCGGACTCTCGCACGCAGGCAACATAGCGGCTCCTGGTTAGCTCCTCACCCTCTGCCAGCAGCCCCAGTCGTTGCCAGGCTTGGCTGGGCGTTTCCACCAAGTCCCAGACCCCGTTGCGGTTCATGTCCACGAAAACCTCTCGCCCATCCAGCGGTTCCAACCCCTCGCCGGTAAACGGAGCGAACGAAGTCAAGCCGATTCCCCGCTCTCCCGAACTCACCGGGAACGCGTAATAGATCCCCAGAGGACACGCGACTTCCGGAAATGAGATGCCCGGGTTTTCAATCGTCCCATCCTTGTCGGCATCACCCAGCTCGGCCCAATCCGAGCGCATCGGCGGCGGCGCCTCGCCCTTTTCCACCCAGTTGTCGAGCATGTCGATGAACTGACCCATCATCAGCGACAGGTCCAGAATCTGGACATCCCCACGCCGCCCGTCGGGTAGCGATTCGCCACCCGAGTGGCTGATGCTCCGGATCTCATACATCCGATGCTTCGGCGTCATTCCCTTGTCGCGCAAGATGCGCGCGTTACGCCGCTTGTTCTCCAGAAAACTGTTGGAGACCCATTCGGCCCGTTGTGGCCGCCAGATGTTGTTGTACATCTGGTGCGTGACGTCGATCTGCGGCACGAACGCGGCACGGTCCGCATCGGTTTGCAGCAATACGTCCACGCCGCTTTTCATCACCACAGGAAGCCACGTCCCCGAGGCGGAATCGTCCGCAAGAATTCCATCGATGAAGGGTTTGCCTTCCGCATCCACATTCAGTCCCGGCGTGTAGTTGAACCCCCGTCCGAGCCTGCCCCCCGCCGAATGTCCATAGAGGTAGGTGCGCCGCGGCGCCTCACCCAGTTGTTTTGCCACAACCGCTTCCGCCACGGCCACAAAATCCTTGATATATTGATGCGTATCGTTGAACGCCACATCATCCACCTTCAGTTCATTCTCCAAAGTCGCCTGAATCTCCCCCAGTCCCTCGGCAGAGGTCCGGTACGTCTTCACCAGCGCGTACCCTTTCCTTAAGATCACCCTGTCGTACTTGTTCAGATCCGCCGCCGCATCCGCCGGGTCCAGGTTTCCATTCCATGCCTTCAGGTTCCCGCTCTGGAACGAACGGCCCCGCCCGTGGATCATTACCCACATCTTGCCGTTCCAGTCCGACCGGTTGGCGGGGAAGACCACGGTCATCGCGGCGCCCTTCTCGCGCTCGTAGCGTGCGATAATATGAAACGTCCGGCTCAAGTCCGATGTCTGCGGGAAAACAAGGTCCGGCGCGCTGGTCATGTATTCACTGTAATCACCCCCGCGGGTCACGTACCCGTCCACGGTCCCGCTGAGCCCGATGTCGAACCTGCGCAGGCTCCGATTATCCAACCTGAAATCGGTTTCAATTTTCCGGCAGGACTCGGGACCGACTTTCCCCCCTATGGTGTCCCGCTGCGGCAGCAGATATTCATCACAGGGGCCCCCCGCACTCTGCCCGAATGTGGCTGCGGGCAGCAGACCGGCAAGCAGGCCCACCATCAGGCATCGAGATATCACCGTGGTCGCATGAACACTCATCGTTTTCTCCTCTCTGAACAGCTCGCCGGCTCCTTTAATCGGCAGGTCATTCTACCCTTCCTCCCAGAAGCTCGAGCGCCCTGTTTATCGGTCGACGGTCCACCACCTCAGTTGGGTCCGGGACTTCCTCTAGAACTCCGGACAGCACAGCCATTTTAGCCATTTGGGTGATCGCCTCCGGTTCCAGGTCACCATTCTTGGGCCAGAACTCATATTGGGAGATCAGGTCGAAGGTTTCTCGGAGCATCGCTTCGCTTGGGGGTACACCGACGAACTCGTTGACCGCTGACACAAAGAGATCAAAGTCCCGGGGCAGCTCACGAGCCGCCTTGAGCACAGAGGCACAAAAGGAAGCAGCCAATTCCAGGTTCTCCTCGAGCCAGGATGCAGGCGCAGCAAACGCTTCCTTAATGAAGACAGGCACATCTTTGTACAGTGTGGTGATGATCACAGCGTCGGAAACTTGTTCGGCCGCCTGTTTGAACTGTGTTAGATGAATCACGGTGGCATCTACTCCGTCCGCCACAAAAACCGAGCTGCGCAAGGCTGAGGATTCAAGGATTCTCACGTTCGGAAGGTCGGCAATAGTCTTCCCAGTCCCGGCCGCCTGCAGCATAGCGTTCAGAATGACTCCAGATGCGCCACCAGGGCTGTCGATCGCAACCCGGGTATCAGGATCGAAGAGCTGCTCCACTTCGGTGACCCCATTGCGCCCCGCCATCACGAAATCATCCATGTTGACGAATGGGCAGAACATTTTGAAGTCCAAGCCTCTTTCACGAATGATCAGATGAGAAACGAACGACCCACCGACGATGTCGGCTTGGCCGGCCAGCACAGTCTGCGTCGCCGTGGCGTGTGAGTCGAAGATTCTGAAATCATCCGCGGTGATATTGAGTCCGAACTCCGCCCCGTAATGTACCGGCCCGTATATGGTCTCAACGTAAGAGGGTTGTGTGGGAGATGTTATCGCTACCCGAAGCGCAGAGTCTGCAACCCTCTCACCGCATCCTGTCGCCAGTATCACTGGAATGATGAAGAGCGCCGCCAATCTTCTGGCAACACGCACAGGGTCTCTAGCCTTGGTCTTGTTCAGCAAGCTGGTCATCTGTCTCCTCCCCTTGGTATTCCTCCAAAAAGCAGAGGGCCGTGTGATGGGAAGGATGGATTGGTCACTGCATTCCACCCTCCGTAAATCTGTGCTATACCGCTTTCCCCCAGCCCTTACAAGCACGTTGAGCGGGCGCTTGTCCTCATGACCAGGCCGGTTTTTTATGCCGATCTCAGCGAGAGAGTTTACCATAACTGAGGGGTCCGGAAAGGGGAAGTAACCAATCTAGCATTGCAATTGCTATACCATCGGCTACTCTAAATGGAGGCTCTTACACGACGCACTCGGCAAAGTGACAGCGTTTCATTCCGACAAAAAGAAGGAAGCAGGTTTGGGGAATGAAGAGAAAAGCCCCCCCATGCCATAAAGTATATGGGATTTAGCGGGTTGTGATGCCGCTGATTTTGGTCTTTCTTGTGGCTGCCGGTCCAGGTTTTTGTACGAAGGTTTCTGTGCGTTGGGATTTCGGAACGTAAAAAAAGAGCGGGCCCCGGAGGTTATCCGTGAGCCCGCTCATCTTTAGTTGAATACAACCCGATGCTGAATTCACCCGAGGGTGTTCAGTAATGGCTGATCTTAGAAAATAATCTTCAGCCCAAACTGAATCTCCCTGGGCCTGGTAACCGTCTCCCCTGGCAGAATCGTGCCAGCGGATGGCTCATAGGCCTGTCTGTCAAAGGGAATATTCTCAGGAAGGCCCAGATTGTTCCGATTGAAAAGGTTAAAGAACTCCGCGCGGAACTGGAGATGGGAGGTTTCGCCAAGGGTAATTTCCTTGTGCACGGAGAAATCGAAATTGATCTTCCCCGGTCCGATGAGGGTATTTCTACCCAGGTTGCCATAGATCCCGCGAGGGTTGATCGTGAAGGCGCAAGGATCATACCACCGGTCAGACGAGCTCCATGCATCTACGGAAGTTCCCACCACGCCGGCTTCTATAGCACCATCCCCGCAGCCGGAACTCGACCCACTTATGGGATTGTTATTGGCTCCCGGAGTCAGATCCGGACGATCCGATCTGCCGCCGTCCCGGTTACGGTCCTGGTCAGAACCGGTTCTGACATTAAAGGGTCCTCCCGACTGGATGTTCGTGATCCCGCTAAATGACCAGCCTCCCAACAGAGCATTCGCCATTCCGCCCTCAAATTGGAAGGGGAGCGGATAGGAGTAAGTGACAGTAAAATTGTGGGGAACATCAAAGCTGGAGCGGGCATGATCCCGGTTTGGATTATATGGATCCAACCCAGTCTGCGGTTCCCGCCGGAAATCTCCCGTAGCAGTTGTGGAGCCATTGTCCATAGCTCGGGAAAAGGTATACAGGAATTGGTACTGCGGTCCGGAATTGGCGCGGCGCGTGAACTTGAACGTGAAAGCATTGTAGAGGGAAGTTGCGTTGTGTTGAATCGTCCGAAGCTCATCGAAGACGGGATTTCGGCGGGACCTTTTGGCTTCGGGGCACAATGACGACCCGCTGAAGCATTGCCGGCCATCGGAAAGTATCACGGGGATCGGAGTATTGAGCTCGGCAAACTTTCCCAAATATAGGGCTCTGGAACCGATATAGCCGAGTTCAACCACGTTACTCTCACCCAACTGCTGCTGCAGCGTGACGTTCCAATGGTATTTGGTGGCCATTTTTCCCACGGGAGCGTTACCGGTGATACGCGGGCGTATTTCCCCCCCCAAAAGATCATCCCGAGTGAAATTCGTTTCGCCCGCGGAGCTTCGCACCGCGTTAAAGAAGGGAGGGTATTTCGATGATTGCGTTCCGTAACTGACAGGAAGGAATTGGTCATGGAATATGCCCGTTCCGCCTCTCAGGACCGTTCTGCCGCTGTCATTCATCTGCCAGGCAAAACCGAAACGCGGTTGAAAGGTCTTCTTGGTTAACAGAATGAAGCTGTCCACATCGGTCCTGTAAAACGGATCCAAAGGATCATCCAGACGCGATAGCAAGCCATTCACTTCCCTGGGATTGGTGACCGTTTCATATCGGAGGCCCAGGTTCAAGGTCAGCCGTGGAGAAATTTGAAAATCATCCTGTGCGTAGACGGCATAGAAGTACTGGCGGAAGCCCCTGTAAGCGTGGCCAACGGATAGCCCCGGTTGATCCGTTAGTATATCAGCTCGAGGATCCGCCAGCGGCAGAACGTATTCGAACCGATTGGGGACGCCCGCCAGGAATTCCGGAAAGCTACCAAATCGGTACCTGCCTCGCAAGGTGGTGTTTCCGGAATGGTTATCCCGCATGCGTTTCAGGCTGCCGCCGAATTTTAAGGAATGGCGTCCCTTGATGACGCTCAGGTCATCGCCATACTCAAACAGACTGTATACATACACCCGAGGGACCGTATTGCTCGGTCCCAAATTTGAAATACCCCTGCCTGAAATTGTGGCTACGGTTCCCTGCATTGTGATCAGCCCCATCGGCAGGCCCGGAATGAAGGAGAAATCCGGACCGAGATCATCTACTGGCAGGTCGTCGTTGGCCTGAGCCGAGCGATTGAAGGCCACACGGAAGGAGTTGAGCACCGTGGGAGAAAGCACGCTGCTCAGTTGCACGGTCGCATACTGCCTTCGAGCAACTGCAGTGGCAAGGAAGGCGGGGATACTGTCCGGCGTGGCTACTTCGTCGTCGTCAAGGGTATATCTACCAAAGATTGTGTGTGAATTATTGATCGTATGGTCCACCCGGCCCATGAGATAATCCTGTCTCGTGGCAACCGATGGCGCGGTAATAAAATTTCCCGTCCCGTTGTTATTCTGAGCGACGCTTGCCGGATCATTCGCGGTCGGGTACAAATTCAGAAAGGGCATAATGCGGGGATCGATATCCACGAATTCAAAATCGTCGCTCGGGTCGTCCGGCGTGCCGTTGTCTTGTAAGCCTACAAACCCCAGCTTGCCTGCGGCCGACGGCACGATCGGAACGTTGGGTTCGCCTCTCCTTTTCCGCAAGCCCTCATAGGCGGCAAAAAAGAAGGTCCTGTCCCTCACGATTGGTCCGCCTATAACACCCCCAAATTGATTCTGAACAAAGGGAGGTCTTGCAATGACATTGTTCTCGGGGTCATCAAAAAAACCATACTCCGCGGCATCCAGTTCATCATTGCGATGGAATTCGAAGACACTTCCATGGAATGAGTTGGTGCCGGATTTGGTGACGGTGGAGATCACCGCGCCGGAAGCGCGGCCGTATTCGGCGGCGAACGCGTTGGTGATGATCTTAAACTCCCGGATCGCGTCCACCCCCAGGTTCGATCCGGCGCCTCCCCCCGGCGTCCCATTGCCGTGATCGTTGATGTCGGTTCCATCCAGCAAGTAGCTGTTCGTCATAGTTCGGCCCCCGGCTACGCTCATTCTTGTTCCGGCGCCGAAGCCAAAACCGCTACCCACGCCGCCGCCATAGGCTACGACAGTGGTTTGCAGCAGAGCCAATTGATCGTAGCTTCTGCCATTGAGCGGCATGTCCGTGATGGTTCGCCCGTCCACCAACGAGCCCACGGTGGCATTCGTCGTTTCCACCAGAGGAGCTTCGGCGGTGACCTCCACCCTTTCGGTGATCGCGCCGACGCTCAAGGTCATATCCACAACGGCGGTTCTTCCTACGGTGAGCGTAATCCCGATTCTGACCTCTGTCTGAAACCCGGCTGTTTGGGCTTCCACTTCATAGTTGCCGAGAGACAAGTTGGGAGCGCGATATCTTCCCCCAGCATCCGTGGTTACTGTCCTTGAGATCCCCGTATCCTGGTTCCTCACGGTTACCGAAACGCCGGGAATGACGGCTCCGGACGCGTCTTGCACCACACCGGAAATCGTAGCGGTGTTGACCTGCGCCAAAGCCAGTTGGCTGCAAATAACCAGCACCCACAAAGTGGAAAACACAACTCTCATGTTGATACCCCTCCTCGGTGAAATTCTGCCCTGAATGAAAACATTGACCAAAAAACCTATAGGTACAGCCTATGTAGCACGAAATATCAACCATGTCAATCAAAAAATATTAAAAAATTGTCTGTCAAACCTCGTTAGAAATGTCCCCCATCTCGACTCGTTAGCAATGTCCCCTTTTGAAGTGAAGAAAGAAATAAGAGAATGTTCTTCTTCCTTTTTGTTTGGCGCTGACGGAAGGAGGCCGTAGGCCGACTGGAGTGAGCGCC
>JADFGZ010000285.1 GCA_022567475.1 Acidobacteriota bacterium | reverse complement strand
CTCGGAGGGATCATTCAGATGAGCACCATTACCTACGCGGTCAACGGAACCCAGTACGTGGCGGTGCTGACGGGAGACGGCGCCGGCGGCACGCGGCATCCCCTGCGGCAGATCGGCAACATCACGCCCCCGCGCGGGCACAACGCAATATATGTTTTTGCTTTGCCGGAATAGTACAAACCCACGGCAAATTGGAACTGCCAATTTACCGTGGCTACCGTCGCACGATTTCGATTCATTTTGTGGGGCACTTCAGGTCGCTGACAGGCGGGCCTTCTGGTCCAGTTATCCTTATTCGTTTATCATCTATCATCCATCTACCCCGGCTAGGAAAATATCCAGTTCAGTAGCGGGTAGGCAATCAAGATGCTCGCCAGCGTGCAGAGCACCGCCAGAACGATTCCGCCGCGAAACATATCCGAGGTCCGCACAATGCCGCTGGAGAAGGCAATGGCGTTGAGCGGCGTAGCCGACGGCAGGGCAAAGGCCCAAGAAGCGGTGAGCCCCAGGCACAGCGTGAGCGCCACCGGGTTGAGGCCGGAACCCGGAGCTGCCGCCAGGGGGAGCATGATGGGAATGACGATGCTCATCGAGGCGAAATTGGAGACGCCGTTGGTCAGCAGCCCTAAAAACACTATGCTGGCTGCAACCAGCACCGTCGTGGTCCCCCCATACTCCGACAGCAGCCCGATCCCTTTCACAAAAAGCTGGCCGAGGCCCACCTCGGTGCTGCTCAGCGCGGTTCCAATGGCCAGCGCGCCCGCGACGATCGCCAGAACCCCCCAATGAATGCCTTTGACGGCTTCGTCCCAGGTCATGGCAAATCGTCTTTCTTTCCAGTCCACCGGGATGAGGAACAAGCTCATCGCGGCCAGCAGGGCGACCACGGCCCAGCTCAGGCGGTTTTGAACCCACTGCGCCGCCGGATGCGACGGCTCCACCAGGAAGTAGACCAGGTCGGGAAGCATCCAAAGGGCCAGCGCCGCCAGAAGAACGGCGACGGAAATTTTTTCTCCCCGGCGAATCGGCCCCAGCTTCCGCAGCTCCTCGCGGGCGAAGGAGGAGGACACTTGAACCTTCTCAAATTCGGGCCGGAACACCAGGCGGATGACCAGCATCATCGCCGCCATGGCGATCAGCATCATGGGCACGCCGAACATCATCCAAGGAAGGAATCCCACGTGGAAGTCCATCTCGCGCAGCAACCCCAGCGAGTACAGATGACCGGCTGCGCCCACCGGCGTCGCGGTTCCGCCGATGCTCGCCGCCCAGGGCACGCAAACCAGCAGCGCCACGCTATACCGGCTGCGGGGGGCGATATTGAAATTCCGGATAAAGCTGAGCGCAATGGAGGTAAAAAGGATCGTGCAGACCGTATTGGACGCGATGGCGCTCAGCAAGGCGCACGCCCACAGGAGGGCCAGCATCAACCTCCAGGAACTGTTTCCGATCACCCGCAGCGACATGATCCAGTAAGCGAACCGCTTATTCACGCCGTGGATGTTCATCGCCTGGCCGATGATGCAAGCGCCGATCAGAAAAAGGTTCACCCAGTGGGCCCAGAAGCCGAAGGCTCGCTCGAGGGGGAACACCCCGCAGAGGATGAGCAGGACCAGTGAAAGGAAGGCCGTTGCGGGCAGGGGGATGGGCTCGGCGACCCACCAGGCCATGACCCAGAGGAAGACGCCCAGCGACCGCATGCCGATCTCCGTAACGCCTTCCGGAGGGGGCAGCAGCAGCGCCACGGCAAACAACGCCGGGCCGAGCAAGAAACCGGCCAGCGATTTTTTTCGCTCCAGGGGTTTCCGCTCACCCGGAGACACGTCGGTTCCGGGAAGCACGGCGGCAGCCTGCTGCCCGCTGCCGGGATGCTCACCGCTTGTCATGATTTCCCGCCAATTTTCCCGCGACTATTTTTCTTGCTTGCCCGCCAATTGCAGAACGCGCCAGGCACTACAGCCGGTCTCAAAAATGTGTAAAAAGACGCAACGGCAAATGTCGAAAGTTACCTCAGGGGCTGAAGCCCCTGTTTTTTGGGTGTTTCTGCGGCACGGCTGAAGCCGTGCCCTGACGTTTCCAAAAATTGAACCTTTTTGAGACCGGTTCTATTCCGCCACACCTGAATCCGCCACGTCCCAATCCGCCAAACCCTAATACACCACAGCGGGGGCTTTGCCGCCTCGTCCGCCGTGACCAGCCGCCTGCCCGCCTGCTACTTTTTCCCGTCCGAATTCTCACGGCTGCGATTGTAAACACCGTCAAAGAACAGGCCGTAAAAGTCCACCGCAGTCAGCGGCGGATAGAAAAAGGAGAATCCGGGCCGCATCTCCACCAACCCCCCTTCCAGAAGCCGCTGCAATACAACGCGATTGAACTCGCCGTGCCCCATGACCCCCTCGGCATGTTCTCCGAGGTCGGCTTCCTCATGGGTGCTGAAATATTCCACCTGGGCGAGCTGGAAGCCGTACTTTCCGGTAAGCGCTTGTTTCCACTCCCGCGCCCAATATCCCACCGGCTCCTCGGTAGCCATCGCAGCCCACCATTCCAGGAGCGTGCCTTCGTGCATCAGGCCTCTTTTGAACTCCAGGATTCCCCGGCAATCGGCCAGCATCTCGCAGGCAAGCACTTCTTCTTCGGGGATGCCGAAGATTTTGGTCTGCGCGAGGACCAGCTTCACATGCCCCGGCGGCTCCGGGTGGATATACTCGTCGGCGACCTTCGCGCTGAAGCTGGCCAGCAGGTCCGGGTGCCGCTTGAAAAATCCGATGTGCCGCTGATAGGTGCAGGCGACGATGTTGTTGATCTCGAAGACAAAATAGGCCCAGTTCTTCCAAAAGAGACGGATAGCCTCCAGCGGCAGGGTCCCAGCCCGCAACTCCCGCATGAAAGCTCCGCGATTGACTCGTTGCTCCCAACGGTCCAGGGTTTTCCGGTAGAGCGCATCGACCAAGGTCTTGGCCTCTTTGCTCCCCATCTTTTTGCCCAGCTCCAACTGCACCGGATTGGCTTCCGCTAG
This sequence comes from Acidobacteriota bacterium, assembly GCA_022567475.1. Taxonomy (GTDB): domain Bacteria; phylum Acidobacteriota; class Terriglobia; order 2-12-FULL-54-10; family 2-12-FULL-54-10; genus JADFGZ01. The sequence continues at coordinate 2,725 of JADFGZ010000285.1, read as the reverse complement.
TCCCATCTGTACATCTCCCTTCCTGTTTGCTCCAGGAAATCTCCCATGCCGCCCAGCGTGACTTTAAGCCAACCCGGAGATGACAGGGGAAATCTCTGCCGCGCATATTTTAGAGCCGTGAAATTCAGATCAGTCAAGAAATCCCGCGCTTTGGGTGTTACAGGCTATCATCAACAGATCGATTTTGCCATCCCATCCGTGACGCCCTTGACAAACAAATTCGCCTGCGCTAAAAATGCTTCGAAAGTTCACTACGAACAGTTCAGCAAGAGCAGTCAGCGACTACCCGGCGACTACCCATAGTTTAGTTGGCGGGGAAAAGCGTATCGCTTCATCTGGAATTTGCCAGGAGAATAACCTGCGGCCTGCGCTGAGCGGAGTCAACCGTCCCAGTAACAAACCAGCATAGAAATTAATAGGAGGAAGCCACCCATGGCAACACTCAGAAAGCACGCATCCCGCCCGTATCGTTTCGGGGGTCTGATTACGATCCTGGGAGTGTTGGGCGTCCTGGCAGGGGTTGTTCTATACAGCGGGAGCCCAAGCGAAGACCGGCAGGATTTGCTGCGAGCGTCCGCCGGGCCGGCCCGGTTGCTTTCCATAACGCCGCTGCCCACGCCAATTGCCGGAGCGGACGGGGAGATGGCGATGTGCCAGTGGATGCCGGCCAGCGCCAGCACAACTCTGGTGGCGGCGCTACAGGCTGGACAATCCTCGGGAGGGGACTTTCCCCAGCGGAAGCCGGTGCGGATGATCCGAGACCCCTATGCGGCCTTCAGCGCGGTGGCCGTGGACCCGATCCGCAATGAGGTCGTGCTGACCGACGAAAACCTGTTCAACATCCTGGTGTACGACCGGCTGGACAACACTCCCCCGGCGGCCACGATGACCGAGCCGAAGCGGATGATCGGGGGACTGAATACCAAGATCGAGTTCCAGTGCGGGCTGTACATCGACCCGGCCAGCGGCGACATCTACGCCGTCAACAACGACACGGTGGACACGCTGGTGATCTTTGACCGCAACGCAAAAGGCAATGTTCCGCCGACCCGCGAGTTGTACACGCCGCACGGAACTTTCGGGATCGCGGTGGACGAGGAAGCGCAGGAACTGTTCCTGACCGAGCAGCATGACAATGCCGTCGTGGTCTTCCGGAAATCAGCCGTGAACGATGAGTCTCCGATCCGGCTTCTCCAAGGGGATCGAACCAAACTGGAAGATCCGCACGGAATCGCCATCGACACAAAGAACCAACTGATGTTCGTCAGCAACTACGGCAACTCCCACCAGAAGAGGCCCGGCGGGACGTTTTACAGGCCGGACCGAACCGCAGGGAAACAGAACTGGCCGGTGCGGGAACAGGTGCCGGGGTCGGGAAAATTTTCACCGCCCTCGATCACCGTCTATGCGCTCGACGCCACCGGAGACACGCCGCCGCTGCGCGTGATCGAGGGGCCGAAGACGCAGATGAACTGGCCGGCGCATCTGGCCATCGACATGGAGCGGGGTGAACTATATGTGGCCAATGACATGGGCGACTCCATCTTGATCTTCAGCACTGCGGCAACCGGTGACGCCGCGCCGGTCCGGGCGATCCAGGGGCCGAAGACGCATCTCAAGAATCCAACCGGCGTGTATCTGGACCTGGAAAACGACGAGGTATGGGCGGCGAATTTTGGGAACCACTCGGCGACGGTTTACCCAAGAGGAGCCTCGGGCGACGTCGAACCGCTGCGGATCATCCGGAGCGGGCCGCTGGATGAGCCGACGCTGGGGATCGGAAACCCGCATCCGGTGGCGTACGACAGCAAGCGGGAAGAGATTCTGGTGCCGAACTGAGTGGCGCATCCGCAGATTGCGACATTCGCCAGGCTGGCGGATGGAGGCGCGAAGCCGATGCGAAAGCTGGAAGGACAGAAGACGCTGCTGGGCCGAACGATGCATTCCATCGCGTACGACGAAGTTCACGATGAGTTTTTCCTTCCCGTCCCGTTTCCCCAAGCCATTCTGGCGTTCCGGGGAGGAGCGAATGGGGAGGAAGCGCCGGTGCGCTACATTCAGGGACCCAGCACCGGTCTGACCTATCCCAACCGGCTGGCCGTGGACCCGGTGCACAACGAGATCTTTGTGCCCCAAACGAACAAAGTGCTGGTCTATCCCCGGGACGGCAACGGCGACGTTGCGCCGATTCGGGTGTTACAAGGCCCGGACACCCTGCTCAACACCAACGCGGTGGCCGTGGACCCGGTCCATAACCTGCTGATCGTGGTGAGCGAGCTGCCCGGCGAACCGGAAACGCCACGCATCTTGATCTTCAACCGCACCGACAAAGGCAACGTGAAACCAAAGGCCATGATCGGGGGACCGAAGAGCGGCTTCCGAAGACTCTCCGGGCCGTTCATCGTCTATCCTCCTCGCGGGTGGATCATTCTCGGCGATCGGGGCGAGGGAGAACTGGCTTCCGATACCGCTTATGTCGGCGTCTGGAGCGTTGAGGACAATGGGGACGTTCCGCCCCGGTGGCGGATTGGGGGACCGAACGGAGTGCTCCAAATGCCACGCGGGGTTGCGCTCAACCCCAAGCACAAGGAGCTGATCGTTTCTGATAAGCGCCTGAACGCCGTGCTGACGTTTTCTTTTCCGGAAATGTTTTGAGTCAGGGGGGTTCCATTGAGCTACGACGCAATTATTGTTGGAGGTGGTCTCGCGGGGTCAACCTTGGCAA
>JADFGZ010000035.1 GCA_022567475.1 Acidobacteriota bacterium | reverse complement strand
TTCCTTGTGGATCGGCGTGGGAAGCTACTCCTACCCGCTGCTGAGGGTCCTGACGGCGGTGCTGGGGCTGGTGTATTTCGCGTGGAAGAGCAAGCAAAGGGCCGCCGTGGGGTATCTGGCGGGAGGAATGCTGGCAACGGTCGCCGACCTGATCCCCCTCTCCATCAGCCGGATGGAGAAGTTTCACGATGCAATTCATTACCAAACCGGCTGGGGGCAGCGCCTGTATATGTTTTTCTCCGAAAGCCCGGTCTCGTTGCGCTGGCGTGAGCGTATGCAGAACCCTTATTTTCTTGCCGGTTACGGGCTGGAGCTGCTGGTGGAAGGGGTGATCTTCTTTGGCGCCCTCTATCTGCTCTCGCGAGAACGGTTCTCCTGGCGAACGGCGGAGGCGGATGCACACAAGGCCGGGGAACCGGCGGAGTTGATGGAAAAAAACTAAGTCGCTTCTTGTGAAAGAGCGCAGGTCGTCGAGCAGCACGGGGAATTCCTCCTGGCAGGAGCGCCCCGCCTGGGAAGCATCACTCAACCGTAGTTTGGCGTAGCTTTGTATAGAGCAAGCATGCTCACTATGCAATTCCTGGAATACCCTCAAATAGGTCTGTTAAACGAGTTGTTTAATTTGGTTAAGTTGTTGATATAAAATGTGTTATAATGTATTTTAGCTTGGAGAGGCACACTGTCTGCAACTCCCCCGCGCGGATGGTAAGGTGATAAAAAAATTCAGGGGCAGTTAAAATTTTATTGCGATCAAGCAAGGAAACGGATAAACTAAGCCACTCAATTCAAGCGAATGACGATGGAACAAGTATCCCCTGAACTCAACGGCATGTCACCTCAGAGAGAAGCAGCCTTCTTTTACGGGCTATTCCTCCGCGGGCATTCTCTCGATGGTCTTCGCGCGGACATTGACGTTTCCGCGGACGTTGTCGCCCGGTGGGAAAACATGCTGGGCCATGACCCCTGGTACCAGGAGGCGTTGGAAGTCATCGTTCCCTACCGCAAGCGGGTCCTGGCTATCTTTGAATCCTTGATCACCTCCGAACTCAGCCAGATGCGTCGTCAATAAACGCCGCCAATAAACGCCGCCAATAAAGTCGCTAGCTGCATCCGTCTCTTCCTCCTCCTTCTTCTTCTCCTCGCCGGTTCGGGCCACTTCCTGCGACGCAATCCGAATGTGTTATATTCAGGGGGAAGGCGAGCCCGTCCATGATCCAAACCCTATTTGGCACGACAGAACCAGAGCCCAGGCTGCTGGAGCGCCTGCGGAAGGCCGTCGAGTCCACCAAAACGAACCTGATTGCCCGCGTGGACGAACTTGTGCGGGAAAAGAAAGAGATCGACGCCGAGCTGCTGGAAGAACTGGAGCAGATCCTGATTGGCGGTGACGTGGGCGTGGGCACCACGCAAGAGGTGCTCGATGCCGTGCGGGCGCAGGTGAGCCGCAAGCAATTGAGTGACGCCGCCGAGTTGAAATCTGCGGTTAAATTCCATCTCCAGGATATTTTCGCGAGAATCCCGAATGGGGTTCCCCAGGAAAGAATTCCTCCGGTGGTAATTTTTATGGTGGGCGTCAACGGCACGGGCAAGACCACGACGATCGGGAAGCTCGCCTTTCAGTTGGGCAGCCAGGGAAAAAAGGTGCTGCTGTGCGCCGGGGATACCTTCCGTGCCGCCGCCGTGGAGCAGTTGGAAGTCTGGGGGCAGCGGACCTCGGCCGCGGTGGTCAAGCAAAGGCCCGGCGCTGATCCCAGCGCGGTGCTCTTTGACGCCCTCACGGCCGCCAAAGCGCGGCGCGCCGATTATGTAATCGTAGACACCGCCGGGCGTCTGCACACCAAGGCCAACCTGATGGCGGAACTCGAAAAGATGCGCAGGACCAGCCAGCGGCTGATCCCCGGCGCCCCGCACGAAGTCCTGCTGGTGATGGATGCGACGACCGGCCAGAACGGGCTCGAACAGGCGAAGCAGTTCGCCCGGAGCATGGGCGTGACCGGCATCGTGCTCACCAAGCTGGACGGGACCGCCAAGGGAGGCGTGGCATTGGCTATCGCCCGCGAGTTGCAGTTGCCCATCCGCTATGTGGGTGTCGGGGAACAGCAGGAGGACCTGCTGCCCTTCGACGCGGAGCAGTTTGTCGAATCCCTGTTCGCGTAAAGTTCCGGGCGCGGCCCTTTTCTTGCCAGCCGTGCTTGTTTCGGCAAACACTGGCGAGAAGTCCAGCCCAGGGAGATGACCCGAGGCGTGGAATGCAGGCAGTGGAATGGATGACCTAGAATGGATCTCCAAAGCACTGGAGCTGGCCCGGCAAGGGACGGCGCTGGCCTCCCCGAATCCGCTGGTCGGGGCGCTTCTGGTGAAGGACGGGCGTCTCATCGGCCAGGGCTTCCACACCTACGACGGCAGGGAACATGCCGAGGTCCGGGCGCTGCAAGCCGCCAAAGCCGCAGCCAAAGCCGCCGAAGCCAAAGCCGATGGTGCGGCAGCCCGGGGAGCGACACTCTATATTAATCTCGAGCCGTGCTGCTATCAGGGGCGCACCGGTCCCTGCACGGAGGCGGTGCTGGCCGCCGGAGTGAAGCGTGTGGTGGCGGCCATGCCGGACCCCAACCCGCTGGTTGCGGGCCGGGGCTTCGAGCAGCTTCGACAGGCTGGCGTAGAGGTGGAGACGGGGCTATGCCGCGAGCAGGCGGAGCGGCTCAATGAAAGCTTTGCGCGGTATATCCGCACCGGTATGCCGCTGGTCACGCTGAAGGCGGGCCTGACGCTCGATGGAAAGATCGCCGCTCCCGACGATAACAGCGGCTGGATCACCAGCGCGGAGGCGCGCGAGCAGGTGCAGCAGCAGCGCCATGCGCACGACGCCATCCTGACCGGGGTGGGCACGGTGCTGGCCGATGATCCTCTGCTGACCGACCGCAGCGGGCTGCCCCGCCGCCGACCTTTGTTGCGGGTGGTCATGGACTCCCATCTGCGCATCCCGCTTACGGCACAGATGTTCGAGCGAGTGGAGGACGATCTTCTGATCTTTTGCGCGGCTTCTTTCGATGCTGGGGCTGATGCCGGGGCTGGTGACGAAAAACGAAAAGCATTGGAGCGGCGGGGCGTCGAGGTGGTTCCTCTCCCGCCGGACGAAGCCTCGGACTCGCGGCGTCCCGGCCTGCGGGAGGCCATGAAGGAACTGGGCAGCCGGCAGATCACAAGCGTCCTCATGGAGGCTGGGTCGGCGCTCAACTGGGCCGCTCTGGAGGCTGGCGTGGTGGACAAGGTCTTTCTCTATTATGCGCCGAAGCTGCTGGGAGGCGCCGAATCGCTCCCCTTGGCGGGCGGGGCGGGCATACGGGCTATGCGGGACGCCTTGCCGGTGGAGAAAATTCGCTTGCACCACTTCGGACCCGACTTTGCCGTGGAAGGATACCTCCACAATATATACGGGGATATATCCGGGAGAGATTGATGTTTACAGGAATCATTGAGGAAGTGGGCGCGATTGCCCGGCTGGAGCGCGGGGCGGAGCCTTCGGGCGGAGCCAAGCTGGTGATTCGCGCCCGGCGCGTCTTGGGCGGCGTCGCAGGAGACCAGAGCGGAAAGCTTCGGGAGGGAGAGAGCGTTGCTGTCAACGGCGTCTGCCTCACGGCCCGTGAGATCACCGGCGAGACGTTTACGGCCGACCTCTCGCCCGAGACTTTGGAAAGGACCGACCTGGGATCGCTCAAGGCGGGCTCGGAGGTGAACCTGGAACGGGCCATGACGCCTTCCACCCGTTTCGGCGGCCACATTGTGCAGGGGCACGTCGATGGGGTGGGCAAAATCGCCGCGCTCGATCCGCTGCCGGACGGGAACTACTGGCTGACGGTGGAGGTCCCCGCCGAGCTGGAGCGCTACGTCGTCTGGAAGGGATCGATTGCGCTGAACGGCATCAGCCTGACGGTGGCGCGCCTGGAGGGGAACCGCTTGGGGGTGGCCATCATTCCCCTCACCTATGAGAACACCGCCCTCCGCACCTTGCGCCCAGGCGACGCTTTGAACATAGAGTGTGATGTCCTGGCCAAGCACGTGGAGAAGTTGCTTGCGAGTGTCGAGATTCCGTCAGGTGCTCGGAAGAGAACCACCAAGCAGTCATCCATTACGCTGGAGAAGCTCATGGAAGAAGGGTTCTGACTGCCGGAGAACAGAAGACAGGCTTGTCCCGAGCGGAGCCGAGGGAAGGCAGGAGTCAAAAGAAGAACTTCTTTTGTAAGATTTTTCCGAGTGAGCTGCTGATTCCTGACTCTCATAATAAGTAAAACTCGCTTGAGAGGGAGACAACCATGACATTCCGTATTGCTTTTTTCGCCAGCCTCGCCGTCTGCCTAATGATGGCCTGCAACTCAGCTTCACAGACCAGTGAAGATTCCGGAGCCGTCGCCGTGGTGGAGGCGGGACCGTCGGAGAACCTCGTTCTTCCGGAGCCCTTTGCCACCGAATCGGTCCGCAAGCGTTCCGTTGTGGTCGGCTGGCCGGAGGGGCATATGCCCGCCGCACTGCCCGGTTTTGAGGTAACCCTGTTCGCAGACGATCTGGATAATCCGCGCCAGTTGTATGTGCTTCCGAACGGCGACGTGCTGGTGGCCGAATCCATCCGGGAGCGGCTCGAACAGGGACGCGTGTCGGCGAGCCGGATTACCTTGCTTCGGGACGCTGACCAGGACGGCAAGCCCGAGGTCCGCGAGGTCTTCCTGTCAGGGCTGAATATGCCGTTCGGCATGCAGTTGGTCGGCGGCACGTTCTACGTGGGCAACACCGACGGGCTGGTCCGTTATCCCTACCAGCCGGGCCAGAGGCGGATCACGGCGAAGGGAGAGAAGATACTGGACCTTCCGGCAGGGGGGCACTATACGCGCGACGTCGTGGCAAACGCGGACGGCACCAGGCTGTTTATCTCCGTCGGCTCTGGCAGCAACGTGGATGAGGATGGGGAAGACGCCAAGGACCCCCGGCGCGCCGCCATCCTGGAGGTGAACTTGGACGGGAGCGATATGCGCGTCTTTGCCAGCGGCCTCCGCAACCCGGTGGGGCTCGCTTGGGAGCCTGTGACGAACGCGCTGTGGACGGTGGTCAACGAGCGGGACCGTCTGGGGGACGAGTTGGTGCCGGACTTCCTGACCAGCGTGCGGGACGGTTCCTTCTATGGCTGGCCCTACTCCTACTTTGGGCAGAATGAAGAACCGCGCAAGAAAGGCGAGCGGCCCGACCTGGTGGCTATGGCCATCCCGCCGGACTATGCGCTGGGGTCGCACAGGGCGCCGCTGGGGCTGGTCTTTTATGAAGGGGCGTCGTTTCCCGAGCAATACCACGGCGGCGCTTTTGTCGGCCTGCACGGATCGTGGAACCGGTCCGAGTTTGTCGGCTACAAGGTGACGTTCATTCCCTTTGAGAACGGGCAGCCGAGCGGCCCGATGCAGGATTTCCTCACCGGCTTCATCTCGAATGAGGAAGCCTCGGAAGTTTACGGGCGTCCTGTGGGCGTTGCCGTGATGGAAGACGGGTCGCTGCTGGTGGCCGATGACGGCGGCAACAAAATCTGGCGCGTGAGCGCGACCCAGACCCTGAGCTCGTCCCGTTAGCCACATGCCGCCAGGCCGCGGCGGGTGTTTATCCCGTGCTGCAACCCCGTGTTGCAACAGTGTGTTGCAATAGGGTTCAGCGGCTTTCGCGGCGAGGTGTCTCTGGCAAAGCCCAGAGGCGCAACCGGGGGCCGGGGAACAGGATCAGGGAGCGTCCTTCCGGCAGCAACTCTTCTTGGCGGGCGATCACGAACGAGGCCGCTGCTGTTTCCTCATCGGGAGACCATTCCGGCAACTCCCGGTCCATATAAAAGCTGAGTCCGAAGGATTGGTTCCGGTGGATACGGTAGGTGGCGAGGTCTGCGCCGCGAATGCCGCGCGACCGTAGCCGTTGCGCTACCGTCCGCACGGACGCAGCACGATTGATGGCTGGCGAGAGATATTCGACGATGGTAGCTGTGCCCAGCCCAACGCCCAGCAGCACCACGAAGAAGGCTGCGAGCAGTTGTCTCCGCCGCAGCAGGTAAAAACTCACCGGGATGAGCCCAACCAGCATCAGCCACACCGGAAACGGAATGCTTCCCTCCCAAATTTCAACCCAAAGATGAGCTGGGCTCGAGGCAGCCAGCGCCTGACGGAGTCCCTCCGCCAGCGATCCCGGCAAAAGCAAACACAGGACCGGAATGGCCAGCAGAAGCAATGACGAAAGGCCCACCAGCCATAAAATGAGTTGTTCCGTGAGAGAGTCTTTCCGGGGATTTCCGGAAAGCTTCCCCTCTGCCGGCTCCGCCGCTTGCCCCGGCCAGTTCCGCTCTACAATGTGAGCGATCCACAGCGTCAGGGGAGGGAGAAGGGGCAGCAGATAGCCGGGGAGTTTGTTTCGGGAAATGGAGAAGAAAACAAACGGAAGGGCCACCCAATAAAACAGGAACGCCGTCTGCCGGTTGGCCAGTATGGAGCGCAGGCCTTTGCGGATGATTTCCAGCAACGGCAGGAGCAGCAAGGGCGTCCAGGGAAAAATCCCCGCCGCCAGAACGGGGACATAGAACCAAAACGGCTGCGGATGGCCGATGGCTGCCGAAGTGAACCGCTCCCAATTGTGCCGGAGGAAAAATTCCTCGATAAAGCCGTAGCCGTTTTGCTGGAAGCACAGCAGATACCAGGGCGCAGCGACCCCGAAATACACCAGCAAGGCCGGGGTCCACAAGAGTCTTTGCAGTTGCCGCCATTCCCCAAAAGTCGCCACGTACCCCAGCGTCACCAACCCTGCCAGCGCCACCGCTAACGGCCCCTTGGCCAGCGTTGCCACGCCCAGCAGGGCGCAGAAACCGTATAGCTGGAGCGGTTTATTTTCCCAGAACCAGAGGGCGAGGAAGACCAGGGCCGCGCACAGGGTGGAGGAGAACAGCATGTCCATCGCAGCCGCGCGCGAAAACCCGATCCAGCCGACCGTGGAGGCCAGCAGGATGCACCCGAGCGTCGCCACGCGATGGCCGAATCGTCTGCGGGCAAACCAGAACCAAAGGGCCAGAAACAGGCAGGCAAAAACAGCGGAAGGCAGCCGCGCGGTCGTTTCACTCACGCCCAGACGAAAGCCAAGCGCGGCCAGCCAGTAATAGAGGGGTGGCTTCTCCAGCCATGCCGAGCCGAACAGGCGGGGCGTGACATAATCTCCGGAGCGGAGCATTTCCCGCGCGACGCCGGCGTAGCGAGGCTCATCGGGACCTAAGAATCCCACGGCTCCCAGCCCGGCAAAAAACAGGATGAATGCCAGCAGAGAACAAAGAATGGGGGTGAAGAGAATTCTCATTCGGGATATGCCGCCTCGCCCTCAGGGCCGAGGCTCGGACAATTTGCTGGCGGGCTAGGTTGCCAATGTTTTCATGGCCAGCCCCTGGAGCAGCTTTCTGTGAATATCGCCGAAGGCCCCGTTCGACATGACTAATACCACATCCCCCGGCTGCAATTCGGGGAGGATGGATTCTGCGATCTCGCCGGGAGAGCCGCCGGCCGACGCCTGAATTTTTCTCCGGCGCAGAGCTTCCGCAATCCTCTCCGGTTCCAGCCGTTCCTGTTCGGGAAGCTTTTCCTTGCGGTAGACTTCGGCCAGAACCACGCGGTCGGCTCCGGCCAGCGCCTCCGCCAGTTGCTGCTCGAAGACGTTGCGCCGCAGGGTGTTCGAGCGAGGCTCGACCAGCGCCCACAACCGCCGTCCCGGATAACGTCCGCGCGCCGCGCGCAGCGTCTCGCGAATGGCGGTGGGGTGGTGCGCAAAATCGTCGATCACCGCCACGCCGTTTTCTTCTCCAAGCAATTCCATGCGCCTCCGCACGCCGCGAAAGGTCTCCACGGCTGCGCTGATTTTTTCCCAGGAGATGTCATAGCGCCAAGCCATGGCGGCTGCGGCGAGCAGGTTCAGCACATTGATTTCTCCGCATAGTTTTGTAGACAGCCGTCCCAGAGGCTTTCCCCGGTAGCGCACGGCGAACTCCGTGGTTTCCTCCTGGAAACGAATCTCCGAAGCCTGCCATTCTCCTGCTTTGAATCCATAGGTTTCGACCGGGCAATGGGCGCTCGCCAGGCACTCGGCGACGGTTTCGCTCTCCGCCCGCGCGACGATCAAGCCCTTCTGCGGGACCAGATTGAGCAGTCTTCCGAAGGCGGTCTGCACGGCCTCCAGGTCGCGGTAGATGTCCGCATGGTCGAATTCCACCGATGTCAGCAGGACCGCATCCGGGCGGTAGTGCAGAAACTTGGGCCCCTTGTCAAAAAAAGCCGTGTCGTATTCATCCCCTTCCAGGATGAAGTGAGGGCCGCTGCCCCGGCTGAAGCCCCGTGTGAAATTCAGCGGAAGGCCGCCGATCAAAAAGCCGGGTGAGGCGCCTGCTGATTCGCCTGCCGAATGAAAGATCCAGGAAAGGATCGAGGTGACCGTAGTCTTGCCGTGCGTTCCGGCCACCACAATCGTCTCGCGCTCCCGGAGAAACATCTCGCGCAGCGTCTCCGGCATGGAGGCGTAGGCCAGCTTGTTGTTGAGAACCGTTTCCACCTCTTCGTTCCCGCGCGAAAGGGCGTTGCCGATCACCACCAAAGCTGGCGGCGGGTCCAGGTGAGAGGCGTTGTAGCCCTCCAGAACCGGGATGCCCATTTCGGCCAGCAGGGGAGCCATGGGCGGGTAGGCGCCTGCGTCGGAGCCGGTCACACGGAATCCGGCCTCTTGCAGCAAGCCTGCCAGCGCCGCCATGCCTGTGCCGCAGATGCCGATCAGATGGACATGCGCTCCCGGCGCCGGCGGAATCAATGCTTCTTCCCCTTTCCTGTTCCGCTCGGCGGAGCTACGGCAGGCTCCAGCAGGGTGAGCCTTACTTTTTTTCCGGCTGAAAGGCGCGCGCGCGTTCCCATCGGCAGCGTAAGGCATTTCCCTGTGGTGTGGCCGAACCGCACTCCGAAAACGATGGGCACAGGCAGGCCTCGCAAAGCTTCCAGGATCACTCCGCGCAATTCGGCCCTCCCGCGAGCGGCTGCTCCGCATCCCGGCATCTGGCCGAACACAATGCCGCGGACATGGCGGAACTTCCCGGCTTGCCGCAATTGAAACAGCATGCGATCCACGCGAAACGGTTTTTCGTCGATATCCTCTATCAGCAGAATCGTCCCCCGTGTGTCGATCTCCTGCGGAGTTCCGAGCGTTGCCGTCAGCATCGGAAGGCATCCGCCCAGAAGGCGGCCTTCGGCAACGCCCGGGCGCAGGCTGCGGGCGTCTGATTCCAAGCTGTAGCCGGAGTGAGCGCCGGAAAGCACCTGTTCCAAAACCGCCCGGTCGTAGGCGGATTTTCCTGCGGCAAAGTCGATGCCGGCCATCGGTCCTTGAAACGTCACCCAGCCGAGGCGCTGGTTCAGGAACAGCAGCAGGCTGGTGAGGTCGCTATAGCCCATCACGATCTTGGGGGCTTGGCGCTGCAAGCGGCGCAGGAGGGGCCGGGACGATAAAATTTCCACCACGTAGTTTGAGCCGTAGCCGCCGCGCGCACAGAAAACGGCTTGGACGCGCGGATTTTCAAGCAGCGCCAGAAAGCTTTCGGCGCGTTGTTTGTGCTCTCCGGCGAAAAATCCCCGGCGCTCGAGAACCCCCTTCCCGAATGCAACGCGGTAGCCGATGCGCTCCAGTTCCCTAGCCCCGCGTTCGAGCATTTCCCGCCGGACGGGGCTGGCCGGGGCGAGGATGCCGATGGTGTCGCCTTTTTGCAGGGCGGGAGGTTTGCGAAGCAGCTTCATGTTGAGCCGTGAGTCAAGCAGTTTCGAGTGAACGGGACCGTTTGCAGCCGCCGGAAAAAGCTTGCCATAGAAGCCTGCGCCTGCCTAACATAAGACAAGCGAGTTTGGAGGAACTGTCGTGGCGGAAAACCAGTCAACAAGCGCTCCCCTTTTTCGGGCCGACCTGCACGTGCACTCGCGCCACTCCGGGACTGCCAAGCATCTGCGAACCCTGCGGTGCCTGGACAGCTACTCCACGCCGCTGGCAGTCTATCGCCGGGCGCGCTCCCGGGGAATGAACCTGGTCACGATCACCGACCATGACTCCATCGACGGGTGCCTGGAGCTGCTCGATCAATTGCCCGGAGACGACATCATCATCGGCGAGGAAGTGACCGCCTACGTGCCCGAGCTGCACCACAACGTCCACGTGGGCGTCTATGACATTACCGAAGCCCACCACAAGGAGATTCAGTCCTTGCGCGGGAACCTGGTGGAGCTGGTCGGCTACTTGCGCGCCCAGAATATCTTGTACGCTCTGAACCATCTGTTCCATGACTTTACCCGGGACGACAAGCTAGTGGACTATATTACGCTGATGTTCAACCTGTTCGATAATTTCGAGGAACAGAACGGGTCGATGCAGCGGATCCATAATCAGTTCATTTCCCGGCTGCTGAGGCAGATGGAGAGCCAAGGAAAAAAGCTCGGGCGCATTGGGGGAAGCGACTCGCACACCCTGCGGCGCATTGGCCGCACCTACACCGCCTCTACGGCCACCAATAAACAGGAGTTCCTGGCGGATATCCGCGCCGGACGGAGCTTTGTCACGGGCCGGCATTGCAATCAATTGCAGTTGGCGGGCGACATCTACGGCGTCGTCCTGGGCTACTATCCCTATATTCTGCAATGGCGCTCCGGAGATTTTTCTCTCGTAGCCCGAATAAAAAACATTGCCCTCAGCCTGGGCCTCATCCCTTTCCTGTTCATTCCGTACCTGGCCGCCTTTCGTCACAGCCGGGGCGAGATTCAGCGGCTGGAGCAGTTTACCAAATTATTTTTTGACGGTCCGGCTGCGCCGCTGGCCGATAGCCCCTCTGAGTAAGGAGCCTTCCTCACGCGCCGGTTTGCGTTGCCGCCGGCGCGCTGGAGTGCTCTCTCCCGCAAAGAAACTCTCCCCGGCAAACGATCTCAGCAGGACCCGTTAGATAGATACCGTCTTTTTCCCACCGTACCTGGAGGTCTCCCGCCACCGTTTTTACCGTTACGGGACTCTCGGCCTGACCTCCGAGAATGGCCGCTGCCGCAGCGGCGCAAGAGCCGGTGCCGGAGGAGAAAGTCGGCCCCACGCCGCGCTCCCAGTAGCGGACCTCAATTTCATGCCGGGAATGCACACGGTAAAACTCTACATTGGTGCGATGCGGGAAAAAAGAGTGCCCTTCTATCTCGGCTCCGAGCGCCTCCCAGTCCCAATCGAAGTGCTCCACCAAGACCGAGCAGTGGGGGTTGCCCATGGATGTCACCGTCACCGCTTGCGGCCCCGACGGCAAGGGCAACTGGAATCCTACGATAGGCTCCGCGACGGGTTCCGGAGGATGAGGATGAAAGGGAATCGAAGCGGCTGCCAGGATGGGAGCGCCCATGGCCATCTCAAATACGAAATGGTTTTCCTCCCGATGGAGCAAGGTCAGCTTTTTGAGGCCCGCGCCGGTGTGGATCGCCAACTGTTTTTCGCAGCGGCCCGTCTCGGCCAGGAAGGCGGCGGCGCAACGGGTTCCATTCCCGGAGATTTCCGCCTCGCCTCCGTCGCTGTTGAAAATTCTCAGGTCTGCATCCGCCCCCGCTTGGGCGCTGGGGACCGACAGCCACAGAAGCCCGTCGGCTCCTACCCCGTAGCGGCGGTCGCAAATTCGCCGTCTCCATTCCGGTGAGGGCAGGCCGGTTTCCGGGGCGTCTTCCACAATCAGGAAGTCGTTGCCGGCCCCTTGTGCCTTGGTGAAAGGTATCTTGAACATCGAGCCTTGCCGTGTGGCGGAGCGCGCCGGAAAGCAGAGGAACTTCTTTAGGAGTCGCTCTGGTATTGCTCCATTTCTTCGATCCAGTCGGGGCGTTTCAGCAACTCGCGGGGTCTGCTGCCGTCGGCAGGTCCAATGATACCGTCTTTCTCCATGATGTCCAAAATACGGGCGGCGCGACCATATCCCAGGCGGAGCCTGCGCTGCAGGGTGGAGGTCGAGGCTTTGCCCATCGCCACCACCACCCGGACGGCGTCTTCATAGAGATCGTCTTTTTCCTCGGCCCACTCCTCTTCCCCTTCTTCCTCAAAAGCTGGAGGTTTCAAGAACTCTTCCGCGTAGGAGGGCTGGGCCTGTGCGCGCCAGAAATCGACGACTTGGCCGATCTCCGATTCCGTGACCAGCGGGCTATGGACCCGCACCAGGCGTCCCGAGCCGGGGGGCAACAATAGCATGTCCCCCATGCCGAGCAGGGCCTCGGCGCCGTTCGAGTCCAGGATGGTTCGGGAGTCCACCTTGGTGGCCACGCGAAAAGAGATACGGGCGGGGAAGTTCGCCTTGATGAGGCCGGTGATCACATCCACGCTGGGCCGCTGTGTGGCCAAAACCATATGAATCCCCACGGCCCGGGCCATCTGCGCCAGGCGGGTGATGGAGATCTCCACCTTGTTGGAGTCGACCATCAACAGATCGGCCAGCTCATCGATGATGATCACAATATAAGGAAGACGCCGTTTCTGTTCTCCTGTCTCGAACAGGCTGAGGGTTTCCTCCCGCTCAAAGAGCTTGTTGTACTGCTGGATGTTCCGGACCCCTTCCTCGGCCAGCACCTTCAGCCGCCGCTCCATTTCCCGCACGGCGTTGCGCAGGGCGTTGGCGGCCACTTTGGGTTCGGTAATGATGGGGGTCATCAGGTGGGGAATTCCCTCATACAGACCCAGCTCCAGGCGTTTGGGGTCGACCAGGATTAATTTGACCTCGTCGGGCGTGGTCCTGTAGAGAAGGGAAACGATCAGGTTGTTGATGGAAACGCTCTTCCCGGACCCGGTGGAACCGGCGATGAGCAGATGCGGCATGGAGGCCAGGTCCACCACCCGGATGCGTCCGTTGATTTCCTTGCCCAGCGCCACGGTGAGGGGCAAGCGGGAACTGCTGAACGGCTCCGACTCCAGAATCTCCCGCAGCACGATGGTTTCCCGCTGCGGGTTGGGCACCTCAATTCCCACCGTGGACTTGCCCGGGATTCGCTCAATCATGATGGATTCGGCCTCCAGGGCCAGACACAGGTCCTCCACCAGATTGGTGATGCGGTTGTATTTGACCCCTGCTTCCGGCTTGAACTCGAAGGTGGTGACCACCGGGCCGGGGTTGATCTGTGTGACCGTTCCGCGAACGTCAAATTCCTCGCACTTCATGGTCAGGTGCAGAGCCTGGCGCTTGAGGTCCGCCTCATCCTGGGCCTGGGATTCGGAAGGAAGGTTCAGCAGGCCGGTGCCCGGCAGTTTGAAGGTTCGGGAGATGCGAACAGCGCCACCGTTCTTGCCGTTTGACTTCGCGGAGATTTTCTCTATACGGCTGACCGGAATCGCTTCCGGCACTCCCGCCAGCAGCCGGGCGGGTCCCTCTTCGGCTTTGGCGGGGGCTTTGGCGGGACGCAGCGCTGCTGCAAGGCGTTTTGCCAGCGCAGGCGGTTTTTCAGCCTGCAGCGCTTTCTTGAGCTGTTTGCGTTCCATGCGGGCCTGTTTCCATGCCGCCCAACGTCTGGAAAGGTTGCTCAGCCATCCGAAATGAGCCTGCAGCCAGAAGGTCGTGCGGGCCACGGAAAAGGTGGTGAGAATGTATATAGAAACTATGAAAGCCGCTGCCAGAAAGATGGCGCTGCCCGGTCCGTTGAGCCAACTGAGCAGGCTCTCCCCCAGCAAGATTCCCACTGCGCCACCGGCGGAAAAGCCCAGGTACAAGCGCAAAGGATAGGGAAAGAGCGCCAGCGCTGAGGTGAGCGAGAGGATCAGCAGCACCGCCCCCACGCATTTTGCCCTGGGGGAGCCAATCGAGCGGCTGCGGAACCAGCGCCAGCCGAGCCCGGCAAGCAAAAGGGGAAACAAGAACGAAGCCGCCCCAAAAAACTGATACATCAGGTCGGCGGCGTAGGAGCCTATCGTGCCCACCAGGTTGTGCACCTCAGAGGAACCGGAGGAAGCATTGGAGGCAACGTTGAACGAAGCGTCGGTGGGAGAATAGGATGCCAGGCTCAGAAGCAATAAAAGCGCCAGGGTCATCCACAGCAGGCCCACTAGCTCGTTCAAGCGGCGGTTGGCGGTCGGTATAATTGGGTTCATGAGTTACTCTTTGCCCCCAGCCTGCGGTATTCCGGGCAATCCGGAAAACAGCAACGCAATTATTTTCAGTATATTGGAGAGAAAGCAGGCCGCCGGGAGATAGCGCAGGGGCCGGATCGAAGGGAGACAACAATCCCCTCTGTTTTTAAGACTACTCCCTATGGAAAGAAAAACGCCAGAGTCAGTACTATTATCCCAAATATTACGCGGTAGTAAATAAAAATCTTAAAGGTCCCGAACGCCAGGAACCGAAGAAAGAACTCGATCACGGCGTATCCAACCAAGGCGGAAACAACAATGCCCAGCAGGAAGGGCAGCCGCATTTCCGGCGGGATGCCGTGGTCGCGAATCCCCAGGAACTCGTTCAAAGCGGCGCCTGCCATGATAGGGGTCGAGAGCAGAAAGGAAAAACGGGCCGTGTCCTCCCGGCGCAAACCTCGAAACATACCGGCGGTCATGGTGATGCCGGAGCGGGAAACCCCCGGAATCAGGGCCAGAGTTTGCGAGAGCCCGATCCAGAGGGAGTCGCGCAAGCCTGCGGAGCGGAGGTCCTTTTGCTGACTGCCCATCTTTTCTCCCAGGGCCATCACCAGAGCCAGCAGCACCAAAGCGCAGCCGATCACCACGGGGTGACGCCAGGTGGAGGCGACTTGGTCGTGAAAAAACCAGCCGGCAACCGCCGCCGGGATGGTGGCGGCTACCAGATACCAAAACAACGCCCGGCTGTGATCCCCCCCCGTTTGCAGGGCGTTTTCCGAAGAGGAGGCAGGCCCGGCAAACAGCGGCTTCTTGCCAAATCCCTCGAGCAACAGATCGATCCACGTCTTGCGGAAATACACCAGCACGGCCAGCAGGGTCCCCACGTGGAGCGCGACGTTGAAGGTCAGGCCCGGGTCTTCCCAGTGGAGAAACCAGGGAAACAGGATGAGGTGCGCCGTGCTGCTGATCGGCAGAAATTCCGTGATGCCTTGTACGATGGCCAGTACGAGAACTTGGATGAGGGGCATAGAAGAGAATCAAATCTCCGGGATGAAGAGGATGAAGAGAAAGATGCAGAGTAATGATGAACGGATAGTCGCTGTTGTCGATACAAAGAGCAAATGGTTGCGTCTGTGCTTTCCTCAAAGGAGCGCTCAGCATGGCCGTTCTTAGCGTCGCTGTCGAACGGATTGGCTGCCCTTTCCAGAAGCACGCGGCGCTCGTTTTTCGCGCCTGGCCGGTCGGCGACCCGCGGGCTCCGCCGCCGCTTCCGCTGTATCGACCAAAAGCCGCAGCGCGCGGTTGACCGACTTCGTATCCGGAAACACATCTGCAAGCTCCGGGTCGATCAAAACAAGGTTGGTCCCCGCAATCGCCTGCCGGTAGTACTTGCCGTGCACTCCCCCTTTGAGCTGGGAGAGATCATACTCCTGCCTTAAATCATTGCCGAATCTCTTAGAAGGTGCTTTCTTCATATTGTTTGCGCTCTCTCCGGGTTGCCTTCCGCGCGCTGATGATTCGGATGTGGCCGCTACGCGG
Source organism: Acidobacteriota bacterium (assembly GCA_022567475.1). Classification (GTDB taxonomy): domain Bacteria; phylum Acidobacteriota; class Terriglobia; order 2-12-FULL-54-10; family 2-12-FULL-54-10; genus JADFGZ01. The sequence continues at coordinate 4,404 of JADFGZ010000035.1, read as the reverse complement.
GTAATGCGCCACGAAGACGGCACGATTCTTGGCGGAATGACCGATTGTGATCTCCCGCTCCTCCTCGTCCGAGTGAAACGGATCGGGAAAGGTCAATGCCGCCGGGTCAAGGAAAACTGTTGCAGCCTCCTCGAACGATACACCGTGTTTCCGCCGATTGGCCTTTGACTTCCCGGCGTCCCACTCATAGATCACAAAGCTCAGCTTAACTCAAGATTCAAATAACCCTGCAAGCAAAACTCAGCCGCAGCCAATGCGCTCGCGGTCCATAATGTCACGCAAGAGCCTACGGCAAGCCTGCCCCGAGTGAAGCCGAGGGATCAGTTAATGGTCACAAACGCTAGCGGGATGCTAGAAAGTTCCTTTGACCGCTCCCTCACAGCCTGCCCTGAACGAAGTCGAAGGGAGCCTAGTCGAAGGGCGAAGTCGAGGGGATAGTCCCTTTGCCGGGGCCACCTGCTATCCTATATCCACTACGTAAACGCCTTTTCCTCTTCCCATTTTCTCGCAGCCTCTTCCGTCGTGCGTTTCCCTACCTGCACGATATGACCTTTAGGCCATTGTTGTTGGTGCTCCTGTTCGCGCCGTTCCAGATCGTTAGTAATCCCACCGTGGACAATCTTATTCCCCACCTTAAAGTGATATTTATAGGTATCACGAGACTTACCCATAGAAATGGCTCCTCTGTCGCGTTTTCGCCCGTCCAGCAACACAACGTTGGTTCCTTCCATGTACTGCTTGTAGTACTTGCCCCGAACGCCCCCGCGCAGATCGTACTCCGGTCTCATCTCGTCTTTCTCGCCCCGATCATTCGCCGGACTCATACTGGCTCCTTTCGCTCGCCGTCACCTCGCGCGCGCTGATGATCCTCACTCGTTCCTCTCTATCTGTGTGCGCGACGATGATCAAACGCCGCTGGTTCGACAGACCCGTCGTCAGGAATCTCTGCTCCCGATGCGAATGGTCTGGATCATGAATCGTGACCGCCAAAGGGTCGCCGAACAGCGTTGCCGCCTCGTCGAACGACACTCCGTGCTTGGTGAGGTTCCTCTGCGCCTTTTCCGCATCCCATTCGAACTGCACGACAGCAGCCTATCACGAATTATACCAAATGGAGGTGCCTCAAAGCCCATCTGCGTAGGTGACAGCGCTTCCCACCAACAGGCGACCGAGCGCTGCCGGTAAAGCTCTCACAGTAAGCAACAGCCGGTAGCCATCACGGCATATTGCCAGTCCAAATTTCCCGTAGGTTTGTGAATTTGGGAAGGGCCCACGGAGATGAGAGTATTCGCCGCAGGTCTTTCTTCAAATCTCCAGGATGACGGGCAAAATGAGCGGATGGCGGGAGGTCTGTTTTTTGATGTGCCGTTTGAGGTCCGCGCGGATTTTCTCTTTGATGACTCCCCAGTCGGCGCGTTCTTCGCCGCTGGATTCTTCGAGCGTCCGAAGAATGATCTCCTTCGCCTCGATCAAGATTCCGTCGCTGCCGTCGGCGGAGACAAAGCCCCGGCTCACGATCTCGGGCGGGGTCTCCACCTTTCCGGTGCTTTTGTTGATGGCGATGATCGGCACCACAATGCCGTCCTCGGAGATATGCCTTCGGTCCCGGATGACCATGTCTTCCACGATCTCGTCCACCGAACCCGAGTCGATGCAAACCCGCCCGACGGTGACCCGCCCCGCCTTGCGGGCCCCGGCGCGGTCAAACTCCAGCACGTCGCCGCTCTCCAGAAGAAAGGTCTCTTTGATTTCCTTCAGATGAGAACCCAGCCCCGCGTGCCGCGACAACTGCCGCAACTCTCCATGGATCGGAATGAAATATCGGGGCTTGGTCAGGTTCAGCATCAACTGGAGCTCTTCCTGGCTGGCATGGCCGGAGACATGCACGGGCGGGCCGCCCCCGTCGGCATAGATCACATGGGCTTTCCGCTTAAAGAGGCGGTCGATCATGCGGTAGATGGCTTTCTCGTTGCCGGGAATGATTCGGGAAGAAAGCACCACGGTATCGCCGGGTTCGATGACCGCTTGCTTGTGATTCTCCACGGCGGCGCGGGCCAAAGCCGACAGCGGCTCTCCCTGGCTGCCGGAGATCAGCAGGGTGACTTGGCCGCGGTTTGCCTGCCTGGCCTCGCCCGGACGCAGCAGCAGCCCGTCCGGGATGTGCAAGTATCCCAGCCGGTGGGCGATCTCGGTGTTGTTCACCATGCTGCGGCCGATAAAGGCCACCTTGCGGTTGTGCTGGAAGCAGAGATCGACCATCAGTTGGATGCGATGGATGGAGCTGGTGAAGCAGGAGACATAGATGCGGTTTTGCGAGTGGGTGAAGATCTCTTCAAACCGTTCCCGCACGGTGCGTTCGGAAGGCGTGGAGCCCCGCCGTTCGGCGTTCGTGCTGTCGGAAAACAGCGCCAGCACCCCTCGTTTCCCGTAGTCCGCCACGGTGTGCAGGTCGAACAGTTCGCCGTCGGTGGGCGTGGGGTCGATCTTGAAGTCCCCGGTGTGGATCACCACTCCCAGGGGGGTGGTGATGGCGAGCATGGTGCAGCCGACCGTGCTGTGGGTGACGTGAATCCATTCAATCGTGAACGGGCCGATGGGGATGCGGTCGCCGGGGCGCACCTTCCGGAGGGTCGCCGATTCCAGCAATCCCTGCTCCTCCAGTTTATGTTCCACCAGGGCCAGCGCGAAGGAGGTCCCGTAAACGGGCACGTTGATCTCGGCCAGGATAAACGGCAGCGCCCCGATATGGTCTTCGTGGCTGTGCGTCAGGATGATGGCGCGGACCTGCTCGCGATTTTCGAGCAGGAAGGAGATGTCCGGGATGACGATGTCGACGCCGAGCAGCTCCGCATCGGGAAACATCAGCCCGGCGTCGATGACGATGATGTCTTCGCCGTAGCGGAGGGCCAGCATGTTCATGCCGAACTCGCCCAGGCCCCCCAGGGGGATTGCTTGCAGTTTTGGGTCACTCATGACTGAATTAGGTCCTCAGAGCACAGGATAAGAAACAATTTTAAGAAACAATATAAGAAACAGTGGGGTCGCCAAGCCCCTCCCGGTGCGCATAAGGCGCAACCGCCGCCATCGGGGGCAGCGGCTGGTTAGGCCTCGCCCTCCGAGAGAAGAGCGCCCAGCTTAGCGAGCGCCTCCCGAACCTGGGCCGCCGGAAGCCGGCCCGCGTATTCTGCATGGCGCGCACGCCAGTCCAGGCTCTTCACTTGGTCCGACAGGACCACGCCGTTCACCGCCAGACCCGCCGGAATGACGACTTCGAACGGGTAACCTTTGATCTGGCTGGTAATGGGGCAGCACAGCGCCAGCCCTACCTTCCCGTTGTACGCTGCGGGCGAGAGGACGAGGGCGGGACGCCGACCCCTCTGTTCGTGGCCGGCTTGAGGCTCGAACGAGAGCCACACCACGTCCCCGCGTTGTGGCACGTAACGACGCCGCATTACCAAGCTTCCCGGCCAACCGGCAACCCTGTTTTTACTTCCTCGTGGAGGTTCGCCTTGGTGATCCCGGCCAACAAATCCTTGAGATGAGGCTTGCGCGCGCGGAGGGGCGCTGCAACAAGACGGCCCTCCGAGACCGACAACTGGACCATCGTTCCCTCGCGCACACCCGCGTCCTCGGCGAACGGCTTTGGAATTCGCAAAGCCAGGCTGTTGCCCCATTTTTGGATCTGCACTCGCACAACTGCCCTCCTGCATGAACCGTATCTACAAAGACTATACACCCTCCGGCGCTCGCCGGCAATGAGCTGTTTAGTCTCTTAGGCGCTATCTCGCTTGAGACCGTTCGGGGCCAGGGGCAAGGATCGCAGGCGAATGCCGGTGGCATCGAAGATGGCGTTGCCGACCGCAGGCGCCATGCCGACAATCGGTGTTTCGCCCGCTCCGGCCGTCGGCTGATCCTTGCGGTCGATCAGCACGGTCTCGAGCACCGGGACATCGCTGAAGCGCGGGACACGGTACTGGGAGAGGCGCGGATTCAGAATCTTTCCGTTCTCAAAGTCAATCGCTTCAAACAGCGCCCCTCCGATGCCCATGATGTTCGCGCCTTCGATCTGGTTCTTCAGGTGATTGGGATTGATAATCGGCCCGCAATCGAACGCCGACACGACGCGCGTAATCTTGACATCGCTGTTCGAGCGGCCGCTGGAGCGGTCGATCACCACTTCGGCGCAGGTGGCGATGTAGCCGCCCTTGTCGAATCCGCCCGCGATTCCCCAGCCGACCTCCGCCGAGGGTTTCGGTTTGCTCCAGCCGAACCGCTCTGCGGCGGCTTCCAGCACGGCCCGCAGCCTCGGGTCTTTCAGGTTGTGCAGGCGGAATTCGAGCGGGTCCATTTTCACCGTGTGCGCCATCTCATCCATGTGCGTCTCGCGCGCAAAGTGGTTGGCGG
>JADFGZ010000034.1 GCA_022567475.1 Acidobacteriota bacterium | reverse complement strand
ATGCGGCGACCTCGGAGATATCCAGGGCCCAGGTTTGGCAGTGGATTCGGCATGGGGCTGTTTTACCCGACGGGCGGAAGATCACGGCTGAGTTGGCCCGTACCTTGCTCCAGGAAGAGATGGACAAAGTACGCTCCGTCCTGGGGGAGAAGCAGTACGCGGCGGGCCGGTTTACATTGGCCAGCGAGCTGTTCTGCCAACTCATAACGAATAAAGAGTTAGTTCAATTTTTGACTCTTCCTGCTTATGAGCATTTGAGTTAGGTTGCGCACGCTGCGCGCGGGGCTCGGGAGCAGGAAGTAAAAGATGCTGTTCAATAGCGCTGCCAACACTTTTCTGCGTGGAACGACCAGGATTGGCTAATTGCCCCAAAAGGACTCAATTTTACATGCGTGCTTTTAAGAAAAATGACACCAGGATCACAGGAAAGTTGGATGTGATCCCTCGGAAGCAGATTCAATCCGCAGCAGAAGACGAAAAGGCTTCGTTTGAACGCGAAGTGCAGGAAATGAAGAGGTGGATGGGCAAGCCTCGATTCAAAGACGTAACGCGTCTTTATTCGGCGGCCCAAGTCGTGCAGCAGCGCGGGACGATTGAAAATGACTATCCGATAGCAAGAAAAGCTTCCGAAGAATTTTACAATCGTTTCAGGGAGTTGTTCTCAAAACGCGAGCAGATTACCACCTTTGGACCTTATTCGCCGGGGCAAGCTGTAATGCTAAAAAGGGCGGGCATCGAAGGCATCTATTTAGGTGGTTGGGCAACTTCCGCCAAGGGGTCCACTACGGAGGACCCCGGCCCCGATTTAGCAAGTTACCCGCTCAGCCAAGTGCCGGATGATGCCGCTACGCTGGTTCGCGCCCTCCTTGCGGCAGACAAGAATCAAAAGTTTATGAGGGCTAGAATGACGGATCAGGAGCGGAAGTCTGCTCGAAAATATGATTTCCGGCCATGGATCATCGCGGATGCGGACACGGGCCATGGAGGGGAATCTCATGTCAGAAACCTGATCCGCAGGTTTGTGGAAGCAGGAGTGTCGGGATACCACATTGAGGATCAGAAACCGGGCACCAAAAAATGCGGACATCAGGGCGGAAAGGTTCTTGTTCCGGTCGATGAACAAATCAAAAGGCTGAATGCCGCGCGGTTTCAGCTGGATCTGATGATGGTGCCTGGAATGGTTGTTGCCCGAACGGATGCCGAAGCGGCGACACTGCTGGATGGACGCGGCGATGAGCGCGATCATCCTTTCATATTAGGCGCGACGAAAATAGACCTGCCGGGCTATAAGAATTGCTATCTTGCCATTCTCAAAAGATTCTATGACAAGGGAATCAAGGATGTGAACGGTCACTTGCTGTATAAAATCTCCCCTCTGGAATACGAGGATGCGTACGAATGGTTTCAGCAAGAAGGACTGCTGGCTTACATGGATGAAAACATCAAGGCGTTGAAGGAAGGGAAAGAAGAGCGCATCACGAGGCCATTGGACAACGTGGTCACCAAGTTCGTCGAAACATGGGAAGTGAAGTCGGGATTAAAGACCTATGCAGAAGCGGTAGCGGAATTGATCGGGTTCCAGATTGAAGAAGGAAGGCAGCATCCTGCGGCCATTGACGAATGGCTGCATTTTGCGAGGACGGTCTCACATTCCGAAGCCCGCGATAGAGCCCGGTTCATGGGCATTGAGGCTCCCTGGGATTGTGAATTGTCAAGAACGCCCGAGGGATATTATCAGGTGCAAGGCGGGATTGATTATGCCATTGAAAAATCGCTGGCCGCGGCCCCCTTCGCCGATCTGTTGTGGATGGAAACGAAGACGGCGGATTTGGCTGATGCAAAAAAATATGCGGATGCGATCCATGCGGTATTTCCGGAAAAGATGCTGGCATACAATTTGTCCCCTTCCTTCAACTGGGACACGACAGGCATGAGCGAGGACGAAATGACGGTTTTCCCAACAGAGCTGGGAAAGCTCGGGTTCGTTTTTAACTTCATCACCTATGGCGGCCATCAAATCGACGGGCTGGCCTCGGAGCAATTCGCCCATGCTTTGCTGGAAGATGGAATGCTTGCTTTGGCGCGACTGCAACGGCAATTCCGGCTGATCGATTCACCGTATCAGAACCCCCAAACCTATGTCGGCGGACCTCGCGCCGACGGGGCCCTGATGGCAACGTCCGGACGCACGGCAACAACCAAGGCAATGGGCAAGGGTTCCACACAGTATCAACATTTAATTCAAACGGAAGTTCCACCCAAATTGCTGGAAGGCTGGATTGAGCTATGGGCGAAGCACTATCAGATCGGCGAGAATTTGCGCGTGGAACTGCGCCCCCATATCGCGGGGTCAGATTTGCTGGAAATGAATATTTTAGATGAATCGAACAACAAAATCGCCAGCGTTGTATATGCTTATATACAAGACCTTCGGGGCCGGAATATTCTCTCTGTTAGGGATCAAAATACGTTTAGCGAGACCTTTCGGAAAAAACGGTTAATGACGTTGATCCATTTGTTTTTGATCCATCGGTATAAGAGTGATTCGGTGCATTATATGAACCCGACGGAAGATAATAAGAAGCAGACCAGGGGAATGAAAGCCTTGAAGATTTATTACGAGGTCAATACTGAGATTGGGGACATCATTGTAGCCGGGGTCAGCAGCGTCCGCGTCAAAAAGCTGCTGAATCCGGATCAAATCGAACTAAAAGAACTCATCTTCAAAAGGCCGAAAGGGAAAGGTTCCATGGGTGTCTGATCGATGAGCGCATGAGCGCGCCGCCGGAACGGACAACCCGATCAAGGATTTTTCCCTGCCGCCCCGTTGTTCCCTATCAACTCAGCGCAGAGGGGATTTCATCTTCCAGCAAGAATTCCTGAATCAGCGGGTTGGTGCAAGCGGAAAGCTCCTCCACGGAGGCAAAGAAAGTGGCGTGGCCAGCATCCAGAAAGACCACCTTGTCGCCGACTTTTTTCGCCAGCCGGGTATCATGCGTTACCACGACGGAGGTCAGCCGGAGTTGCTGTTTCAGCCGCTCCATCAGATTCTCAATGTGCTGAGCCATGAGAGGGTCCACCATCGTGGTGGGCTCGTCATACAGGATGGCTTCCGGCTGCGCGGCTAACGCCCTGGCAATAGCGGCTGCCCGCTTCATGCCGGTGCTCAACTCGGAGGGAAGCGCATCGGCCAGTTCATGGATTTCCAGCAGTTTCAGCAACCCTCCCACGATCTCTTCGATGTTCGCCTCGTTCCAGCCGCCCCTTTCCCGCAAGGGAAAGGCGACGTTTTCAAAAATGGTCAAGGAATCAAACAGGGCGCCGGATTGGAACACCATGGTGACTTTCTTGCGAATCCGGGTGAGTTGGGCTTCATCGTAGTCTGTAATGTCCTCGCCTGCCACCCACACCCTTCCGGCGTCGGGCTTCAGAAAGCCCATGATGTGAGCCAGCGTCACGGATTTTCCGGCCCCGCTCCGCCCCAGAATCACCAGCGTTTCCCCTGCATCGACATGGAAACGGACTCCCTCCAAGACCCGGTGGTCGTCAAAGGACTTGGAGACATCCTGAAATTCGATGAAATGACCAGCCATGCGAAAACTATGCCCGCGAGAACTCTCCTCAATCGTTCGTCAATCGCCTGCTCGTCAATCGCTCTCCGAGCGTTCGTCAATCAGCGGAAGTTCTCTTTTCCCTGAGGAGTTTCGTCCGTGCCTGTTCGTAGTCTTCCAGAGTGTTCAGGTTTTGAAACAACTTTCCGAGCGGGTCATATGCCTGCCATTCCCGGCACATCACCGGCCGAACGCGCAGCCGTGGAAAAATGCTGCTGACCTTCCGCTCCTCGTTTCGCAGAGCTTCTTCGATTCGGGGAAGGCAGTTCCGGGAATACACCGCGCAGAGCGGCTCGTAGCCGAAGGCCTCCGATTCCGGGACCACCGCGTCCGAGTCCCCTTCCAGGGCAATCTCCAGAAGCCGGTCCAGGAAATCGGGTGAGAGATTGGGCATGTCACATCCCACAATCAGGCTGAACGGCGTGTCGGAGTGGACGAGCGCTGCATGGATTCCCGCCAAGGGGCCGCTGTCGGTGAAAATATCCTCGACCACCGGAAATCCCAGTCCGGAATATTTTGCACGGCTGCCCACCAGCGATACTTCGCCGCATACCTTCTGGACCACCTTCGCCATCCATGCGGCCAGCGACCGGTCTCCGAACGGAAGCAGGGCTTTGTCCCGGCCCATTCGGCTGCTTCGGCCTCCGGTCAAAACAAAGCCATGAACGCTGCTGTGGAAACGAGCGGGCCCGGTCATAAGAAATATCCTAGCACGAAGGGAGGCCACGCATTACAGGAGCTGGAGCTTACCCGAAGCTGGCGTAGAACCTCCCGCGCCAGAGGTGTCAGCAACATCCCAGAATTACTGCCCAGAATTACTACGTCGTTAGTTGCCTTGACGATCCCTCCCGTAGAAGCGTATTTGACCGGCGGGCAGACTTGGCTTCCCTATGAGGATAGAGGATAGAGGTTGACGGGGCAGGTTTCACAAGGCTATCCTTTGCGAGTCATATATATTCGCTTCCTTTCGTCCTAGAAATTACCGGTCCCAATTCATGACGGCACAGGAAAAATTGGGATGAAAAGTTGGATGACCCATCTTATTCCCCTGCGGGGGTCACTGCTGCTCGGTCTGATCGCCTGCGGCCTTGCCCTCAGCCTTGGATGGCTTGCCCCGTCCCGAAGTTTGGGAGCAGGGCGGGGCGCTATTTCTTTGAGCGTATCTGCAAACGCTGCCCAACAGACATCACCGGTCGCCGACCAGCCAGCACCTCCAACAAAGGCCTATTTAATTCTCGCTGAAGGTCCTGTAAACGATCGGCTCGCTCGCCGTGTTCGCCAGGGGCTTGAGCGTGCGGCGGCCGCGGGTGCCGAGGTGGTTGTCATCGAGATTGATACGTTCGGAGGGGAGCTGGGCGCGGCCGTCGAAATACGGGATGCTCTTTTGGATTCCAACTTGCGCACGATCGCTTTCATCAACAGACGCGCCATCTCCGCCGGGGCACTGATAGCCCTGGCAACCCACGAAATCGTGATGGCACCAGGCGCCACCATTGGTGCGGCTGCGCCCTTGCGAGTCACTTGGACGGGGTTAGAGCCGGCAGGGGAAAAGACGATCAGTTATTTCCGTAAGGAGATGAAAGCCACGGCGGAGAGTCGGGAGCATCCGGGCGCTCTGGCCGAAGCAATGGTGGATGCAGATGTGGTGATCTCCGAAGTGGTGGAGAAGGGCAAGCTGTTGACTTTGACCACTCAGGAGGCGTTACGGCTGAAACTGGCTGCGGCTCAACACGAGGATCGGGAAGATCTGCTGCAAGCCTATAACCTGGAGCTGCTGGAAGAGAGTCTAGCGCAGGCCGCACAGGCGGCAGAACGCGCTGGCATACGAGGCTGGCTGGGGCAAATCAGCGCCTGGCAGGTTTGGGTGATTCTGGGCCTGGTTCTGGGCCTGGCCGAGATGTTACTCTCCGGATTCTTTCTCCTCTGGTTCGGAGTGGGGGCTTTGCTGGCTTCCTTGCTGGCTTTCCTGGGTGTTCCACGGGGCGCTCAGATCGGCGTCTTTCTCGCTAGTTCGTTTCTGCTGCTCATTTTCTCGCGCACTATATTTAAGAGTGTCCTGTTCCGCAGCCCGCATGGAGTCGCCACCAACGTCGAAGCCTTGCTAGGCCGTACTGGGATGGTGCTCAAGGCCATCGAGGGAAGTCTCCAGCCCGGCTCGGTGAAGCTCGGCGGCGAGGTATGGTCCGCTGTCAGCGATGACGAGACGCACATTGCCAAAGGGGCTAAAGTGCAAGTTCTAGAGATCGTCGGGAACAAAGTCAGGGTCAAACCAGTTTAAGGAGGGTTTTTATGGACTTAGGTACATTGATTATCGTCGGGCTCGTGATCTTTGTTCTTGTCACGGCCGCGAAAGGAATCCAAATCGTTCAGCAAGCCACTGTAAAAGTCGTGGAGCGGCTGGGCAAGTTCCACATGATGGCCCAGAGTGGGATCAACTTCGTCTGGCCCTACATAGACAGCGTTCGGCCGTTTACGCTATTGGGCCGGCAGGTGAACTATGTGGACCTGCGCGAACGGGTGATCGACTTTCCGCCCCAGGCCGTGATTACCCGGGACAACGTCACCATGGACGTGGATACGGTGGTGTACTTCCAGATTACCGATCCGATGAAAGCTGTCTACGAAATCGTGGACCTGGGCGCTGCCATCCACCAGCTCATGGTGACTACCTTGCGCAACGTGATGGGCGAGCTGACGCTGGATGAAACCCTCACCTCCCGGGAGACGGTCAACACCAAGCTGCGCAACGTGCTCGATGAGGCTACGGACAAGTGGGGAGTCAAGGTCAATCGCGTGGAACTGAAGAACATCGAGCCGCCGAAAGAAATTCAAGATGCTATGGCCAAGCAGATGAAGGCGGAGCGGGAACGGCGTGCCGTGGTCACGGAGGCGGAGGGAACAAAAAGATCAGCCGTGTTGAACGCAGAGGGTGAACGCGAGGCCGCTATTGCCAGGGCCGAGGGACAGAGGCGCTCCACCATCTTGGAAGCGGAAGGTATGGCGGAAGCCCGGCTGAAAATTGCCCAAGCGGAAGCGGAGGCGCTCAACCGCGTGCGCGGAGCCCTCGGCGAGTCCAGCCCCGCAAACTACCTCATTGCCCTGAAGTACCTGGAGTCGCTCGAAAAGATTGCCGACGGACAGGCGACCAAAATATTCCTTCCCTTCGAGGCCAGCAGCATTCTGAGCTCGGTGGGCGGCATCCGAGAGATGCTCCGGGGCGAGGATACAGCAGGCCCGGCGCAGAAATAGCCCAACATAGAGCCCGTTGAACTGGGGAGTCCGATTGGTCCATCTCCTCTAATGGACTTGCGAAGGATGCGTTGCTCAGCCCCAGTCAACGGGCTCGACCATTTGAAATTATCCCGGCAGGAACCAGGTCGGCCAACACCCCCGTTGGTGCGGAACATATTTGGCGGCCGCCTCGGGAAACACTTCCTAGACATTCTCCTTCAAATTTCTTATGCTGGAACCAGCCGTGGGTGAGCGGGTGCGCTTCTTTCTTCCGATCACGCCACCCGGCAGCGGCCCTATTTGTTTTTCGCGTGGTTAATGATGCACTACCGTTCCTATCGGCCTAACATCGGTTTCAGCTTCGGCGGCGGGTTGACGCCCATCGTGAAGAAGCTGCTCATCGCCAACGTTGCCGCCTTCGTCTTCATGATTTTGGCCGGGGCAGGGGGATTCGGCCAGATGATCCGCGAGCTGCTGATGCTCACCCCCTACACGGTTGTCCACCGCTTTGCTGTGTGGCAACTGGTTACCTACATGTTCTTGCATGCAGGTTTCTGGCACATCCTGTTCAATATGTTTGCCCTCTGGATGTTCGGCGGGGAGCTGGAAAAGACCTGGGGTGGCCGGAGATTTCTGCGTTACTATTTCCTCACCGGAATCGGCGCCGGGTTGTGCGTCGTTTTGTTGAGTCCCTCGTCTGTAATCCCCACCGTAGGAGCCTCTGGGGCCATATACGGAATCCTGATGGCCTACGGGTTGCTGTTTCCGAATCGGATTATTTATGTCCCGATTTTCTTTTTCTTCCTGATTCCCATACCCGCAAAGTATCTGGTCATGATCCTGGGCGGCATCGCCTTTCTTTCCGCCGTGTCGGCTCAAGGTGGCTCCATCAGCCACATAGCGCACCTGGGCGGAATGGTGGTCGGATTTTTCTACCTGCGAAGAACCTCTGTCTTCTTTGACCTCCGAAACCACTATTACCGCTGGCTGCGCCATCGCCGACAGCGCCAGTTTGAGGTCTACACGCGTGAACGAGACCGCAAGGAGCAGCGCCGGGGCCCGTGGGTCAACTGAAACGAGATGTCTGCTGGGCCTTCTCCGGGCGGCAGGCCCGGCGGTAGCTGCAACCCCGAACAAATCCTGTCCTACGGTCCGCTTACCTTCTCTCCAGAAGGGCACTCATTTCGAGTCGGCTCGAACCATTTGTTCCAGCGCGACACGGGGACAGACCGTGTTTCGGATGTAGTCAACCAAATTCGTTGCGACCCCGCGGATTCGCTTTTCGATTCCCGGGTCGAGACAACGGCCTTGGTCGTCGAACACTTTGTGGACGGCGGCCACCGATACAGGTCCCGGCAACACGATGGCTCCCACGTGAGAGCAGACGCTTCGCAAGTGCTCCAGAGCTTTGATGGCTCCGATACTGCCGGCAGCCACGCCCAGCAGGGCCACCGGCTTGCCGCTGAGCACGGACGGGAATCCCAAATGCTCGATCACCAGCTTGATCACGCTGCTGTAGCTGCCGTGATATTCCGGCGTGGCTAGAATCACGCCGGTTGCTTCCGCGACCATTTTTTGAAGCGCCTCCATTGTCGAGTTGTCTTGCGCGGTTCCCGGCAATGCCATCTTTAATTTGGCCGGATCAATTAGCTGCGTCTCAACGTCTCTGTGCCTGCCCATTTCATCCAGCACCAGATTCATCGCCTTCAAAGTGAAATTACCCGGCCGCACGCTTCCTACGGCCGCTACAATCCGGATACGTTCCTTTTCCATGTTCATCTCCTTTGCTGCTCACGATCGGTCCGGTGGGAGCCCGCTCATTCGTGCGGAACCACCCTTCAGCGAAGTTCCCATTGAAAGATAAGCTATCATCCGGGCGCAATCAATTTCGCACGGCGCTGGTGGGAATCGTACAAGCGCCCGAACCGGAAAGAGCCGCGCGGGCCGCACTGCCTAACTGTTGCCAAGGTGTTATAATTCCCGTGCGATGAGCGCACAAGAACTTCCCAAAGGTTCCCCGGACCCGGAAATCGAACGGCAGATGGAAGCCCTGCGCCGGGGCACGGTCGAGATCATCCGCGAGGAGGATCTGCGGCAGAAGCTCGTTCGCTCGCGGGAGACAAAAACGCCGCTGCGGATCAAGCTGGGATGTGACCCGACGGCCCCGGACCTCCACCTGGGCCACACCCTGGTGCTGCGCAAGCTGAAACATTTTCAGGAGCTGGGTCACACCGTGATTTTCCTGATCGGAGACTTCACCAGCTTGATCGGCGACCCGAGCGGGAGGACCGTGACCCGTCCGCCCCTGGCTCCGGAACAGATCGCTGCCAACGCGGAAACTTACAAGTCACAGGTCTTCAAGCTGCTCGACCCGGAAAAGACGCGTGTTCAGTTCAACAGCACATGGCTCTCCAGGCTGAGCAGCGAAGAGATGATCCGGCTTTGTTCCCGCTACACGGTAGCCCGCATCCTGGAACGCGACGATTTCGAGGGCCGCTACAAAAAGGGCGTGCCGATCTTTATGCACGAGCTGCTCTATCCGCTGATGCAGGGATATGATTCGGTCGCCCTGAAGGCGGATGTGGAGGTCGGAGGCACCGACCAAAAGTTCAACCTCCTGGTGGGCCGCGATCTGCAACGGGAATACGGCCAGCCCTCCCAGGCCGTAATCACGGTGCCGATTCTGGAGGGCACCGACGGGGTCCAGAAGATGAGCAAGTCGCTCGGAAACGCCATCGGGCTCACCGAACCGCCGGGGGAGATGTTCGGCAAGGTGATGTCGATATCCGATGAGTTGATGTACCGCTACTTCGAGCTGCTGACGGATCTGAGCATCCCGGAAATCTCCGAGCTGCGCCAGAAGGTGGCAAGCGGCGCGGTTCATCCCATGGCCACCAAGATGGATTTGGCCCGGCGGATCATCACAGAGTTCCATGGAGCGCAGCAGGCGCGGCAGGCGGAGGAGGAGTTCAGCCGGGTCTTCCGGCAGCGGGAGCAGCCCGCCGAGATCGAGACACGCTCCCTGTCGGCGGACCGGGTCCTGGCAAAAAGGAATGCCCAGCCGGGGAAGGCCGGCGAGGAGCGCCCCATTAAGCTCGACCGGCTGCTTGCCGGCGTGGGGCTGGCCAGCTCGAACGCCGAGGCGGCTCGCAAGCTGAAGCAAGGAGCCGTCTCCATCAATGGCCGCCGATGCCGCGAACCGCTGTTTCACCTGGACACGAGCCGGACCAATGAGTTGCTGGTGCAGGTGGGCCGGCGCCATTTGAAAGTGGTTTTGGAGCCACCCCAGCGCTGAATCCGGCGCGTCGCTTTCATGCCAACGCTACCCTCCAAGATTCGAGTCAAGCTCATCTCCGAGGCCGCCGAGTACGTCAGCATCTCGCACGTCTTGCAGCGGGATTTCAGCCTGCCGGAATTGATCGAGGTCATGCTGCCCGTTCTGGGAAAGGATGCGCACCGCGTTCGGCGGATACTCCAGGCCGGGACCCTATCGACGGGCGAGTACCGTTACCGCTGGGAGGCTTTGGAAATTCCCGAAGAAGAACTGGATCGCATCCTGCAAGAATTTCCCGGTCCGGACCCGGCGCAGATTTTTCAGCCCGAAAATTGCTTTTTGGTGCGCTTACGCCGCGGCCAGGAGACGTTGGATCTGCCGCAAGAGAATGCCGCCCGCAAGCGCCTGTTTGTGCGGCGAAGCTTTTGGGAAGGCTTGCTCGGTCTGGTGAAAAAGGGCCTGCGCTACTCGGATTATTCTCATGCCGAAAAGGCCGATGTTTTCGTTCTCGATCTGGATTCAGAATCGGCAGAGATGCTGCGAGGGCTCCTGCCGCTGCTGAAGCCGAGGAGCGCCGCCGGGCAACTGGAGCGTTTCCGGCCGGAACGAATCGAGTGGCTGTGCCGCAGGTAAGAGTCTCCGCAGCTTCATACGGACTGTGCTGCGGCGGGGACGAGAAACTCCTGGTGGATGGCCCGGACCGCCGCGCTGCGGCCTTCCTGGGAAACAACGAGCGAGATGTTCGATTCCGAGGAGCCTTGCGCGATGGCGATCACGCTGACCTTTTCCCGCGCCAGAGCGCCGAACACGCGGGCGGCAATGCCGGGAGTGCCTTTCATTCCTTCCCCGATCAAAGCGATGGCCGCCACGTCCTGCCGTTCGAGCGGGTCCAGGTACTGGTGGCTCAGCTCCAGGCGAAAAGCGTGCTCCAGGGTGGCCTGAGCCATCTCCGCCGCCGACTGCGGCACCAGCAGGCAGAAGCTGTCCTGGTAGGATGATTGTGTCACCATCAAAATATCAACATGGGAGTGTGACAACGCCGCAAAGGTGCGGGCCAGCAGCTCCGTGGTTCCGGGCGTGCCGTTGCTGCGGAGCGTAAGCAAGGCGACCGGCGCCATGGAAGTCACCGCCTTGGCTCCCTGCGGGCTGTTCTCGTGAGACGGTCCGATGCGCGTGCCTGCCTTTTCCGGCGCGAAGGTGTTTTTGATGTAGACCGGTATGCGGCTGGATTGCAAAGGGGCCAGCGTTTTGGGATGCAAGACCTTGGCGCCAAAGTAGGAAAGCTCCGCGGCTTCCTCGTAGGTGAGCTCTTTCACAATCCGGCCCTTCTCGACCATCTTGGGATCGGCGCTCATCACGCCATCCACATCGGTCCAAATCCACAATTCGGCGGCGCCGAGCGAGGAGGCCACAATCGCCGCCGAGTAGTCGGAGCCGCCCCGTCCCAGCGTCGTCCGTATTCCTTCGCGGGTTGCCCCGAGAAAGCCGGTCACGATGGGCACGCACTTTTTTTCCGCCAGGGGAAGCAGGACGCGGCGCATAGCGTCGTGAGTATGCTTCAGGAGCGGTTTGGCGTTTCCAAAATTGTCGTCGGTGAGCAGGCACTGTGACGCGTCCACCGCCTGAGCCGCAATTCCATTGGTTTCCAGGTGCTGCGCCAGCAGCGTGGAGGAAAGCCTCTCGCCCACCGACAATCCGGCGTCTAAAGCTCGCAGCGGCATCTCGCC
Organism: Acidobacteriota bacterium; assembly: GCA_022567475.1. Taxonomy (GTDB): domain Bacteria; phylum Acidobacteriota; class Terriglobia; order 2-12-FULL-54-10; family 2-12-FULL-54-10; genus JADFGZ01. The sequence goes on along the minus strand of JADFGZ010000034.1, from coordinate 8,321 downwards.
CACCAGCGCCATGCCGGCGCAGAGCTTGGCAAATTCGCCCAGAATGTCGGTGACGGTTTTTTGCACTGCCCGGCGATGCGCTTTGGGAAATAGCGCTTCCACCACTTGGGAGTGCTTGCGTTCGAGAGATTGCAATTTTTCTTCGACTGCGCTCTGTTCGCCCTGGGAGGCCAGGCGGGCCGTTTCGATCAACGTTTCCGTCACCGTGCTCATCGCCGAAACCACTACCACCACAGGGGAGCGTTCCGTAACCGAGCGGGCGATAATCTCTTTTACGTTGGCGATGCATTGCGCATCGCCCACAGAAGTGCCGCCGAATTTCATCACCAACATAGTTTCTTACCTGCCGCCATCGCCGCAAACAATCAATCGAAGCCAAGGAAAAATCCCGGCCCGGATCATGGCGGACCACGGACTATAGTTATGATCCGGAACGCGGAAGACTGTCAACCGGAAGCCGCCGAAAGAGACGGCACCACTTCCGACAACAAGCGGTCCATTTGCGCTTCCTGCTCGCTCGTGGCAAACCGGACCACGAAGTGGCGGATGCCTGCCTGGATGAAGCCGCGCAAGAAATCGGCGCAACGCTCCGGTTCGCCATATTGAATCGCTTGCGTGCGGGAAATCTGCTCGTGGTTCCCGCCATAGTAGGCCTGGAGGAAAGCTTCGCATTCCTGCTGCGCCCGCCGGACATCCCGGTTCACGTTCAAGGTGACGTAATGAATCCGCTGGAGGCTGGCAGGGTCGCGCCCCGCTTTCGCGCAATAGCCTTGCAACTGCTCCCACTGCTCGGAGACATCCTGCGGAGTGGGGCTGATCGGCAGCCAGCCATCTCCCAGCCGGGCGATGCGCCGCAGGGGGCGTTCCGCAGCGGCGGCCAGCAACACCGGCGGGCCGCCCTCGCGGGCAGGCAGCGGGTGCAGAGTAGCGTTTTGCAGCGAGAAATGTTTTCCTTGGAAGCTGAACGGCTGGCCGGTCCACAGGCCCTTCATGATCTGCAAGCCTTCTTCCTGGAGCATGCCGCGCTTGCGGAAATCGACTCCGCAGGCTGCGTATTCCGCCCGGACTGGCGGAGTCGGCGGCCCCAGGCCGATGCCAAACAGAAACCGTCCGCTCGAGAGCAAGTCCAGCGTGCCGGCTGTATGAGCCAGAGCCACGGGGTGGCGCAGAGGGGAAAGATAAACCGCAGTCCCAAGCTGGACGCGCTCAGTGCGGGCCGCGATGGCGGCCAGCGTGGTCAGGGCTTCAAAGCGGGGCCGCGCCAGAATGCTGTCGCCGATCCATACAGAATCAAACCCTTTTTGTTCGGCCTGGACTGCCAGTTGCACCATGCGGTGAATGTCGGCACGGCCGCCGGGAGCCCGCATGACCGCATCGCGCGTGGGAACGAGGTAACCGATTTTGGGTGGGGTGGCCATCTTGGCGTTGTTCCCCTCTCACCTGCTTTACTCCAGGATGGCGAGAACCGAATCGGACTCCACGGTCTCTCCTACCTTGACCTTGATTTCTTTGACTGTGCCCGCCGCGGGGGCTACCACGGGGATCTCCATCTTCATGGCTTCCAGAATCAGAAGCACCTGATTCTCTTCCACCTTGTCACCGACCTTGCACTGAATTTCAAACACCTTCCCAACCATGGGTGCCGTCACCGATTCTGCCATGGGCTCTCCTTCATGAGGGTCTTTCGATGAATATTGCAGGCAACGTGCCAGCACGAGTGCGAACAAGCCACTCATACTATCACCAACCGGCTTTCCGCAGAAGGGTTCCTCTTGGGTTGACAGGCAAGAATGCCTGTCCTACCGGCCTTTCGGCAGACTGCTCAGAGCGGCATGTTGCCGTGCTTTTTGCGGGGCAACTCGTCTTGCTTGTTCAGGCTCACCTCCAGAGCGCGGATGATGCTGGAGCGCATATCCTGCGGGTCGATGATGTCATCGACGTGCTGGAGGGCCGCCGAGTAGTACGGGTTCACGTATTTGTCGAAGAACTCTCCCAAGCGCTGCTGTCGCGTCGCCTGGGGGTCCTTCGCGGCGCTGAGTTCCTTGCGGAACAGGATATTCACGGCCCCTTCCGGCCCCATCAGGCAAACTTCCGCCGTGGGGATGGAAAAGACGAAATCGGCGCCCAGGTCCTTGCTGCACATGGCGAGATAGCCGCCCGCGTAAGCCTTGCGCAAGATCGTAGTGATCTTGGGAACGGTGGCCTCGGCGTAGGCGAAAAGCATCTTGGCCCCGTGGCGGATGATGCCCTTGTGCTCCATCTCGTTTCCGATCAGGAAGCCGGGGATGTCCTGAAGGTTAATCAGCGGAATGTTGAAGGCGTCGCAGAAGCGGATGAAGCGGGCTCCTTTGTCGGAAGCGTTGATGTCGAGACACCCGGCCTTGACCAGAGGGTTGTTGGCCACCACGCCCACCGGGCGCCCGTGAAGCCGCGCAAAGCCCACCACCAGGTTGAGGGCGTATTCCTTTTTGATCTCAAAGAACTCGCCGTTGTCCACGATCTGGGCGATCACGTCGTGGATGTCGTAGGAGCGGCGGGGCTCGGCGGGGATAATTTTTCGCAGTTCTGGGCATGGACGCTGCGGGTCGTCGCCCGGCTCGCGCCGGGGCGGCTGTTGATTGCAGTTGGGAGGCAGATAACTCAACAGGGCCTTGGTCCGGTCCAAACAATCTTTGTCATCAGTGGCGGTGAGGTCTGAGACGCCGCTGACGGCGCCGTGGACCGCCGGTCCTCCCAGCTCCTCGTTGGTGGTCTTGGTGAATACAACGGCCTCGACCAGCGGCGGGCCCGCGATGAACATGTAGCTTGTTTTTTCCACCATGAAGATGAAGTCCATCAGGGCAGGGGAGTAGGCCTGGCCGCCCGCCACCGGCCCCAGGATCAGAGCAATTTGAGGGACCACGCCCGAGGTGCGGACATGGCGGAAGAAGAGCTGTCCATACTCGCTCAGCGCTCCCATCTCCTCGGTGACGCGGGCGCCGCCCGAGTCGTTCATTCCCACCACGGGCACGCCCATCTTGCGGGCCATGTCCACTGTTTTCGAGATCTTCTTGCCGTGGCGCTCTCCGTAGGTTCCCGCGACGACGGTGAAGTCTTCCGAGTAGGCGAAGACATCCTGCCCGGCTACCTTGCCGTGTCCTGTGACCACGCCGTCGGCGGGCAGCTCGGCCTTGTCCAGTCCATAATCGGTTCCGATGTGCCTGGCAAAAAGGTCAAACTCGACAAAGGTGCCGGGGTCGAAGAAATAGTCGAGGCGTTCGCGCGCGGTCATCTTTCCGCTGGCGTGCTGCTTCTCGACGGCCTTGGGGCCTCCGCCCGCTTTGAGCTTCTGCTTGCGCGCGAGCAACTCCGATACTTTCTCGTCCATTGTACTCACAGCTCTTTTCCTCCTGATTGGCAACTGGCTGACTGGCATCTGGCTGATGGGCCGCTGGCTGGGTAGCCGCAGGCGATTGGTTTTCTTGCCGGATGGACTCGGCTTATTTTAGCGGTTGGCCTTGCGGTATCCTAGAGCGTCTTGCGCGATAATCAACTTTTGGATATTCGCCGAGCCTTCCACGATTTGATAGGAGCGGGAATCACGGAAGTAACGCTCCACGGGATAGTCTTTGGAATAGCCGTAGGCTCCGTATATTTTCAGGGCGCAGTCGGATGAATAGGCGACGACCTCTCCGGCGTAATACTTTGCGATGGAGGTTTCCAGATTGTTGGGGCGGCCCTGGTCCTTCAGCGTGCCGGCGCGGTACAGCAGAAGACGGGCGGCGTCCTCTTGCACCACCATCTGCGCGATCATGTCCTGGATCATCTGAAACTCCCCGATCTTCTGGCCGAACTGGACCCGCTGGTTGGCGTAGGAGACCGACGCCTCGCGGCAGGCGCGGGCCACGCCGACGGCTCCGGCCCCGCAGGAGAGCCGCGTGTGGTTCAGCTCCGCCATGCAGATTTTGAAACCTTCCCCTTCCTTTCCGATCAGGTTTTCCTTCGGCACCTTACAGTTGTCGAAAAACAGTTCTCCTGTAGGAGAGGCATTCGATCCCAGTTTTTCGGTAAGCGGTTTGGAACTGACACCGGGCTGGTGCATCTCCACCATGAAGGCCGACATGCCATGGTGCTTTTTTCCCGGGTCCGTGTAGGCATAGACCAGCGCTACGTCGGCCACCTGGGCGTTCGAGATCCAGGTCTTGCTGCCGTTCAGAACGTAATGATCTCCCTCCAGGGTGGCGCGGGTCCGCATGGCCGCCACGTCCGAGCCCGCGTCCGGCTCGGTGATGGCGAAACAACTGATCCATTCCGCGGTGACGATTTTGGGCACGAAGCGCTTTTTCTGCTCCTCGTTGCCGTACTCGACAATCGTCCGGGCAGGGCCGATCTGCATATTCATCGCCACCCGCAAAGAGCTGTGAATGCGCGCCAACTCTTCCGTAATGACGACCAGGGAGACAAACCCGGAGTCCGTGCCTTCATACTCTTCCGGGATCACGCAGCCAAAGAATCCCAGTTCGCCCATTTTTTGAACCAGGTCCTTGCGGTAACGATGTTCCCGGTCGTCCTTGTCCACCGTAGGGGCGACTTCCTTTTCGGCAAACTCCCGCGCGGCTTGTTGGATGGCTTGCAGCTCCTCGTTCAGATCAAAATCCATAGCGATCACCCCTCACTGGATTTCTTCGCACGCTGGATGACAGGTGGAAGGTTTACGAATGCGGCATGCCCAAGCTGTGGAGAACTCATCATAAGTTTCGAGCGTCCCTTGCTCCGTGCCAGGAAACCTGCCGCTGGGGAAACTCAGCTGGATTATAGTTACCCCCATATGGATTCGCAATGCTACCCGTTGCATGTTTTGTTCCATAAAGTATTCCCCGCCGTTCGTTTGGCGAGAACTCGTTGTGCTGTCAACTCCACAGCATGTGGAGCGTTGCTGGCTGCACGGAGGTGTGAAGTTCCAGAAGGCTTCCCGCAAGCTATTGTTTAGGGGCATTTCTAGGGGCATTTCACCCAGCCGTGGGGGAATCTCTACGATCCAACCTTCAATGGGTGGCATTCATTGGAGCTCTCTACTTGGCCATTCGCGTGGGAGTTGCCGTGGTGAGGCGGAACGCCGCCCAGTCCCGGTTGACTTTTCGCACGGCGCTTCCCATTCTGCTGTTTGCCATCGCTTATACGGTGTTGAACATCATAGTCTTGTCGGCGCCGATGGCGCACCGGCACTGAGAACTGACAGGAGGGTTTGCGCGGAAAAACGCGGAAAAACATTGTAGTTCTGCTGAGTTGCAAATCGTGTCGCAAATAGTGTCAACGAGGTATGGAAAAAACTGCCGGGAGTTGTGCTGCTGGAAGTTGTGGTACAATGGCGTTCGCGGTTACCGAACGTCAGGGAGTCCGATTGTGCCTTCTGCATATATCCCCATCATGATCTTTCTGGTGATTGCCACGCTCTTTCCCGTGGTCACCTTGCTGGCGGCCAAGCTGGTGAGGCCGGATGCTCCCTTCAAAGAGAAGCTCATGCCCTATGAGTGCGGCATCGACCCGGGATCGGACTCGCGAGGACGCTACACCATTCGCTTCTACATTGTCGCCATCCTTTTTGTCATTTTCGACGTGGAAACCATCTTCCTGTTTCCCTGGGCTGTGCAGTTCAAAGTGCTAGGACTGTTTGGCTTGGTCGAGATGGGAATTTTCCTGGCTATCCTGATTGTCGGTTACATCTGGATCTACAAAAAGGGCGCTTTGGAGTGGGTTTAATCCCGCCGCCGCACACCTGTTTCTCTTTTCTCTACAAGCCACAACGAGACCGCAACTTGCCGATATGACGTATCGAGTGAAAGTTCTCAGCACGATGTTCCTCCTGCTTGTTTTGGGAGCCTACATCGCCTACAGGCTGGCTGCCAATCCGGAGTGGCAGCAGTTTCATACCGGCCGTTTTTGGCAAACCCTGGCTCAGGTGCGGGTTTCCTACGTCTTGCTGGCCGCCCTCATGATCTTCGCCAGCTATTTTTTTCGCAGCCTCCGATGGCGCACCTTTCTGCTGCCGATGAAGAAAGGGAGGCTGGATAATATTTTCGCTTCCACGTTGATTGGATTTACAGCGGTGGCGCTGATGGGGCGTCCGGGAGAATTCGTGCGGCCCTACTTGATCGCGCGCAAAGAAAAGCTCGGTCTTTCCTCCCAACTGGCTGCCTGGACCCTGGAACGGATTTTTGACGCTCTCGCGATGTGCGTTCTGCTGGGAGCGGGTCTGCTGCTGCTTTCTCCTGGCTCGGATTTCCTTGCGAACGGCTCACAGGCGATGGTTCGTTTGCGGGTGGGCGGAATTTTCCTGGGAGTGGTGTCTGTTCTGGTGGCGATGCTGCTCGTGCTATTGCGCTCCAACGCGAAAGTCACAATCGCACTTTTGTTGCGCTGTGCGTGGATGCTGCCGGAACGGCATCGGGAACGTCTCGAGAAGATGCTGATGAATTTTTCGGGCGGCTTGGCGAGCATTGAAAGTGTTTCCGGTTTCCTGGCTGCGGCGGGCTACTCGTTGCTGGTGTGGGCGCCGGTGGTTCTGACATACTGGAGCGTTACGCGCGCCTTCGGATGGCCGATGACCCGGCTGGACCTGGGAGCCGTATTGCTGCTGCTGGCGATTACCGTCGTGGGTTCCCTGCTGTTGATCCCCGGCGTCGGGGGAGGAACGCAGGTGGCCACCGTCGTGGCGCTGACGGAATTGTTTGGGATTCCTCTGGAGGTTGCTACCAGCGTGGCCATCGTGCTCTGGCTGCTCACCTACATGATCGTGCTCGTTCCCGGCCTTCCGCTGGCCGCCCGCGAGGGACTCACCTGGCAACGGCTCCGCAGCATGACCGAGACCGCCACTTGATTCGGGAGCTTTGGGAATTAGTAAACAAGCGGCAGTTACTAAAGAGCTGCGCAAGGAAATCCGCCGGAGTGCACAATACATTCTTTTAGGAGGTCGCCATGAAGCTGGATATTTTCCCTCACATATTTCCCACAGCTTTTTACGAAAGGATGATGAAGCTCTCTGACCGCGCCGGTCACATGCAGAAGCGGATGCGCGAGATTCCCGTCCTCGTCGATCTGGAACTGCGGTTCCGCATTATGGATCAGTTCGGTGACTACCAGCAGATACTCACGCTGGCCTCGCCTCCTCTGGAGGTTTTTGGAGACCCCAAGACTTCGCCCGAGCTGGCGCGCATTGCCAACGACGGGATGGCGGAACTGGTGGCCAAGCATCCGGACCGTTTCCCGGCTTTTGTGGCGTCCTTGCCGATGAACAATACGGAGGCCTCGGTGGCGGAACTGGACCGGGCCGTGCGGGACCTCAAGGCGCGGGGCGTGCAGATATTCAGCAACGTCAACGGGCGGCCTCTCGATGAACCCGAGTTCCGGCCGCTGTTTGAGCGAATGGCCGCGCACGACCTGCCCATCTGGCTGCATCCGGCGCGTCCTGCTAGTTTTTCCGATTATCCATCGGAAAAGAAGTCCCGCTACGAAATGTGGTGGGTCTTTGGATGGCCGTATGAGACCAGCGTTGCGATGGGCCGCATCGTTTTCTCCGGGTTGTTCGATGCCTTTCCCAACCTGAAAATTATCACGCACCACACGGGCGCGATGGTGCCCTACTTTGAGGGCCGCGTAGGGCCGGGCCTGGACCAGTTGGGAGCCCGCACGCCGGAGGCCGACAACGACTTGGTGAAATGCAACCTCAAGCGCCGTCCCATCGATTATTTTCGGATGTTCTATGCCGATACGGCGGTATTCGGCGCGGTGGGGCCGCTGGAGTGCGGCATCGCATTTTTCGGGGTGGACCAGGTGCTGTTCGGTTCCGATATGCCCTTCGACCCGGAAAAGGGGCCGGGATTTATCCGCGAGACCATCCGCGCCATCGAGGCTGCGACGCTGACGCCCTCGGACCGGGAGAAAATCTACGAGCAGAATGCCCGCCGCCTGCTCAAGCTGCCGAAGTAGGCTGTTTATTGGATTCGGCAAGGGGTCACAACGGTCGGCAACAGCTCCGGTTTGATTGTGATGTTTGAGGGTGAGGAAGAAGCAGGAAGGGGCGGTATGACTGGTGTTGTTTTCAGGAGTGGCCCGGGCGCAGCAGCCCTTTCAGCTCGTCCATGAATTCCTTGATGTCTTTGAAATCCAGGTAAACAGAGGCGAAGCGGACGTAGGCTACCTTGTCCAATTCCCGGAGCCGGTCCATCAGTAGCTGGCCGATCTCGCTGGAAGGACGTTCGCGGTCCGTGGATTCGGCGAAAAAACCTTCGGCTTCATTGACGATGGCCTCCAGTTGGTTCATGCTCACGGGCCGTTTTTCGCAA
>JADFGZ010000284.1 GCA_022567475.1 Acidobacteriota bacterium | reverse complement strand
CAGATCGATTTTCCGGGTGCCGGGTCCCGCCATCTCCAGCGCCTCCTCATTGGTTCCCACAACGATAATCTTGCCGTCATACAACGCTACGGCCTGGGCGACGGTGAAGCCGTTGGGGTCCGGACTGTCGGCAGTAAGAATCTTGCCGTTGTAGATCACCATGTCCGCTTCCATCCCTGCGGCGAGGGCGCGACTGCCAGGAAATAAACCTGCGGCCCCAAGAAGCAGCATGAAGACTGTCCATTTTTTCATAACACGCATTTTCATTACCCTTGCCTTTCCAAGAATGATGTCCTGACGAGGTCCATCCGCATTTCGAAGGACGGTGTAAAGAGGGCTGCAACGAACAAACGTCCCGGCGCTCAAAAGATTTCCGGAAAGTGGAACGTCAGCACCGCGTTGAGCCGCTTGTCGGTGACAATGAGGTTCTTGTTTTTGGGATCGAGAGTCACCCCGCGCGGCATCCGCAAGACGCCCTGCGGTCCTCCGATTTTCCATCGCGGCGGAACGTCCCCGTTGTCCTCGATGCTCCACACGGCGACATAGCTCTCATCGGAGGCCAGCACGCCGGCTTGTCCGCGGACGCTGGCGATGATCAAGCCCCGTGGCGGGTAAACCGTAAAGGGTCCCCCCAATTGCCGAAGGCCGCTTTTAGGACCGCCGATGACACGTTTCGGTTTCACGTTGCCTTCATCGGTGCGGTTAAAAATCCGCAGATAGGTTCTTCGATCTTGTCCCCCCGGGGTCCTTCCCGAGACAACGAGCACATTGTTCACCGGGTCTACGGCAAGTGCGCCGGCGCCGAGCTGTGTGTCGGGACCCTTAATCACCCGGATCGGAGCCACGTTGCCGCTGGCCTCCCGGTCATATACCAGCACGGAGTCGCTCATGGGAACGAAAATTTCGTTGTGGACCGGGTCGACATCCAGCCGGGCCAGATCCCTCAACTGCGTGCGCGACCCCTGGATGACGCGAATCGGAGCTTCTTCCCCATTGGCCCCGCCGCGAAAGGTCAGAATCGCCTGGCCGAATTGCTGCGGCACGACGAATTCATCGTGGATCGCGTCATAGGAGATCGCGTGCATGGTGCGGCCCAGCAGAGTTTTTTGTCCCGCAAGCAACCGAGTCGGTTTTGCGCCTCCATCCGCCAGCCTGGCGAATGCCGCAATCTGCGGGTGGGCCACTCAGTTGGGAACCAGAATCTCTTCCCGCTTGCTGTCGTAAGCCACCGGGTGGGGATTGCCCATGCCCGGCGTGGGGGCGTCGAGCGGCCCGCTGCGAATGACGCGCAGAGGCGCTGTGTCGCCGGAGGCTCCGCGCTTGTAGACCGTGGCCGTGTGATTGCCGAAGTTGGAGACCCACACCTCGTCGTTCTTGCTGTCCAGAAAGACGCCCGTGGGATTCTTGATAAGGCTCCTCGGACCTTTGAGGACGCGGAGGGGCGCCACGTCGCCGCTGGCCGAGGCGCTGAAAACCAGGATGGAATGATCCGCGTCATTGGCAATGTAGATTTCGCCGCGTTCCGGGTCCATGGCGATTCCCGTCGGCCAGTTCATTTGCGTCTTGGGGCCGCTGATCACCCGCAGCGGGGAACTGTCTCCGATGGCATCGCGCCGGTACACCGAGATGGAGGGAGGCATAAACTTGCCGGAGCCGGGAATCGAGTGGTCCTGACCCAGCGGCCAGTTCTCCTTTTCGGCGCCCCGGCCGAGGTAGCCCGAAGCATTTTGGATCTCCGGGCTAACTCGCTTGACCGAGCCATGATTGGTGACGAAGATCAAGTCGCTTTCCGGGTCAAACGCAATCCCGTGAGGGTCTGCCAGCAAGGTGCGGTCTCCCTGCAGGAGCCGGATGGGGGGCTCGTCTCCTACGGCCATTTTGTTGAAGACCACGACGGCGTTGTCGTGCTGGATGGTGAGGAAAAGCTCCTCGCGCTGCTCATCCACTGTGATCCCGAACGTCCCGTGCGGCGTGTACAGCTCGCGCGTCGGCGGAACATCGCCTTTTGCATCGCGGTTAAAGATCACCAGCGTGTCCACCGTGTCGTTGTTGACGGCGTAAATATCTCCGCTGGCCGGGTCGATGTACAGGCCGCATTGGAACTCGATCTTCGTTTTGAGCCCGCCGATCATGCGCTTCGGCTCGGTCATGGCAGCGGTGGGAGGGGTGTTGTCCAGCCGGTCGTAAACCAGAATGTTGAAGAGGTTCTCATCCGTCAGGACCACTTCTCCGCGGGTGACGTCCACCGCCACGGCGCTGTAGGCGGCGTAGGGGTCGCGGATGACTCGCAGGGGGGGGCGCTGAGAGACCTCTTCGAAATCGGAACTCTGCGCCGCCGCCGAGCGTTGTTGCATCCGCAAGCTGGCCAGCATGCTGCTGGTGGCGCTGGCAGGCGCCCACTGGCACATCTCCCCGTCCATTGCCGGGAGTGGATAGACGGAGACCAATTGAGGTCGGCCGGCGGAGTTTTGTTGCAACTCGCCGCCGCTCGACAGCACGAAACCCGTGATGGTCCCGATAACTGCAAGCAGTGCGAACAGAATCACCCTTGCGCTTAAAGGGGATGGACGAGTTTTACCCGTTGCCATGAGTGCTTACTCCTTTGAAGAGGTTTCCGGAAAACAATCTGTCACCCCCGGCATCCTGCCAGGGTTCCGCTGGCAGATTACACCAAGTCTATTTTGCAAAGTCGGGCTGAAACGCCGTGGGCTCCATGCCGGTCTCGTTCGCAAGACCGGGATCGAGGTAGACCGTCTTGCCGCCCACCACGGTCATCAACGGGCGCACCTCGCTGATGTCGTCCTCTGGAACGCGAAAATAATCTTGATTGAGAATCAGGAAGTCAGCCCACTTGCCGGTCTCAAGCGTCCCCAGCACCTGCGGCCGCAGGACGTATTCCGACGCCCAGGACGTGGCCGCCTTCAGCGCGACCACGCGGTCGAGGCGCTGGCTGGGAGACCAGATTCTTCCATCCGGCCCCTTCCGCGTGATGGGCAGCTCCAGGTATTGAAAGGCGCTTCCTCCCACCGGGTGCTGGTCGATTTGCCACACCAGCTTTACGCCGGAATCAAGCAACGCTTTCATGGGGACAACCCAAGTCAGGTACCGCTCGCCATAGTCCTTCAGGACGCGCGGGGCGACGCTGGGAATGTACTTGGGAGCGCACGACATGGTGATGCCCAGCCTGATGAGCCTTTCGTGCTGCTCCGGCCGGGGACCCATGGTGCAATGGTCAATCACATGCTTTCTGTTTCGCACCTGCTCCAGCGTCATGCCGGCGGCCTGGCTTCCCTCTTCGATGATATCCAGGAAGTTTTCTACGGCGATGTCCCCCGCGATGTGCGTCCCCGTGATTCGCAATCCGGAGCGGACCATGTCAAACATCACGCCGCGTTTGAAGTCTCCGGGTTGCCCCAGGTTGATCTCGCGCTCCTTAATTTCCGGCCTGGCGGGGGCGGAGGTGGCGATGCCCGGATAGGATTGATCCAAATGGCCGACCGTGACCCCGATGTTCCACCAGTGATCGGAACCGCTCCCGGAGAGATCTCCGATGCGCGTGTAAAAAGCGCTGGCGTTCGGATTGAAGATGGTGCCGGAGCGGTGCGTCCAGGCGAAGCGAATGGGCATCGCTCCCCGGCGGTTGAGTTCCGCATAGGCGTTCACGTGGCCGGGCACGTTGATGTGAGAAGAAAAGGTCGTGATCCCGAAGGTGGCCCATTCTTCCATCTCCTTGCGAACGTTCTCGGTCAAAACGTCCGGACGATTCTGCAGCAGCATGACGGGAATCGCGCGGTTAAACTCCGTTCCAAAGGTGGCGATTCCTGTTTTTCGGTCCAGAGCCTCAGCGACGATGGAAGAGCGGTAATACTCCTCCACGGCCTCGATGCCCTTCCCGTTGAGCAGCCCGATGGTGCGGATCGATACGTGGACCGGATTCTCCGGCGCCAGGCGGTCCAGGTCGGCGCGGATGAACTTTTTCTGCCGGACGATGAGCTGGTAGGCGGCGTCGGTCCCCAGGCTGATGCGAATCCACGAGCCTGGGCTGGCTTGCCCGACGGCGTCCCGGACGGCGGTCTCCAGATTAACGGCCAACTCCTCCGGCGTCTCCCCCTCGACACGGATTGCGGAGCCGATGCCGGATGTGCCCCAGTGATCCGAACCATCGTGCAGGTGAGAGTGCGTGTCGATCAATCCCGGAATCACGGTCCTGTTCTTCAGGTCAATGCGCCGGGTATTGGGGCCGGCCAGCCGAAGCACGTCGGAATCCTCGCCGAGTTTCAGGATTTCGCCGTCCCGGATGGCCATGGCCTGGACGATGCTGCCCGGAACCGTGTTGTTGGCCCGGTTGTCCATGGTGACGATCTGGCCGTTATAGACAATCATCTCCGGGTAAGCGATCACCTCCGGCGGGAGGTTTTGCGCCTGGAGGTTTCCCGTCGAAAGAGCAATGAAAAAGGCTGTCAGGACAGAAAAGATCACTCTATGCTTCCTATGCTTCGGCATCTGGTATCTCTTATCTCTCCGTGATTTCACCTCTGGCCCTCCCTCAGGAACGGTTTCTGCTGAAGAAAGCTAGCAAGCTAATGATGCAGCCTAGAGATGCATGAAAGAATTTCTGCTTGAAAAAAACTCCATCCCGCCGGAGCGGGATGGAGTTTCCGTGTGGTCTATATCCCAGCTTGGTTTTGCCGGCTGCAAACCCGCCGCACTAGAAAATGAGCTTCAGACCCAACTGGAGCTGCCGGGCAGTAGCATTGGTGTCCGTGATCCGTCCCGCGTCGGAATCGAGGCGGCCACGCCGGTCCATCACTCCCAGGTCGGGGACCCAGAAGTTCACGCGATTGAACAGATTGAATGTCTCAAACTTGAATTGGAGATTGGTGCTTTCCGATAGTGAGGTGTTTTTGGTCAAGGAAAAGTCGACGATGGCGAGCCCCGGCATCCTGAGCGTGTTGCGGCCGAGATTGCCCAGGAGCGAATCCTCGCTTCTTCCGTCGCCTGGAGGCGGAGCAAAGGCGCAGGGATCATAATACAGCTCCGGCGTGCCCAGCTTTTGCCCGGCATCCACGCTACCTCTGTCGAATTGTGCTTCGCAGCCAGCCGTAACGCCTTCGATGGGGTTGTTGCTGAAGCCCTGAACCAGATCGGGAAAATCATTGCGGATCCCAATGCCGGTCATCCGGCTGCCAATCAGCACCGTTCCCGGGAATCCTGTGCGCAGCGACAAAATTCCGCCCAGTTGCCATCCCCCCAATATTTTCTCCCCCACGCCGCTCAGCCCGCCCCCGAACATCTTTCCGGGGCCGATCGGCAACTCATAAGTGGAGTTGAAGCTAAAGTTGTGTTTGACATCGAAAGCGGAGGCCGACCGGTAGAGCGTGTGGTCGGAATAGTGGGTTAGCCAGTTCGGACCGGTTTGGGTATCCCCGGCGGTTTGATTTCCGGAAAGGTCATCCACGGTTTTCGAAAAGGTGTAGGAAGCTCCAAACTGAAATCCCTGCCGGAAGCTCCGCTTCAAGCTCACCTGCAGAGAGTTATAGAAGGAACCGACCGCCGGAAACCGGTAGCGGATGTCGTCGAAGTTGGGATTCGGTCTTCCGTTATCGATGGTGGCTTCCGTAAAGCCGATCCGGTCACCCACCCTTAAATCCAACACGGGCGCATTGAGATCCGCAACTGCGGGGAGTGTGATTCCTTTCGACCCCACATACCCGACGGTTAAAACAGTGCTCCGTGTCAGTTCCTTCTGGATGTTGAGGTTGAATTGCATCATATAAGGAGT
>JADFGZ010000283.1 GCA_022567475.1 Acidobacteriota bacterium | reverse complement strand
GCTCCTGCTGCTCAGTCTGTCCGTGGACCTCAGTCAGAAAAGGAGCCAACGATTTGGGCATGGCGACGGTGGCGGGCTGGTGATTCACAAAAGTTCGGGACTTCCCGCCGAGCATGATATCGCGTTGTAGGATGAGGTCTTCATCTTCCTGGTTGGCCAGCCCCGCTTCGGCAAGAAGCTGGTTCAGCGGATGGAGCCAGCGCTCGGCAGACCCGGAAGCTGGAGCCGGGGGGAAGGAAAAAACGGCGGAGATCCTCGCCCGGGCTTCTCCGCCGCGGATCATCTCCGCCGAAGCCTTCTTGCCCAGAAGCAGCCCCACGGCGTCCACGATAATCGACTTGCCGCTCCCCGTTTCCCCCGTCAGCAGATTGAAGCCGGGCTGGAACTCCAGGTCCAGGGACTCAATCAGAGCGTAGCTCTCAATGTGCAAATGTTGCAGCATGCAATTTGGGGGCAGTGTAGCACAGAAGTTCACGGATGGGAGCAGGAGGAAAATAGGAACTTGCGCCGGCCACCGAGCGCTCCGGCGCGACTAGTGGCAGCGTGAAAAATCACTTCGGTGAGTTGTTGTCGTGCTTTGTGAAAAAATGCCAGGCCACAAACGCAATTCCGGAAGCCAGCAACAGAAGGGAAGAATTTCTTGCCTTTTTGGCCAAGGCAACTGGTTCGGCGGCGATAGCAGGGCGAATCCATCTGCTCAGGGGGTGGAAGCTTACGCTACTGCAGCGAGGGCAGCGCAATTCTTCAAATACGGTATCGCAGTCAAGACAAATCCGGGCATTTTGCAACTGAATAAACATGACAATTCCACTATTAACCCTATTCTGCATGATTATAGCACTTTCCTGGAAAAGCCTGCGAGAGATGAAGGAATATTAGGGATACAGCCAGCCGGGCGTTGTGAGCATCTTTGCTTTCCACCAGCTAAAGTAACTGACAAAAGTATCCGATCACATCAATGATGAAGTATGGGTGTCGGTATTGGGTTTTTAATGCTCAGGCCGGCCGGAAGGCCGCAGAGGATACGGCGGTTGGTCAGCAGGGTTACAACTGAGGGGTCATAGCAAGGGGTAGCAACCATGGAAATCGCGGATATCCAGCTAAAGTGTGCCAGTTGCGGTATGCGCAAACAATTCAGCCTCAGTGCGGAGCAAGCCAGGCAGATCACCCAAGGCGGGCAGCTCGAATTCCGCTGTGGCTATTGTGGCGCCCACAAACTCTGGGTGGCTGCTGAGTCCACCGACCATGTATCACAGAATTCTTCTGCGTGGCGGTAAGCTGTTTCACCCCGTTCGGGAAGACTGGCAAGGTGTCTTTCACCGCGTGCAGTAGCCTGAATGCGTGCGCTCACAGTTCGTAAACTCCACTGAACCAAAATTAGTGATCTTCAGCCTGCGAATCCCCGAGGATCGTACGCCTCTTTTTCCCTTCCAGCGGTCTTACTAGAAAATCAGCAGCGCGGCTCCAAACAAGGGGAAGGCAATAGCCAGCGCTACCAGACAGTAGCCCATCATCTCTCGCACGCTCACAGCGGCGATGCTGACGATCGGGAGCGCCCAAAAGGGCTGCAACAGGTTGGAGGTTTGATCACCGAAGGCAACCGCCATGGCGGTCTTTGGCAGGGAGGCATCCAGCTCTATGGCCGCCTTCACCATCACAGGTCCTTGGACCGCCCATTGTCCTCCGCCGGAGGGAACGAACAAGTTGATAACGTTGGAGCTGACAAAGGACCAAAAGGGCAGGGTTTCTGCGGTCGAGAACGATACGAACAGTTGCGCAAACCAGTCTGCCAGGCCGGTATCTCGCATCAGGCCCATGATCCCGCCATAAAGGGGGTATGCCAGCACCAGCGGACCGGCGGCGCGGGCTCCGGCATGAAATGCCTGCATGTAACGGATCGGTGTGACGTGCAAAATCCACCCGAGCACGAACAGCAGAAAGATCATCATGTTCAAATCCAGATGAAATGTGCCCTGGCGGAACCGTGTATAGACATACCCCATGCCCATCAGCACCAACAGAAATGTGACCACCCGGCTCTGCTCGATTTTTTCCGCCGGGGTGCGTTCCGCCGCCGGAGCCGTTCCTTCTGCCGCTGACGGCTCAATAGGGGAGGGAGGCTGTTCCGGGGCCGGTGTCTGTGGCTCCAATTTGGAGATAGGAATACGCCAGAACAGCAGCGGCATCAGGACCAACATGCCGGCCACGCCAAAAATGTTATAAGGGGTCCACAGGGTCTCGCGGAGGGAGAACGTCTGGTGGGCCATCAGATCGATGATATTCAGCGGACTTCCGGCCGTGGCGGTGACCAGGGCAATGGAACTGGAGAGGCCCGATGCCCACACCGCAAAGCCGGTATAGCCGGCGGCTGCCAGATATCCTTTGGATACTCCCGGCAACCTGCGGGGAATCTCCCGCACCATGACGCCGACCACCACCAGGCAAAAGCCCCAATTGAACAGAGCGGTCGCCCAGCCGATCAAAAATACAAGAACTCCCGCCTGCCGCTCCGTTTTAGGACGGGTGCTGAACCAATCCAGGCCTCGCTTGACCAATGGGGCATCCACCAATGCGTGACCGCACATCAGCACCAGCACCATCTGCATGGTGAAGGTCAGGATATCCCAGAGCCCGCGATACCAGTAGTCCACCACCTCCGACGGCGGCGTTCGTGTGATGGTCATTGCCAGGATCGCGGCGACGAAAGTGAGGACCAGAGCGAACAGGTAAGGCGCCGGCATATACCTCCGGACCAGAAAGATTGCGTTCACCGTCATTCGCTGAATCAAGCTGCTGGCTCCTTTGCTTTAGTCTTGGAACCGATCCGGCCTTGAGAAGTTCCGCAAGCACGGGCGCGGCAAAAAAGCATGCTGCCAACCATGGCCGGGAAGGGAACTTTGCTATACTCCAAAATAGGAGGCTTCCCCGGTCAAATTCCATGGCAACTGAAAAATCCCGCCGCCTCTGGCTCTTTTTGGCGCTCATCATACTGGTAGCAGGTGTATTTGTCTACCGGAGCCGCCAGCGGTCCGTCCCGCTTGTCCGCACCGCAAAGGTCGAGCGGCAGGACATTCACGCCGGGATCGTCACCAACGGAAAAGTGGAGCCGATAGAGTTCCAAGATTTGCGCGCCGAAGTCGAGGGTGAGGTGACGAGGGTGCTGGTCCGGGAAGGGGATGCAGTCCGGCAGGGACAGCGGCTGGTGGAACTCAGCTGGAGACAGACTACCAGCGCGCTGGAGCATGCCCGGGCGGAGCTGGGGGAGGCGGAAAACGCATTGCGGCTTCTCGAACAGGGAGGCTCTGCTCTGGAGCTTCGGGAGTTGCGCGCGCAGTTGAAGATTGCCGGACAGGAGCGTGATGACGCCGCCAAACTCGTTGCGGAGAATGAGCGTCTGGTTGCAAAAGGCGCTGTAGCCCGTGTGGAGTTGGAGCAGAGCCGGGTGCGGCTGGCCAGGGCCGAGACGGAGCTTTCCATCCTGGAGCAGAAATTGAGCAACCGCTATGAACCGGAAGACAGGGAGCAGGCCGAGGCGAGGGTGCAGGCAGCCCGTGCTGCGCTGGATTTGGCCCAGTCCCGCCAGAGCGCTACGTCGGTGGTATCGCCGCTCGATGGCATTGCCTATGCGGTGCCTGTGCGGCCCGGCGATTACGTAAGAAGCGGTGACTTGCTGGTGCGCACCGGGAACCTCAACCGGGTCCGTGTGCGCGTCTTCGTGGACGAGCCGGACCTGGGCCGCGTGGCCCCGGCGCAACCGGTCCTGGTTACCTGGGACGGCCTTCCGGGGAAGCAGTGGCAGGGCGTGGTGGAACGTCTCCCTTCCAAAGTACAGGAAGTGGGAACGCGCACGGTGGGAGAAGTCTCCTGCACCTTGGACAACCCGGAGATGGCGATGATCCCCA
Source organism: Acidobacteriota bacterium (assembly GCA_022567475.1). Taxonomy (GTDB): domain Bacteria; phylum Acidobacteriota; class Terriglobia; order 2-12-FULL-54-10; family 2-12-FULL-54-10; genus JADFGZ01. Next base: position 1,892 of record JADFGZ010000283.1, on the reverse strand, counting down.
ACATGAACGTGAACGTCGAGATTGTCACCGAAAGCCAACCGCTGGCTTTGACCCTTCCGCGGGAGGCCGTCATAGAGGACGGCGGCGGGCAATACGTCTACATTGTGAGGGACGGAGCATTGCTGAGGCAGCCGGTGCAAACGGGAATCTCCAATCCTACCCGCGTCGAGATCCGCCAGGGGCTCCAAGAGGGAGATGAGGCGGCGCTGGCCGGCGAGGAGCCGTTACGGGAAGGAATGCGCGTGCGAAACGGCGCGGGGTGATTTGATGTCCGTATTTGAATCTCTGCGAAACCTTCGGGAGGCGCTGCGGTTTGCCTATGACGCGCTGAGGGTCAACAAAGTACGCACGTTTCTGACCGCCCTGGGAATGGTGATCGGCACCGGCTCGGTGATTCTGGTGGCGACCATCGCCCTCACCAGCCGAGGCTACGTGCTGGGGCAGATCGAAGGGGTAGGCGCCAACATGATCTATGCCTACCACGAAGGCGATGACTCCGTCACCGGAAGCGGCTCCATCTCCGACGCTCTTACCCTGCAAGACCTGCGCGCCATCCGGGACAGCGTCCCGCACCTGAGCGCCGTGGCGGCCATTATTCTGGGCCGCGACAGCGTGTTGATTGACCACCGCGAGCGCGAGGTCACTCTGATCGGAACCGACCCGGACTTCCGCATCGTTCGCAACCTGAAGGTCCTCGCCGGACGCTTCTTCGACGAGCAGGACGTGGACCGGCGGAACAAGGTGGGATTGGTGACGGAAAACCTGGCCGAGGCGCTCTTCCCGAATGGATGGGTCGGGGGAAAGAAAATCAAAATCCATGGTTTGCAGTTTTACGTCATCGGGGTGTTCAAGGAAGGCGCGCAAACTTTCGGCCAGTCCGAGATCACCCGCGAAACGGTGATGTTGCCCATCTCCGTGATGACCTATTTCACGGGCTCCCCTGTCGTGAACCAAATCTATGCTTCGGCGGACCAAGCCCAGAACGTCCCCGAGGTCACACGTGCCATACTGCAAGTCCTCACGGCCCGGCATCGGTCGAGCGCTGTTTATCGGGTGGAGAATCTTGCCGAAATACTGGCGGCGGCGGGAAATATCGCCACGGCCTTGTCGCTGGTCCTGCTGCTGGTCTCCGCCATCGCGCTCATCATCAGCGGCATCGGCATTATGAACATCATGCTGGTTACGGTCACGGAGAGGACCCGGGAGATCGGATTGCGGATGGCTCTCGGAGCCGGGCGCCGCGCCATTCGAATGCAGTTTCTGACCGAGGCTTTGTTTATCAGCCTGGCCGGGGGGATGGTGGGGATTGTGTTCGGGATCAGCCTGCCGCTTTCGGTCCGCTATTTTGTCACCGAGTTGTACATCCCGATTTCTGTGCCGTCGATTCTCATCGCCTTTCTGGTTTCCTGCCTGATCGGCGTAGTCTTTGGCATTATCCCCGCCGAGCGGGCTTCCAGGCTCAATCCAACCGAAGCATTGCGTTATGAATAAACCGGCTGCCGCCGCTGGTGAGGGTGGCGGGCAGTTCGGCACTTTCTCTAATTCTCGAACGGAAGCGTGAGGTTATGCAAAACGAGCTTGTAAAAAACGACGTTGTAAAAAAAGATGTTGTAAAAAATTTGTCCCGAATCATCCTGTTCGGGGCTTGTGCCCTGCTGACCGTCTGGCCGGGCTTGCCGCAGACTCTAGTGGCGCAAGATAACTTCTCGCCGGCGCCTCTGGCCGGGGCCCGCCGCATCACCCTCCGGCAGGCCGTCGCTCTGGCTCTGGAAAATAACCGGGATGTCCTGCTGGCGGAGGTGGCCGTGGCGCGCGCCGAGGCCGAGCACCGGGAAGCGGATTCGGTATTTAAGCCGCAAGTTCTGGTGGGGACGGGCTTGGCGGCAACGAGA
>JADFGZ010000282.1 GCA_022567475.1 Acidobacteriota bacterium | reverse complement strand
CAATCACCGTTCGGCCAGCGGCACATGTAAAGTGGCATAGATCAGCCTCCAAAGGGGGGGTAAATCAGGGTCCATGTGGACATCTGTGTGGACATCAGGGAGGTGGTCGGCAAGGAAGTGATGGCAAGCCTCTGAAAACAATGGTGGGCGGTGCAGGGCTCGAACCTGCGACCCCCTGCTTGTAAGGCAGGTGCTCTAACCAACTGAGCTAACCGCCCCAATAACTTACGAAGGGCTTGTGTTCAATTGTGTTCAATTCACTGTCGGACTTTCAAGTGCTTTCTCCAAACTTCCGACTGCCTCTTTCACGCTCTCAGGGATCGCCTGCATATACGTTCCAACTGTCAGGTTGGGGCTGGCGTGGCGCATCATCTGCTGAATGTCTTTCACTGTACCATGCTTCTGCATTAGCGTTGAAAATGTCGTGCGTAGGATTCGGTAATCAACGTGGATCTTCAGTGATTCGATTGCGGGTCGCAGAACATCCTCCAGCCATAGCCGCTTCGGCACTGGCTTACCTGCTCTGAGTGGAAATATGAAGTCGGATGATCCTTCTCGTGCACAGGATTCTTCTCTCCACTGCGCCAACTCGCCCTCCAGGCGAGGAGGAAGGAATACAACCGACAAACTTTTGCGAGTTTTCGGTGAACCGATCTGGCTGCGCCAGATCGCCTCGTCAATCCTGAGTTGCCCCGGCGTCCAATCGTCCCACCGGAGCACGAATAGTTCTCCCGGGCGCAGGCCGCATGTAACAAATAGGCGCAAGATCAGCCGGTCTCGCCCGGAAACCACATTGAGCAACGCCCGCACCTGGTCCGAACTTAGAAACGGCCGATCCTTCCGCTGGGCAGCTGGCATATCCAGTTTTCGCGCCGGATTCCGTCCGATTAGCCCCTGCTCAAATGCTTCGTCTAGGATCGCGCTGGTGTACGTTCTGACCTTATGCAGAACCGACTCGCCATAGCCATTCTTGCCGAGCGTATTCAGGTGCATCTGTAGAGTGAACCGGTCGATCTTCGCCAGCGGCACGCTTCCTAGCGCGGGCAGGATGTGCTTGTTGACGATCCAGGCCAACCCTTCGCGGCTCGACGGCTTCAGCTTCTCCTGGTGCATCGGCCAATATTTGTTTTCCCAAAACCACCGAACGGTAATCTCTTCGGACGCACGAACCACCGCCGTGGCATTGAGCAGAATGTCGCGCAGTGCCTTCTCGGCCTCCCACTTTTTCATTTGGCACTTGAGGCCCAAGATAACGGACCTGTGCTTACGCTTTTCGCGGCCATCTGGCAGGCGTTCATAGACGTAGTAGTCGCCACGCCATTTCTTCGTGTGCTTGCCGACTTCGTGAACCCACCCATGTTGGCACCTGTCTCTTGGCATGTGGCAGCCGACTCCGACCGGGGATTTTAGCACTACCGGGAAGATTACTGACACCATTGTTCGATAAATTCCTTTACGTCCCTGGGACGGAAGCGGAGCAGGTCCCCAACACGAACGCACCGTAAGCGGGGTTGTTTGCGGCCAGCGTGGTCTCTAACCCACCCAGAAGAGACCTTCAAGATTCCGGCGACTTCCTGGACGGTCAGCAGAGTCTCCAATTCTTGGGCCTCTGCGGATACGACGAGCAGCCCCCTTTCCATCGCTAGAGCGCCGCCATTTGGCTTGTGCTGCAATTGATTCATTTCTGCTGTTCTGCAAAAAGCCGACTTTTGAACCAGGACGCCGCCAGGTGGAACACCTGCCTCTGTACTACCAACTCCCGGCTTTCGGTGGCAGAAAACTGTTGTACAACGGATTTCCGTGCATTCTGGTGGGTGATCCTGGCCTTGATTTTCCCAGCTTCGCTGATTGGCACGCGAATCGGCACGGTTTTCCTCTGCATTGACCTTTCCCGGCAAGCTTGCCCAAAATACCGATGATCTTTCCTCCTTGGCACGAACCACTCACCACAGCCGCAGGCACAGAGGCGCTCGATCCCTTCCCCGGAGGGGGCGATTTGGGCCTGTCTCTCGTGGGATTCTCCAACAATTGCGGTCTGTTCCAAATCAAACATCGCTTCCTGCCGCGATCATCACCTCACCGAAATGCTTAGAAATAATCGGGAACGAGCCGTGATTCGTCGCTTTCGTCAGGAGCCAGCGAGGGGAATTGGGCGGGGACTTTCGGCCTCGCTGGTCTTTCCGGCTCGCGCAGAGCATCTTTCGCTATGTCGATCATTTCCAGGGACAAGGCGTCGATTTGTTCACGCTTTTTCTGTGAGGGTGTGGCGGTGGAGCCTTGAACTTGCCGCATCTCCGACCGCACGCTTGCCAACTGCCGGGCATTGTCCCGCAGCCAGAACAGCTCTTCAAATTCGTCATCCGACAGCGGCTTTCCTCCGGGCAGATCGGGATTTTCCTCGCGGGCGCGTTCTACTGCGTATCTTTCCTCTAGCTCCGCCATCCGGTCGTAGAAGCGCTGCACGGACTCAGCCTGTGTCGTGGGCCAGCGGACGGCAAAAGCCCGCGCCCCTGGAATATCCGCCAACCCTCGGCTGGGTCGCGGCACGTCTTGACCGAACGGCACGCTTACAGCCTGCATGGCAACGCGCCCGGCTCCGCCCGTCCAGCCGAAGATCGCCTGTTCCAGCATCAACGGGGAAATCTCAATCCCTGACTTGTAGAGAGCTGCCGACATCTGCTTGGCAAACTCCGTGGTCCAGGGCTGATACCGGGCTGGCGCTGGAAGGCGCCGCATCGCCTCCGGCTCAATCGGCCTGCCGGTAAAGGTGCTGCGGTTCGCAAAGCCTTCGACAATCGGGATGGCCGCCGTGGGGATCATCCCCGGCAGGGTGGCTTCCCCGATGTTATTGAGCAAATCATCGAAGGCGTGAGGGTCCTGGGTGTCAAGCCACTCCATCGCGCGCTCTGGCACAGTCCCGTATACCAGTCCCACAGGAAGGGCTTGGGAATCGGTATGAAAGGAGTTTGTTTCTCCAGGGGAGTCCCTTTGGTTGGTATCAGCCAGAAGAAGTCTTTTTGCCAGCGAGGCAGCTCCTGGTACACCGGATCATCCCGGTTGATGGCGTAGAGGATCAGCGACGGCACCGTGATCCCTGCTACACCGATCGCCATCGCCCTTCCGGGATTCTCTTTGTGAATACGTGCAAACTTGTCCGTACCCTGAACGGCGGCATTCCAAAATGCCGTAATGGAATTCATCGCCCTGGTGCTTGCTCCGATCCGGGCAAAGTCCAGGGTCACTTCCCTTGAGGCGAAGGCTGCCGCTCTCGGGGAGGCTCCTTTTTGCCGCGCACGCTGAAACTCACCGACGCGGGTTGCCACCTCCGTGGCCTCGGAGAAGATTCTCAGAGCCTCAATCGGATGTTTCGCGGCCCAGCGCATTCGCGTGCTCAGCAGATCGTTCAAACTTCCTTGCAGCGCCGTCCTGTCGAGGCTCACCATCGCCGCATGTTCCCCGCCTGCCCGCTTCCACTCCCAATACAGGTCGTCGCGCTTGAGGACGTGGAACACCCCCCGCAGCGTGTCCAGGCCGGGCACGAAACCGTGCTTTGATTGCGCGTAAGCCGTCATCGTGTCGCGCAAGGGGTTGCGGATCACAAACTCCGGCGATATCGCAGTCGCACCCAGCCGCAGCGCCCGCGCTGGCATCGAGAGCAACCGGATCAGGATGTTCGAGGACTCCGCATCCAGGGCATTCAACGCCCGGTAGAGTTCAGGATGGACTTCGTAGTACGCAGGTTTGCCTTTCTGCCAAACCGAGATGACGTTCTCGCCCGCCGGTTTTGTGGGACGGAATACCGAGGCAATGGTTTCAAGGTTGCCCGCCTCTCCCAAATCAATTCCAGCATCCTCCAGCGCCCGTCTGATTTCATCGAGACGGAACGTGGTCGGCTTCCTTCCCGCCGGTAACGGCTCTACCCATCGCCCGGCGCCTTCGGTGGTTCGGGCTTGCTCGACCAGCGCCTGAGCAATCCGGTTGCGCTCTGCGAGGTTGATGAACGCATAGGTGTTCTTGACGATGGACTCCAGTGGGTCGATGATCTCTCTCGTGCTCCCCTTCAGGCGCTTTACCGGCTGCCACAGGTCGGCAAAGCGTTGCTTGCCCGCCTGTGCCGGTGCTTTCGCCCAAACGTCCTCGAAGAAGCGGTAAAACGGAACGTAATTCCGGTTCAGTTGCTTGATGACGGCAAGTTGCTCCCCCGAGGCAAACCCGCTCTTCGCCAAATACTGGAGCACGGCGTCCTGGTAGGCGTATAGCTCCTCAGCCGCTTGCCGGAACCCCGGTTCTCGGTTCAGGCTCTCGACGGTTTCTCTGGCGTCGGCCACGTCAACGCCGCTTTTCTTCCCCCGCGCGCGCAGCTCCAACGCTCTCCGGCTCACCAAGTAGGCCCGGAATTCATCCAGTCGGTTGCGGACGGGCTTCAGGACTTCTTCCAGCGGCTTGCCGGTGATTCGCAGGGTGTCCGGCTCAAAGGTCCCGCGCTTCAGGAAGTGCTCGGCCTTGCCAGCCCAACCCGCGTGCAGCCGGGCCAGTTGGTAGGCGTCCTGTTCGGTAGGCGGCTTCGCGCCGCGTTCCGCCATGCTTTCCACCGCCCGGCGCACCGGCGTGAGCTGGTCGATCATGTGCGTGTAGAAGCGGTCCCAGATATTTCTTTGCGGCGCCGGGGCGTCTTTGCGGATGTGCGCCAGCACCTTCACCACGGACGGCTGCTGCTGGTAAAGCCGGATCTGCGACTGCGCTTCCGCCAGCGTGTCCTTCAGACCCTCGACCTTGGCAATCTCGCGCTCGAAGAATTCAAAGAATCGCGGCGCTCCCGCTTTGGCTTGGTTCGGTTGCGTCAGGTACAGGCGCACAAACTCCGGGAAGCCTTCCAGGAGTGGTTTTTTTGGATCGTAAGAGAGCCGGGAAAGCTCATTTGAGAACTGCCGCAACACCCGTGTATTCAGCCCGCCTCCAGGACCAGTCCCCCAAAGCAATTTGTTGATGTGGTGCCCGACTTCATGGCTGATCGTCGGTAGGTCCAAGGCATCTTTCAGCCGGACGATTTCTGATTTCACTTTGTAGTAACCCAACAACCCCGGTTTCCGCCTGCCCAACAGGCCGGCGCGGATGGGGAGTTCTCCAAGCCGCTTTGCCAGCGCGGAAACAATCTCCCCGCGCCGGACAACGGGTGTTCTGGGTAAATCTTCCACTCCGATCTTTGGCATCGGCATTGCCGCTTCGCTGCCCGGCCGTTGCCGACCGACCAGGGCAGGCACCGTCACAGAGGGGCGCGCTTTTCGCTGTTCAATCAGCCTGCCGAAAGATTCCACTGGATCGAAAGCTTCCTGGAAGAGCTGCGCCCCGGTGTCCTGCCGGGCTTCGTTGGCAAATCGCCGGAACACATCAGCGACCATCGTCGGCTTTTCGGTCAGCAGCTCCGCAAGGCCAGCGACACGCCGGCTGGGCTGCTCGAAAAAATCGCCTTGCTGCAGAAATTTTTCAATCGACCAACCCTTGCGCTGGGCCTCGGCGGTCATCCGTGCCGCTTCCTGCAAATCCGACAGGATGTTCCAACGGTCCTTTCTGGTTCCCAACTCGATCAGCAAAGGAATGGCCCTCTCCAATTTTCCCGTGAGGGATTTCGGAAGCGACTGCAATAAGTCAGCGTTCGGCACGATGCGGCCCAGAAGGGCGTTCTCGACAAATTCCTTGCCGACTTGGTTCAGTGCGCCGTACTCGGTGAAATAACGGGGAAGGTCCGTTTCCTGAAGCAGGCCGTCTTTGAGAAGCACGTCGCGGAACAGCCGGGGGTTG
>JADFGZ010000281.1 GCA_022567475.1 Acidobacteriota bacterium | reverse complement strand
AAAAATAGAAACAAACAGTGGCTAGTATAGTGATTTTCAGACTGACAAGGGGGCAATTGTTTGCCCCCTTGGACTGAGCCGGGGTATTGTCAAGTTAAGGCAAATTCACCCGTTGTCGAGGCGAAAACGGTCTGCTCTGGAACGAAGAATCAACAACTTAGAGACTGCTATGAAGCACTCACATGGGGCTCAAACCGTTAACTTGACAGTACCTTAGTGGGGCCACAGAACGTAAAACAGGATGGCATTGCCGGCCTTTTTTCGCCTGGACAAGCTGCCAACTCGGGGTCAGTTTCCAGGATGCCGACTTCCGGCTACTGGCGCTGAATTTGTAAACACTACGGTGCTTCCGCAATCTGGTGTTGTTAGCGCATCCCTATCGCCAGCAAACAAATTGGTTTATTCCATATTGGCCACACTTCAGAACTGCTAAGCCCCTTTCTGTCAGCAACCTATTGAACATTATAGGGTTATGCTGATCCCACCAACAGTCGGTTGCGGAAGCACCACTTTTTCTACCCACATAGCCAACCTTCCTCCCCAGTCAATGGAAGATGATGTGGCATAAGATCAGCGATCCCAGCAGCGCCGCACCGAATCGGACTGCGTTCCGGTTTGAAAGTGAGAGCAGCTCGTTCAGCGGTATTCGCCAGCCGTTCCGGAGGATGGTGGGAATGGCGACCGTGGCGAAGGTGAGCACGATGACCCAGGTCGAACGGACAAAGTAGTTTATCTCCCCAAAAAACTCATTGCCGAGATAAGTCACTGCCACGCTCGACAGGAAAGTGGCAAGAACGAGCCGCTTGGACGGGTTCACAAGAAAGACGGCGGCCATGACCAGGAGCACGAAGCCGTTCTTGACGTAGTAGGAAAGTTCGTTGAACCAGTGGGTGAGGGGAAACTGGGGGTTGCCATACTTGACGTAGACAACGACGAAACCAAACAGCACCCCTGTGATGAGCGTTGCGATGATGGCGCGCTTTCCTGCGCGCACGACCTCCTGCCCGGAGGCGTCCGGCTTGAGGTGCCGCTTGTAGATATCCACGGCCCAGAGGGTCGAGACGGAGTTGTAAATCGAATCCAGCGTGCTCATCAGCGAGGCAAACAGCCCGCACAGAATGAGTCCCCGGACGCCGGCAGGGAGGAGCAGATTCACCAGCGTCAGGTAGGCCAGATCGGGATCGTCCAGAGGGTTCTCGCGGAGAATTCCCGCCAGCGCGATGCCGGGCACAATGATGATGAGCACCATCAAGTATTTCAGCGCACCGCCCACCAGAAGCCCGATTTGGGCGTGACGCAGATTCTTGGCCGCCAGCGCACGCTGCAGGATGACTTGATTCGCGCCCCAGTAGTTGAGGTTCAACAGGAGCATCCCAAAAATGCTCACCCACGGCAGCGTCTCGTGATCCCGGGGGAGGTGCAAATGCATAAGACCGTCTGGGCGCGTCCAAAGATTGGACCACCCCCCGAGATAGTGAATGGCCGCCCACAGCGTGATCAGTCCCCCCACAACCAGCAGAATCAGCTGGACAATGTCGGTGCGCACGACAGCTCTCAGCCCCCCTAGATAGGTATACACGGCGGAGAAGGCTCCAGTTGCGACAATGAGAATGCCCAGCCGCACCATCGGGTCGGAGTTCAGGATGGCCACCTGATGGGTGAAAATCCCGTCGATGGCGTAGGCCGCCCAAAACAGCGCGGTTCCAAAGTAAAGGAACGCGTACAGGACGATCATCAACACCGAGTAGCCCAGGGCGACCTGGGGACCCAGCTTGGCCTCAAAGAACTGCGTGATGGTGACGACCTTCATCCGCAGGTAGAGCGGAACAAAGATAAAGGCCGCAACCAGGATGCCGAAAATGGCATTGATTTCCAGGTTAGCCTGTGCCAACCCGTAGAGATACGCCGAGCCGGCCATGCCGATGAAGTGGCCGGCCTGAATGTTGGTGGCGATGGTGGACATGGCTATCGACGGCCACTTCAGCGAACGGGAGCTCAAGAAGTACTCCTCGACCGTAATGTCTCCGCGCACCCGAGCCCGTACGCCAACGGCCATGATGCCGATAAAGTAGGCAACGATAATGCTAATGTCCAGAATCACTGCTGTGTTCTTGTCTCCCGGTTCTGAAAGAGCTTGGAAGGGGAAATGGTCTGGCCGAGTATGGCTCTTTTTCCTCTCCTGTCAAGGATCGGAGTTGAGGATGGCATTCGGTCACCCAGTCTCGCCCTGGGCGATTTTCCAGGCATTTCACATGCAGGTGGAATTTCATGCTCATTGATCCTCAGAGCCGTGACCGTAGGGGGGCGCCCCCAGAATCTGGTTCAATCGACGGTGCTTCCACCAACAGTCGGTTGCGGAAGCACCTACACCTCTCCCATACCACCCGCATCTAACAGGCTGAGGACCTCGTGCGAGCCAAGACGGGCGCCTGGGGAAATGGGCAAGTTTTAACCCCGCCAGATCGAAATTATTGGGAAAAGATTACACGAGGAGAGAGGGGAAAGCAATTGGCGCTATGACCATGAGCGGGGTTCTTGAAAAAAATTGAAAAAAGGGATTGAACTAACAGAGCGGGCAGCATATCCTTTGCCCCAACAATGGCTGAAATCTGGAAGTCTGGACCAGGCCGAATTTTCCTATAGGAACACAGGCTATGGCTAATGCTAGGATGACCCAATCGCAACTGATTCGGCATCTGGCGGGACGTTGCGAAGTGAGCAACAAAAAAGCTCACCAGTTTCTGGATGAGTTGGCACAAACTGCCCTGCAAGAAACCAAGAGGAAAGGTGTCTTCGTTCTTCCCGGCATCGGAAGGCTGGTCTAGGCGAACCGCAAGGCTCGCATGGGCAGGAATCCGGCCACCGGGGAAGCCATCAAGATTGCGGCCAAGACAGTGGTCAAGTTCCGGGTTGCCAAGGCTGCCAAGGACTCGATTGCGCCGAGCAAAGCGAAGAGGTAGCTCCCTGGCATTCCATTGCGAGCGACCGTTGCCACTACCAAATAGCTAGAATGATGGGGGGTCGGTTGGGAATAATAAAGAGGGGCAAGTGCTGGCACTACCGGTTCAATGTGAACTGCAAGATATACAGCGGTTCAACCGGCTTAGAGGCTCTCAAAGGCAACGAAAATGCCGCCAGGCGGATTGAAGCGAAGGCGCGGCAACAGGTCCTAGCGGGCAAGAACTCGAAAAAACCTCGGAACACAGCTCGGAAGAAGAGCAGAAAGTAGAATCCCCAGCTTCTGTTGGAGGCTCCTCAAGGACGCTTGATTGTCCAGGGGGTCGGGTCGTGGGTCCCATCTGAGTGGACTTGGGTGTGTGCGGACCAAAAATAATTTCAGGGAAAAGGGGCCTAATTTCTCCTAACACCGTGTAGAATCTTGCGATGAGCACGCCGGGCCGCTACATGATATTCGTAGATGGTGAGAACCTCACGGTTCGGCCCCAGCAGTAACTAGCCGAGTGGAATTGGGATGTACCTGAAGGGGAGAGTTTCATACTGAGGACCTGCTTCGTCGCCTGGGCTTCATAACAAGTGGGACACGGCGAATCACTGGATCCAGTAACGCAAGCTGCCGGTGATGCAAGAGGCATTGCAGTCCTTGGCTATGCTCGTATTTGTTCGCACTTTCTATTGCTTATGAGTAAAGACATACACTATCATTTTTCAACCATCGCGCCTAAGTACACCGATCTAAGAACCGCCGATATACAACCTATCCTATTTATCAAGAAAGAACTGCAGCAATACAAAAAGATTGAGGCAGCCGATATCGGCTGCGGGACCGGGAGATATGACCTGAAGGCGTTTCAGCATTTTGGGAAGAAATTATATCTCCGTTGTGTTGATTGCAACGAGGAAATGTTAAATCAGCTGAGTGGCGTTCTATATCGGCGGAAGATCAAGAATTTCAGAGTAATAAACTCCTACGCAGAAAAGCTGCCGTTTAAAGATGCCTCCCTCGATTGTATCTTTGCTTTTAACGCAATTCACCATTTCAAGCTACTAGAATTTCTTCGTGAGGGGTCACGGGTCCTTAGAGAAGACGGTTGGATGTTTCTTTACACTCGCCTAAGGAGCCAGAACCGTAGGAATATTTGGGGTAGATATTTCCCTTTGTTTACACAAAAAGAGACACGACTTTACGAATTAAGATGAGCTCAAAAGCGCAATCCGAAAAACCCCGGGATTAAAGAAACAGTCCATAGAGTTTTTTGAATACAAAAGAATCGCTCATCGTGACCGACTTTTAGAGCAGGCACAGAGTCATCATTATTCCACCTTCTATTTGTATGACGAGGAAGAGTTGGATCAGGCGTTGTGTAAGTTTAGGAAGAACCTACTGCGACATTTTAGAAATAGGGATAAAGGAAGAAATATAAGATGGGTCGATGAAAACATCTTGATGGTCATAAGAAAATAAACGATCAAAAGGTCCACCCTTCGCAACCTTCGTTCTGTCTTACTGGGGTTTAACCCGCATTTCCAGTTTGAAATCGTAGAAGCAACCCTCGACTGACCTCCAACATCAATATTGATGCGCGTTTCAGCATCAACATTTCCGTCCGGAGGTGTACACCCAATAGGTGAGAGCCAAAAACAGGGATTTCAGCTGCCGTTCAACCGATTTCTGCGGGTCGTCTTTCAGGTCCCGGAAATGGTCGGCTGGGAGCCGGTGGAACCCTCGGGGAGAAGAACCGTGCTCGGTGGGCTCGACTGGAGACAACCGAGTGTATAATCGCAACTGCCGAAGGGTCAAAAAACTAATTCCGGATTAGGACTTTCGAAGATTGCCGGAAATAGAAAGCCATCATTTTATAATACTTATTGCAAACTGACCTCATACATTCCGCGTTTGGGGAGATATCCGCATTGAGAGGTTCCAAACAGCGGGTGTTGCGCGGGTGTGAAGCCGGGGAAGGAGATTTCTCAGAGTGAATGATGGACGAGGCCGCCTTTCCGCCAAACGGTTTGGCAGGACCAGGATCGTCACCCCTGCGGATTGCTCTTTCCTTAACAAGTTGTTGAAAAACGTCATTTGTCCGCTCCCTCACGGTCGCGGCTCGGATTGGCGTGCTGATTTGGCTGCACTTGCCGAGCCGTGCGCGTTAGCAAGCGGACCCTTACACCAGTTTTTCAACAACCTCTTCCAGTGTGACAGGAGTAAAATCTAATACCCTCTTTACGGTGAAGCGGGCGTGGACGGCTGGAAAGTAAGGGCGGGATAGCACGGAATGAAACAGATACAGCGCGGAGGAGCCTATTGGACGCCAAGAATCGCAAGACCCCTGCATTTCTGATCTCTAAAGCAAAATTTGATGCGATCCTGTTCGACCTGGACGGTGTGATCACAAAAACGGCGAAGACCCACGCCGCGGCGTGGAAGGCGCTGTTTGACGAGTATCTGAAAGAATGCGCCGACCGCAGCGGGGAGCCGTTCCGGTCCTTCGATGCGGAAAAGGACTACCTGCAATACGTGGACGGAAAACCCCGCTACGAAGGCGTCAAAAGCTTTCTGGAATCTCGCGGCATTCATCTCCCATTCGGCACGCCTGCGGACACCACGGACAAAGAGACCGTATGCGGGCTGGGGAACCGCAAGAACCGCCTGCTGGTAGAGCAAATGAAAAAACACCGGGTGGAGGTCTTCGACTCCTCCATCGAACTCATTCAAGAACTGCAATCGAAGGGCTTCCAAACGGCGGTGGTCTCCTCCAGCAAGAATTGCGCGGAGGTTCTGAAGTCGGCGGGTTTCCCCGCGCTGTTCAGCACCAAGGTCGACGGCAACGACGCGGAGCGGCTGGGCCTGGAAGGCAAAC
>JADFGZ010000280.1 GCA_022567475.1 Acidobacteriota bacterium | reverse complement strand
TGTACCTGCGCAATGTGCAGGCTGTGTGGCCGAATCCGGACGTGTTTCCCGATTTCGTCGCGAACCTGCGGGAGGCATTCCAAAAGGAGACGGAGCTTTTCTTCGAGAGCATCCTGCGGGAGGATCGCAGCGTGCTGGACTTGCTGAATGCGGACTATACGTTCGTCAACGAACGGCTGGCCCGGCACTACGGGATTCCGAATATTTACGGCAGCCACTTTCGGCGCGTGACGCTGAGCGATGAGAATCGGAGAGGATTGCTGGGCCAGGGCAGCATCCTGACGGTGACCTCCTACGCCACGCGGACCTCGCCGACTCTGCGCGGCAAGTGGGTGCTGGAACAGTTGCTGGGCACGCCGCCGCCTCCTCCTCCGCCCGACGTTCCGTCCCTGGAGGAAAGGAAAGATGACGATGGCAAGCCCCTCACGATGCGCCAGCAGATGGAGCTGCACCGCGTCAAGCCGGCCTGCGCGAGTTGCCACAGGTTGATGGACCCGCTGGGCTTTGCGCTCGAAAACTATGACGCGACCGGCAAGTGGCGGTCCAAAGTGGGCAACACCCCGATCGATGCTTCCGGAGTGCTGCCCGACGGCACCGAGTTTCAAGGCCCGGCTGAGCTTCGGAAATTGCTGCTGAGCCGTCCCGAACAACTGGTCCACACCATCACCGAGAAACTTCTCACATACGCCCTGGGCCGGGGAGTGGAGTATACGGATGCTCCGGCCATCCGCAGGATGATGCGGGAGGCCGCTCCCGGCGGCTACAGATGGTCGTCCCTGGTTACAGGGATCGTCAAGAGCACGCCTTTTCAGATGCGGAGGTCTCAAGAGCCATGATGATTTTCAGGAAGGCCATCCCTCGCCGCACGTTTTTGCGCGGCCTCGGCACTACGCTGGCTTTGCCGCTGCTGGACGGAATGGTTCCGGCGATGGCGGCCCAGCGCGACACGGCGGCCAAACCGGTGGTCCGTCTGTCGGTTGTCTATATTGCGAACGGGGTGATTATGGACAAGTGGACTCCGGCAATAGAGGGCGCCGGGTTCGAGCTAACCCCGATTCTGGAGCCGCTGGCTCCGTTCCGGGACCGCATCCTGGTGCTGAGCGGGCTCGCCCACAATAGCGGCCGTGCGCTGCAGGGCGAAAATACAGGAGACCATGCGCGCGCCGGAGCCACCTACCTGACGGGAGTTCACCCGAGAAAGACGGAAGGCGCCGACACGCGGGCGGGAATTTCGGTGGACCAGATCGCTGCGAGGGAGCTCGGCAAGCATACCCAGTTGGCGTCGCTCGAGCTTGCTCTGGACTCCTCCGAGCTGCTGGGGCAATGCGAGGCTGGCTATACCTGCGCCTACATGAACACGCTCTGCTGGCGCACTCCCACGACGCCGATTCCGATGGAGAACCGTCCGCGCGCGGTGTTTGAGCGCCTGTTCGGCGACAATGACAGCACGGACCCGGCAGTGCGGCTTCGCCAAATCCGGACGGACCGCAGCATCCTCGATTCGGTGACTCAGAAGGTGGCGCGTCTGCTGACCGGGCTCGGTCCCACCGACCGCGCCAAGCTCACCGAATATCTCGACGCCGTTCGCGACGTGGAGCGGCACATCCAGATGGCCGAGGAGCAATCCTCGCGGGAACTGCCGACGCTGGAGCGGCCTCCCGGCGTGCCGTCCACCTTCATCGAGCATGCCCGGTTGATGATTGACCTGCAGGTGCTGGCTTTCCAGACCGACATGACCCGGGTCATCACCTTCATGACGGGCCGCGAATTCGGCGGGCGGACCTACCGCGAGATCGGCATTCCCGACGGGCACCACTCGCTGACGCATCACCAGTACAAGCAGGAAAAGATCGACAAGGTGATCCGGATCAACATCTATCATGCCAAGCTGCTCGCGTATTATCTGGAGAAGCTGCAATCTACGCCCGACGGCGACGGCTCCCTGCTGGACCACATGGTGATCCTCTACGGCAGCAGCCTCAGCGACGGCAACCTGCACTGGCACGACAACCTGCCCATCCTGCTGGCGGGCGGGGGAGCGGGCCGGATCCAGGGAGGCCGTCACCTTCGCTATCCGCAGGATACGCCGATGCCGAATCTGCTCTTGACCATTCTCGATATGTTAGGGGTTCCAGTGGAGAGCCTCGGCGACAGCACCGGAAAGCTGGACCTTCTTTCCGTGTAAATGCCCGTGAGGGGCATTGCTTCGGTCCGCATCAACTGCATCAGCCGCCGCATTGGCCAATTATCAGTGACCAATCACCAGTGACAGCGCCGTTCCCGGCGCGCGCCGTGGATAGCCGTTATTCCGCTCCGGGGATCGCTCGCGACTTAGGGTTCATGAGGTAGATGTCGGAATCTTGCTCCATCGGAATGAAATAGTCCGGGGCGGTCAGCGGGGTGGCGCCTAAATGGAGAAGCAGTTCGGCCGTTTCCTTGCGGACAACTTCGCCGAGTTCTTCCCCCTTGGGGGTCCAGGGAAGGTGGACGCCTGAGGCGATGCTCAAGGGTGTCTGCTGGTACTTGTCCCTCACGTCCAAATTGGCTCCCCGATCCGCCAGAAACTGAATAATATCGTTCCCGCCCAAATTGGCCGCGCCGTGCAGTGCGGTCAGGCTGGTGTCGTTGGCCGCATTGACGTCGGCGCCCAGTTGCACCGCCAGTTTGACGGCTTCCAGCGCGTTGCGCTCCTCCGCTTCCGTAAAGTCCTGAACACGGCCCACTCCCGCCGCTGCCGCCAGCGGAGTCAGATTTTTCTCCGTCGCCAGCAACGGATCGGCGCCGCGTTCCGCCAGGATGCGCATGGTGAGGGGATCGGCTGCTGCGGCTGCCAGCAAGAACGGGGTTGCGCCGATTGCGCCTCGGAGAGTCCGTCCGGCCAGCCGCGGACCTTTCGCGATACGGGCGTTCGGATTCGCTCCATGTGCCAGCAGCGCCTTCACCAATTCCTGCATGCTGGGACGGAACAAGTAGGAGACGTAGTTTGCCAGGGAAATGCCGTTCATGGATACGAGTCCCTGCAGCATCGCGTAGTGCATAGCGGTGGCCCCATAGCCGTCTGCCGCGTTCGGGTCCGCGCCCTTCTCCAGCAGGAATATGGAGAGCGCCTCGCGCCCGCTGGCGCTCGCCATCACCAAGGCGCTCATGCCGTCCGGCGTGGCTTCATTTACGTCCGCTCCCGCCGCCAGCAAGACCCGGGCTGATTCCACATCGCCCTGCCGGGCGGCGAACAGCAGCGGCGTGAAACCACCCTTCGAGCGGCGGTGGATGTCCGCTCCGTGCTCGATCAGCGCTTGCGCGACCTTCGGGTGTTGTTGCGCCACCGCCCACATCAGAGCCGTCTGGCCCTTCTCGGTATCCTTCGCGTTCACCTCCGCTCCATAGGCCAGCAGCGATTTCACCGTGTCCAGGTTTCCCGTGCGCGCGGCCGTCATGAGCGCCGTCTCTCCTGTCGGCAGGGCGGCATTCGGATTCGCCCCGGCCTCGAGCAGCCTCCCGGCTATGGCCGCGTTCCCGTTGGTGCAGGCCAGCGAGAGAGGAGTGACGCCATAGTCGTTCGCCGTGCTCACCTCTGCGCCGGCGCGGATCAGCAGTTCAGCCGTCTCCAGATCATCCCAGTGAGCCGCCCAGTGCAGCGCCGTCGAGCCATCGGCCTGCTGCGCATTCACGTCGGCATTCTCCTGCAGCAGGGAACGCACGGCCTCTTTGTCTCGCTCCTTCGCCGCTTCCACCAGCCGAAGATCGCCGCTGGGCGCGGCCAGGCTGGCGACCGACAGCAGAGATAGCATGAACAAGCCACCCAGGAGTTTGATTTTGACATCCATCCTCGCCACCTCCCTGCATCCGCCGACTAGCCGCAGAATATATCACCGTTACGGTGCGGTCAAGGCCTTCTGCGCCAAGGCCTTCCCCCTATTTCTGGTCGTCCCCGGCCAGCAGTCGGTCCATTGGCAAGCGCGGTTCCCGCCGCCGATTGCTTTGCCCCTGCGCCTCGTGTAATCTCTCCCCCGGCAATTGGAATCCGGCGGGAGGGCAATAGACTGTTTTTTCCCCTGGCAATAACATCCTCAAGAAGGTGGTGTGCTATGAGCGCAATGAAACGAGTTGAATTACCAATGCGTGGCCTAATGCGTGGAATGATTCAGTGGAATTTGCGGCGAGATTTCATGGCCGGCTGGAGCCTCGTCCTGATGGGCCTCCTGCTCAGCACGATGCCGGCTGCGGCGCAGCAAACTCCGGCCTCGGCAGGGCCGCCCTCGCCGCAACTGATTGAGGACCTTGTTGCTGCCAACCGCATTCTGGCAGACCAAGGCATAGTGGATGGCTACGGGCATGTGAGCGTGCGGCATGACCGTGACCCGAACCGCTACCTGATGTCGCGGTCCCGGGCTCCGGAGCTGGTTACGGCCGGGGACATCATGGAGTATGACCTCGACAGCAATCCGGTGGACGCCCAGGGGCGCGCCTCCTACCGAGAACGGTTTATCCATGGCGAAATCTATAAGGCGCGGCCGGACGTCCAGGCCATTGTCCACCATCACTCTCCGGTCCTCATCCCGTTCGGGGCCGGCACCGTGCCGCTCCAGCCGATTTACCACATGGCTTCATTCATCGGAGGAGGGATACCGGTCTTCGAGATTCGCAGGACGGCGGGCATGACCGATCTGTTGGTAAAGACCCCGCAGCTCGGCGTCGCTTTGGCGCAGACGTTAGGGGATCGGCCCGCGATCCTGATGCGCGGCCATGGGACAGTCGTGGCTGGATTGTCGTTGTCGCACATGGTTGGACGCTCGGTCTATCTGGCGATGAATGCACGGCTCCAGGCCCAGGCGATGGCTATCGGCGGGCCCATCTCTTACTTGGACCCAGAGGAAGCCCGCCTTTCGGCGGAGTCCCGGGACCGGGATAAGTTCCAGCGGGCGTGGGAGCTGTGGAAGCGAAAGGCGCTGGCGAATTAGCCGCCTCGCGTTCCACAGGCTGTGCAGAATGAATTTCGTCGGCGCCGGCATCCGGGGACGGCCACAGGGTATATCCCCTTGGAAATAATGAGCTTGACAGCCCGAAAAGCTTCATGGTATATGAGCATAAGTCAGGCGGGGATAATAACATTGCGGGTTTTCCAAAGCGCCCATTTGGGCTTATACAAGACTCCCACCCCATGGCGGCGGTGTGCCCCGGAAACACTATCCAACGAGCAAAGGCAGAGCGGCGGAAACTTCTGCGGAGGGATTTGAATGTCCAGAGAAATGTTCAGAAAATTGGCACTTTCCATTTTTGCGCTAGTCATCGTATGTAGCCTAAGCTCTTCCAGCATGGCCCAGACGACATCCACCGCGCGTGTTGCCGGCGTCATCAGTGACGAATCCGGCGCAGTGCTGCCCAGTGTGCAGATCGTCGTCCGAAACGTAGAGACGGGGGTAACCCGGAGTATTACCTCGAACGATACCGGCCGGTACGTGGCGGCAGAGCTGCCGCCCGGCCCGTATGAATTCACGGCCACAATGACGGGGTTTGACACCCTGGTTCGGTCCGGTATTACACTAACCGTCGGGGCTAATGTCGCCTTGAATTTAACGATGCAGGTGGGCTCGGTTTCCACGCAGGTTACGGTAACCGGCGAAGCCCCGCTGGTTAATACCACCACGGCCGGGGTCTCCGGGGTGGTGGAGGAATTCCGCATCACGGAACTGCCGCTGAACGGCCGCGACTTTGGCCAGTTGGCGCTGGTGGGGACAAATGCGGTGGAGGTCCGGACGGCTAGAAGCGGTTCGGCCGCAAAGGGCTACGGCACACGGCTGGCGCTTTCCGGTTCCCGGCCCCAGGATACCGG
>JADFGZ010000279.1 GCA_022567475.1 Acidobacteriota bacterium | reverse complement strand
GCCGGCAAAGACCCAGGCCACCGAAAGCCGGGGATCGAGATGACAGGCGCGCTCGAAACAGGCCAGCGCTTCCGTATCATTACGGAAGTTGTCGAACTCCACCAGCCCCAGCTCGAAATGCGCCTGGGCGTTTTCCGGCATCTCCCGGACCTTCTGCCGCCCCATGTCACGATAAAGACGATTCTTGCGCGCCCGTATCTCCGCGTCAGCAGCCAGGCCGAAGTGGTGGATGAGGAAGCTGGCGTGGCCGAGCGTTTTCCGGGTCTCAAGAATCCGCGAGCCGACCGTCTCATGCACGCGCCCGACAAAATAGATATCCGGGTGCCTGCGAAACAGACGCACGTTTTCATGCTCCACATAGCCCGGATACTTCCGGGCAGCCGGGAGGCTGGAATCGTTGGGCTTGGCCGGGCGGTCCCACACCCGTTCGCTCAGGCTCCATAGGTAATTCCGGATCGTCACCTGATAGCCATCTGCCCCGGTCTGTTCCAGCAGAGCGGGAAGCAGACGGCCCGCGGCAGGGTCCAGTTGCTCATCGGCATCGAGCATCAGCACCCAGTCGGTTTGGACCTGCTCCAGAGCCAGGTTGCGCGCCCGCGCAAAGTCCTGTTCCCAGGGGATGGAGAACACCTGCGCTCCGTAGCGCCGCGCCACCTCCACGGTGGCGTCGGTTGAGCCCGTGTCGGCCACAACGATCTCCTCGACAACCCCGCGCACGCTCTCCAGGCAGGCGGGCAGTTCGGCCTCGGCATCTTTTACGATCATGGAAAGCGACAGCGTTGGTTTCATGGTCTCAGGCGTTCACCTCGCGCCAACGAGCGACAGCAATTGGCTCGGTGTTTGTTCAGGAGCAGACACGAGCCGCCGAATGCGTTCCAGATACATCTGATTGACGCGCTTCCAGCTATGCGTGGTCCGGATGGCGTGGGCTCCGGCAGCGCCGCGCCGGGCAGCCTCTTCCCGGTTTTCGTAAAGATGGCGCAGCGTCCGGGCCAACTCTCCAATGTCCGGTTCAAACCATGTGAGCTCGCCGGTCAGCTCGCCGAGCGGCGGGGGATCATCCGGCACGGGGACAACCTGCGCGGGAACCAGATAGCCGATCTCCGGCGGACAGAACTCCCGCGCCGGTCCCAGCGCGGTGGTGACAACCGGCTTGCCGCAGGCCATCGCCTCGGCGATGGGCATCCCGAACCCCTCGCCCCGGTAGGGCAACACGAAGGCATCCGAGCCACGGTACAGGGCCGCCAGCTTGGCGTCCTCAAGCTCCTTGCCGAGAACCATCAAATGTGGAGACGCGGAGTTATCCATAAAGGAGCGAATCTGGTCTGAAAGCGTATTGTGCTGATAGAAGCTGTGTGCCCCGATCGCCTTGAGAATCAAGGTGACGTCGTCTTCGGCGGAAAAGGCCTTGCCGTAGGCTTCGAGCAGCAAGTCCACGCCCTTGCGGAGAATCATCCCCCCGACGAACAGAAACACGAAGCCTCGGCTGCCTTCAGGACGCCATGACTCGCCTTCCGGCTGGAAGATTTCCGGGTCCAATCCAGGTGGGATGACTGCCACCCGTTCCGGGGAAACCCCGGCGCGAACAAAAGCGTCGCGAACGAAGTCAGAGATGACCCAAAGCTCGTCCACATTTTTCTGGATCTCTTTAACCCATATGCGAGGGACCGCCTCATACTCCCACGGGAGAATGCAGGCCAGCTTGCCGGTGGATGGCCGCCGCAGATCAGGAGGCCAGGACAGACGGATGGTCAGATCGAGACAGCTCGGATGCCGATGGAGACCGGCTTCAATCAGTTCACCGTTGGGCAGGTCTCTTGGGGCCACCGTTCCGAAACCGCGCGGCTCCAGGGCGGCGTCCAGGTCGGGAGCTTCGAGCAAGGCAACCCCCAGCTCCCGGTTGATCCGCGCCAGACTGGAATGCATCAAGAAAGGCCCGCTTAGAATGACGCCTGCTCTCGAGCTGGCAGTTTGACGTCCGGAACGGTAGCAGGAAGCGGCGGACTCCAGCCGCTGCTCATAGGCGGCGCGCAGTTCGGGCTCCAGATTCATGGTCCGGACCAAGCGACCGGCTGTGGCAAATTCCCGGTGCAGCAGGAAGTAGTTGAACACCTGTTCCAGATATTCCGGTTCGCGCCGGACCATCTCGCAAATGGGCCATTGCGTGTTGTACACCCTCTCGGAGGGCACGCGCAGACTCAGCAAACCTTCGACGGAGGGGCGAAAAGCCGGGCGCAGATACAGGGAGGGGAAAAAATACTTAACAGCCATCTCTTGCTTGCCGACGAGACTACAGATGGTGCCCTGCAACCAAGCAGCGCGGTAGGAGTACTCCCCGCCGCTTCCTACATAGCGGTTTCCTGGCTGGCGTTTGGCATGTTCCAGGTGGGGCATAGCCTGGGAAGGTGTCTCCTGGCGGATGCAGGACACTGCGGCCAGAAAATGCAGTTCAGCATAATCCGGGTAAGCCTTCATCCCCAGCGCCAGCAGTTCTTCGGCCTTGGCGAAGTCGCCGTGGCGGATCAACAGAACGATCAGGTTGCGCAGCACCAGCGAGGCCAGCAGGGGCTCCAGGTCCCTGTTCTGCCAGAGCTTCACCAGCCGGTCGATTCCCGCGCGGGGTTTTTCTTGCTCCTTCAGCAAGGCCAGGTAGAGACGCGCCCAGGGCTCCTGGTTTTCCCTCAAAGCTCTCACAACTTTCTTGGAAGGCGAGGGATTGGCGGCAACACGCACCATTGTATTCAGGCGATCTTTCACCGGCCCCGCCGACCACCAGCGCGGCTGGAGGGCAATCAGGTCCAGTTCCAGCTCCGGCATGCAGGGAAGGTGCACGGGCACCAAGGAGCGGCGGCCCGGGACGATCAGGTCGCGGCGAATGTCAGCGGCGGTACCGCAAAGCAGCCGGTCTCCCTTTCCCCAGAGGATGACGCCATCGGCACCTGAGGGAATTTTGCCGTCCCGGAGCGCTGTAATGTCGCCGGTCAAAACTTGGTCGGCGGCGGAACGCACCTCGCCAGGAATAGTGTCGGGCGATTCGGCGTCGGTCGCGAGCGAGACCATAGGGCTCGCCTCATAAGCAGCCTCCACGATTCCGGATTCGGGCGCCACCACATAGATGGGCACGTCGCTTCCTCCTTGAAAAGACTGTCAGTTCAGCAGCCGCTCAAACTCATTGACCCAGCGCTTCATGACCATGTTCCAATCCCAATGCTCGACCATTTCAGCCCGGCCTCGCTCGGCGCGGCGCTGGGCCTCTTCGCGGTGGGAGAAGACCTGCCGCATCAGCTGCCGCAGGTGTTCCACGCTTGGCTCGGCCCAGCGTTGTCCGGCGTAGAGTTCCACGTCCACATCCGGCGGCGTCGGGACCACTCCTTCCAGGTCGATGAGGTAACTGTTCTCATCGTGCAGGAAGTCCATCTGTCCGCTCCAGCGGGTGGCGATGACGGACCGCTCACAGGCCAGCGCTTCCATGTAAGGACGCCCGTATCCCTCGCCCCGGCTGGGCAGCACAAAAGCGTCGGCGGAGCTGTACAAGCGGGGCATGTCGGCGTTCGAGAGGAAGCCGGTCAGCAGAATGATGGGAGGCGCTTTGTCCAGCGTCAGCCCAATTTCCCGTTCTACAAAGTAAGCCAGTCGCGGCAGCAAGTCGGCATCGGGGTTGGGCCTTGCAAAGCTTTTCAGAACCAGCGCCACGTCCTCGTCCGGCTTGAACTCGGTCAGGTAAGCACGCAGCAGCACTTCGGGTCCCTTGCGCTGCGTCCACTCAAAAATGGAGAGGAAGTTAAAACCGCGAGTCCGGGGAAGCGAGAGGGGTTCCAACCCCGGCCGAAACGCTTTTGTATCGACCCCCGCCGGCATAACGCGCAACCGGTGCTCGTCCACGCCCGAGGCGGCGAAGGTTTGGCGGTTGAACTCGGAGGGGACCCATATCTCGTCCATCGCCTGGCAGCGTTCGGCCCAGCCGTCGGGTATGCGGTCGGTCTCGAACATGGTGCGGCCCACCCGGCAACGGGCCTGTACCTGGAGGTTGAAGTCGTGCGCCGGAACGCACTGATAATAGACGCTCCGGGAGAGGTTGATACTTTGCTGTTTCAGCCGCTCCAAAGTGTCCTGGACCTCGCGGCTCAGCAGGTTGTGGGTGTCCCTCTGGAACACCAAGGGGTAAAGCTGCACCGGCAATTGGCGTTCGGCCAAGCCCAAGACCACGGCCAGAGATTCATCCGAATATCCTCTGCCTCCATAAACCGCTGCGTGGAACGAGATGCCAGATTCACCCGCGCTGTTCTTTTTCATCTTAAGAACTCCAGAACTCCGCGAACCGTTCTTACACTCTGTTCGCCAAGAGAGGTCGGAGATTGCTGAGCGGGTTGGATGGTTTGTCCGGGTTCAGCGGTCTCCACCGGTGCGGGTATTGATGTAGCCCCGCCGAAGTCGAATCCGCCCATGTTCTTTATGTTATGCAGGAGGATTTCGGAATCCAGGAAGTTGTAACCCCAGAATATATGCAAGCAGGTTCGGAGCCTGCTGCTCTTCGGGGACAGCTTGAGGTCGGGACATTCCTTTACGGCGCAGACGCTGCCGAGCAGCTCCGACCAAAAGCGGGGATTGTAGAAGGCATCGAAGACGGGCACAAAAGTCCAGGGATCGAAGCTTGCGCGCTGTGGCCCGTAGAGGCTCAACCTGTTTTTTGACAGATGGGTGACCTTCTTGCCGAAATACTCGGCCTCGTAGAGGACGCTGGAGCTGATGCCGAAAACCTCCTGAATGTTATCTTGCGCCAGCAGGTGATAGACGTTGGCGCGGGTGATCTCCGCCTTCCCCGTGCCGCCGAGGACTTTCATGATCCGACCCTCTTCCGAGCCGTAGGGATGCGGTTTGAAATAGACCCTCTGGTAGGAGCGAGCAATTTGCTTGATTTGCCCGGAGAAATTTTCGACAGAAAGCACGTTTCCATTCACAAGCAGCGACTTATCCACAGGGGTCTGCCCTACAAAGAGGCAGGAGTTTGGCATGATTTGGAGCGGTGGTACGCGCCGCATTGTGGCCTTGTGGATGCCGGCCTGTAGATGAAAAAGCTCTTCCGGGAGGGCGTGGCGCTTGAGAACTGCAAACATCTCGGCGACGTTGGTGCGGATTCCGAAGAACAGATCATCCAGGTAGCGGACGGGATGGATGAAAAAATCCAGATACGGAACGCCTCTTGCCTGAAAGAGCCGGATCATTACATCGGGCAACTCGAAGCCCACGACCACGGCGTCCTCAAAGAACGTCCCCAGGTATTCGGCCGATGACAAGGAAATTTCTTTGGCGTCAAAGAGCCTGCCCCAATTTTCCGGGCTGACCGTCGAGCCGTTCAGCTCGTAGAAACGCGGGCCGTCAATCGAGCCCTTCCCGGCATCCCATAGATGGACGTCCAGCTCCGCATCCGCCGCCATCGAGACGGGGTAGCGGAGCAGGTCGGCCAGCCACTGAATGTTTAAGGCTTGATGAGAGTTGCCATCCGGCATGGGTCGCAGGACATCACCGGTGAAGACGATTTTTTTTCTGGGAGACGGGACGCGGAGAGCTGACCCAAAGGAGGGGTTGTCCAAAATTAACTTCGAGTTCTGCGCTTGCCTGGAGCGGCAATCGGCCAGGAGCCCAACCAACTGGGCGCGCTGGTCTTTGTCTACTTTTGCGTCTGCTTTTGCGTCTGCTCCTGCCATGCCTCGCTCCAGAAACGGAACGGCATCGGCGGCTCGCTCCAGGCCCACCAGGAAAACGCCCAAGTTGACGGCTGCCTGACTGTTCTGCGGGACCATCTCCAGGGCGCGGCGGAACCCCTTCTCGGCT
>JADFGZ010000278.1 GCA_022567475.1 Acidobacteriota bacterium | reverse complement strand
CACCAGCGCCCAATACTGCTGGGCTGCCTGCTCGCCTGAGAGGGGGGCGATTCAAGCGGGAGCTGCGACCGTTCCAAGAGAGGGACCTCGCACAACTTCTTGCGCTGCCTCACGGGGCCAACTTTTCTGTGCCGGGAGCTGGCAAAACTTCCGTCGCGTACGCCATCTACGAGGCTGAGCGCCTGGCCGAGCGGGTGAGCCAATTATTGGTCATTGCACCCCTATCGGCCTTCCCGTCGTGGATGGAAGAAATCGAGGTTTGTTTCGAGGAGATCCCCTTGATTGCCCGTTTTGACGGCGGACGAATCGCATCACGAGTAGAGATCCTGCTCGTCAACTACCACCGGTTGGCGGCTAGCTACGAGGACATAGCCAAGTGGGCGGCCAGGGCACCGACCCACTTGGTGCTGGACGAAGCACACCGTATGAAGCGGGGCTGGGAGGGGCAGTGGGGCTCAGCTTGCCTCAACCTCGCGTTTCTCGCCCAGCGGCGTGACATCCTTACGGGGACCCCTGCGCCCCAGAGCCCGGGAGATCTGCAGGCCCTCCTGAATTTCCTCTGGCCCAACCAAGCCAGGCGGATAATTCCGCCTGACGCTCTCGCGCCCAGCCTCCCCCCTGATGCGGATCAACGAATTGTCGAGGCCATACGGCCTCTTTTCGTGAGGACGACGAAGCACGAACTCCAACTGCGCCCTCCTGACTATAGTGCATTATGGGTTCCCCTCGCTGGACTCCATGAAAAAATCTACCAGGCGATGCTCGACCTTTACGCCGGGCAGTTCCCGCTCGGGAGGCATGATCGGGTGACATTTGCCCAGATGGGAAAGGTGGTGATGTACCTCCTGGAGGCGGCAACCAACCCATGCTTGCTGGTTGCGGGCTCCTCGCGTTACGACCCAATCGTCTTTAGGCACCCACCGCTCGAGATTCCCCCGGACTCGCCACTCAGGGAACTTCTTATTCACTACCCCCGCTACGAGACACCCGCCAAGTTCGTTCATCTCGCGAGGATAATTGAGGCCAATGCTTCTCAGAATAGGAAGACGTTGGTCTGGACGAACTTCGGTTTCGGGAAGCCCTTGGCCTCGGCCCTCGCGTAAATCGCCGGGTCGACTTCCCCCCACGCGGGCGCATTTGAACTCAGCGCGAATCCCACGGCCCCCAGCGCTACTCCGCTCCGCGCCAAAAACTCTCGGCGGCTGTGGCCGGCCATCGATTTCGTTGATGACAAATATTTTTTCGTCACAACTTTCCTCCACGCATCGCGACTCGAATTTTTCAAAGAAGCATGGTATCTCTTTTCGTGAAGCTGCCACCGTATTCGGCGATCCACTTTCGATAACGTTTCCCGACTTTGCCCATTCGGAGGAGGAACCGCGTTACATTACGATTGGCATGACAGAGAGAGGTACAATGATCGTTGTAGCCCATACGGAAGAAGAGGACACCGTCAGAATTATTAGCGCGCGACGGGCGACCCGCCATGAGCGGAGATTTTATGAAGAGGAAGAGCGGTAGAAGAATAAAAGACGAACTCCAGCCCGAATATGATTTCGCCAAAATGACGGGAGGGGTCAGGGGAAAATACGTGCAGCGGTATCGGGAGGGTACGAATCTCGCTTTGTTGGACCGCGATGTCGCAGAGGCTTTCCCTAACGACGAGGCGGTCAATGCAGCCCTTCGCGCCGTCAAGAAGGCGGCGGAACGGCTGTCCCAGCAAGCAACGCCCAAGAGGCGTAAACGGACGGTTGCGAGCCGCTGACAGCCAGGGCGACCGGCAGGCCAGCTCCGCCATGTGGACACCATCTTCGCCAGAGTATTCGGAAAGCAGAGCGCAAAAAGAGGCGCCTGAGGATCATGGCACGCCGTTTCCCCTGCCCCGCCTGTTTTTACCCCTGCACCCATACCGACAACTCTGCGATGCAAAGCATCAAAAGATTCAGATGACACCGGACCGTTTTTTCACTAAAATTTCCCCATAGCCTTCTGGTGGTCTTATGAGCTTTCGCCTCTCGCTGTTTCTCGTATTCCTTTTGCTCAACTTGATGGCCTACCTCTCCCTGCGCCGCTCCGTATCGGTGTGGGTGAGTCCAGGCCGCCGCCGGAGAGTGCTTGACTTGGTCAGCCTGACCGTTTGCCTGCTGAACATTCCTTTGCTCGTGTTTTTCATTCGCCAGGCGAGCGGAGCCCTGCATTTGGTCTCCCCGGCGGTGCTCCAGATTGTCTTCTATCCCGCCATGGCATGGCTGACCACAATCATCATTTTCTTTTTCATTACTGCACCTCCCAGGCTGCTTTGGACCATAGGGAAGGTCCTGGTTGGCTTAATCCGCAAGGGGAAGCAGTTGGTCTCCGGATCGCCGCCGCCCGCCCTGCCCTCCCATGCGCCAGCCGTGTCGAGGCGCAGCTTCATCGCCGGAAGCGCTGGCCTAATGATCCCCGCAATCTACGGCGTGGCGGCATACGGAGCTTACGGCAGCATGGGCGCGATCGATATCTCCGGGGAGATAACCATCCCTTTGCCCCATCTGCCAAGATCATTGGATGGATTGACGATTGTCCAGATTTCCGACCTGCATGTGGGTCCTTACATTCGCGAGAAGGAGCTGCAGCATGTCGTCAGCCTCACCAACGATCTGCGCCCCGACGTGGTGGTGATCACCGGAGACATTCTCGATCGCAGCCTGGCCAGCCTGCCGGATGCGGTGCGCGGGTTGACGGGAATCCAGGCTCCGCTGGGCGTGTTCACCGTCCTGGGAAACCACGACATCTCCTCCGACCGGTTCAGCTACTCAGAAAACTTCCGGGGTGGGGTCAACATTGACAACGGGCTCCAGTCCATCGGCATCCGAACCTTGCGGAACCAGGTGATTCGCCTGGGCTCCGGCCAGGACCAACTGGCGCTGCTCGGCCTCGACTGGCTTTCGACGCCCGGCTCCAGAAGTTTCTACAGCTATCAGCGCACCGCATCGCAGCAGCAACTGGCCCGCATGACGGAAGAGGCCGGGCCGGAAACGCCCACCGTTTTGCTGGCTCATCACCCGCATACTTTTATGGACGCGTCGCCGCTTGGCATCGGCCTGACGCTCTCCGGGCATACGCATGGCGGCGGACAGATCATCTTGGCTACCGTGGACGGCGTCCCGCTCGGCATCGCCACCTTCCGCTTCAAATACTTGAGCGGCCTGTACAAGGAGAACGGCTGCTCGCTCTACGTCAATCGCGGCATTGGGTATCTCGGCATTCCCATCCGCATCAACTGCCCCCCGGAGATCAGCCGTTTCAAATTGATCTCTGCCGCTTCGGCTGAGAACGAACCGCTGCCTTCCTAGAACATCAGGAGGGAAACCCCGATTAAATTTAAGGCAAGAAGTTCAGGCGGCCTGGGTGGGCTTCCCGTTACAACCGGTTGATCATGCTGGCGATGCAGGCGGCTCCGAAGCCGTTGTCGATGTTGACCACGGCCACGTTGCTGGCGCAGCTATTCAGCATTCCGAGCAGTGTCTCAACCCATCTTTATGGAAGTCTGCGGTAAACGTCCCGCCGATGGCGAATGTAATGAATTACGAGTGACCGAGATTTACTGTTTAACTCGTAAATGACTCGGTAGTCTCGAACCCGCAGGCGATAGAGTTTCTCTGCGCCGGAGAGCTTTGCGACCGAAGGAGGGAATGGGGCACTCGCCAAGCCTGCAATGCGTTGCATGATCCGTGAGGCCATTGCGCGTGGAAGCCTGCGAAGGTCTTTCTCAACCGAAGGCTTGAATACTATTCTATACACGCCCATGTTGCTTCAGGCGGTGTTTCATCTGTTCCATGCGGACAGGCTTTTCCTTCCTGCGTTCCGCGACGATAGCCAGGTCGTGCAGATCCTCCAGCAATTGCTCATATTCGGCCAAGGGGAGGATCACCCCCTTCTTTTTCCCTTTGCCGTCGACGATGTATTGTTCTCGATTCGTCTTTGCGGGTGAAGGCATGTCCTTTTCTCCATCGAGTGCCATCGGTTTACAACCGACCGTAGTTTACAACCGATTGATGAGGGTGGCAACCGAGGCGGCTCCGAAGCCGTTGTCGATGTTGACCACGGCCACGTTGCTGGCGCAGCTATTCAGCATTCCGAGCAGCGCCGCCACGCCGTGGAAACTCGATCCGTAGCCGATGCTGGTGGGAACGGCGATGACCGGAACGGCTACGAGTCCCGCCACCACGCTCGGCAACGCTCCCTCCATCCCCGCCACGCAGACAATCACACGCGCCGAGGCCAGCTCGCTCCGGCTGTTCATCAAGCGATGAATCCCGGCTACGCCCACGTCGTAGAGGTGCCCCACGGGGTTCCCCATCACCTCGGCTGTGACCAGCGCCTCCTCGGCTACAGGAATGTCAGAGGAGCCGGCGGAGACAACCAGGATTTTTCCCTTGCCATACTGGGTGTGGTCGCGGCAGATGGCGATGGCGCCCGAAAGAGGATGGAAGCGCGCTGCTCTGGAGACCCGCTTCACCCTGGCCGCCACGGTGCGGTCGGCGCGGGTGATGAGGACGTTCTTCGTGCGCTTCAGCATCTGACGGACGATCTGCTCGACCTGCTGCGGCGTTTTCCCGGCGGCATACACCGTCTCCGGCATCCCCTGCCGCAGTTGCCGGTGGTGATCGATCTTGGCGAAGTCCAGGTCTTCAAACGGAAGATGCTTCAGCCGCTCGACGGCATCCTCCGGCTTCAGTTTTCCTTTTTGGACAGCCTCAAACAGTCGTTGGATTTGCTGTTGGTTCAATGCTGTTTCCGCCGCTTAGCTCTTTTTAGTGCTTGCCTGTTTTCGTTGCTTGCCTTCGTCCGTACTGCGGAGAATCAGTTTAACAACCCTCCCGGATGAGACCAAGCGATTTGCACGGCTGACGTATAATGGATTGATTTTTTCGGATGCTGCAAGCCAATGGCTGATTCTTTGTCAAAAGCAAATACCGGCTCCCGGTTCTCCTTCTTCCGGAGTTTCCGCACCACTTTGGCGATGATCCGGATTGAGCACTCCATCTTCGCCCTGCCGTTCGCCTTGATGGGAGCACTGCTCGCCGCCCGCGGCCTGCCGACGACGTGGCAGCTCCTATGGATTGTCGTGGCCATGGTCGGGGCGCGCTCCGCCGCCATGAGCTTCAACCGCCTGATCGACCGGCATCTCGACGCGCGGAACCCTCGTACCGCCGGATGGGCACTGCCCGCCGGCGCGCTCAGCGTTCGCTTTGTCGTTTGTTTTGCCCTTCTTTCCTCGGCGCTGCTTGTGATTGCGGCCTACCAGTTGAACCCGCTGGCGTTCCGGCTTTCCCCTGTGGCGCTGGCCATCCTGTTCGTCTATTCCTATACGAAGCGGTTCACTGTTCTCTCCCACGTCGTGCTGGGCTTCTGCCTGGGGATGGCGCCCGCAGCCGCCTGGATCGCCATCCGGGGAACTCTGGAGCCGAGCATCCTGCTGCTGACGGCTGCGGTAACGCTGTGGACCGCCGGGTTCGACATTCTATACTCCTGCCAGGATGCAGGTTTTGACGCGCAAGCCGGACTGCACAGCGTGCCCCAGCGATGGGGCATCGCACGCGCCTTGCAGATATCCTCGGCCCTGCATTTTCTGATGGTGATCCTGCTGGTCTGGCTGGCGCGGCTCGAACATCTGGGCTGGATAAGCCTGGCCGGGGTTGCAGTAACCGCGCTGCTGCTGATCTATGAACACCGCCTGGTCAAACCCCATGATCTTTCCCGCCTCAACGCAGCTTTCTTTACAGCCAACGGATGGATCGGAATTCTTCTCCTGCTCTTTTGGGGATTTGACATCGTCATCAAACCTCA
>JADFGZ010000033.1 GCA_022567475.1 Acidobacteriota bacterium | reverse complement strand
ATTCCCCCGATGTAGGATCGCTCGCCCATGTTCCAGCGGAGGCGGCCGGTGCTCAAGTTCGTACTGGGAGCTTTCGGATGGTTCTCGGTCTGTGTTGTGAGCAGCCCGACGTCAAAAGCCCCGGCCTTGCCGCTGAGACGAGCCCCGCCCAAAATCGGCACTGCTTCCCCGCCCACCAATCCAATCCGGCGGCTAAAGAAAAGCTGGGTATCCCGAACGAGGCCGAAATTGAACAGCGGGGCGTTCTCCAAAAAGAATTCCCGCTTTTCCGGGAAAAACAGTGAGAAACGCGTGAGGTTGACCTGCTCGTCGTCGGCCTCCACCTGCGCGAAGCTGGGGTTGTAGGTCAGGTCGAGGGAGAGAGAGGAGGCGACCGACATTTTCAAGTCAACCCCTCCTTCCATCGTGGAGTCTGCGCCGCTGACTCCCTTCGAGCGCGCTCCTCCGAGCAGCCCGTATGGGATGATCTGTATGTTCCGCCGCGCCTCACTCACGGAGATTCCTTCCAAGTGCCCGTAATATTCCGTTCGAGACAGGAAAAATCCGGGTGGGATCGGCACCCAAAGGGAAGATTCGTTCTTGCGCTTGATAATCCGTTCAAAATTGAAACCCCATACCCCGCCTCCGCCGGGTGGAAACCGGAGAATCCGAAACGGGATGCGAAGCTCCAAGCTCCATCCGTCATCCTGCAGACGGGTCCTGACATCCCAAACCTCATCCCAGCTTGAGTTCCACGTGTTGTTGTCAACCTGGGTATCCTGTTTGGTTCCGAGCGGGTTGATGGAGAATATATAGGCCCGCCGGTGATCGTGAAAGGTGTCCAAAGCGAAGCGGATCACGTCATCTTTCGTCCACACCTGATCGTCTCGAAACCGGAGGATATTCCGGACGACTCCTGCAGGGTCGGAGTCGTAGCAATAGGCGGCGATGTAAAGAGCGGTCGAGTCGTAGACCAGCCGCACTTCGGTTTTTTCCGTTGGCGGTGCGCCGAAGTCCGGTTCTTGCTGGGTCAACTGGTCAATTACCTCGGCTTGCTGCCAGACAGGGTCAGATAGGTCGCCATCCACAGTTGGGGGAGTCTCCACAAAAACGGCACGGTAACGATACTGGCCGTTGTGCCCTTCGGAGCCTTGCCCCCTCGCAGGCTGTGCGCTGGAGCTTGCTAGCAGTCCGAGGAGCGCCAAAAGGAGATGCTGGAGCCGAACCGATTGCCGTGGCAACTTGCGCATCATTGGGTTCCAGGGGTTCCGGTGACTCCTGCCCTGGAGATCATGCACACCTCTGCGCGGATTGAGAAGAAAAAGAAGGTGTGGTGACCTCAACAAATTCCCGTCGCGGGAGGCCAGACTCTGCATAAACCAGACTAGCATAATCCTGCATGGATTATTATTGCGTGGCGGCCGCAAGGGGAAGGATCGAAACCATGTTACAGAACTAGGTTACAGAACAACGTTACAGATGGCCTGGTTACAAATGAGTTGGTTACGAATGGCCTGCCATCCGAAGCCTTGGCGCAGGATGGCGGAGGGCGTGGGACCTCCTACATCCTGCGGACTTCGGAGGTTGAAATTCTTTTTCGTGCAGTAACCGGCTAAAGAACAAATCTGGCGGAGAGGGTGGGATTCGAACCCACGACACAGCTTTTAGACCGTGTAACTGCTTAGCAGGCAGCCCTGTTCAACCACTCCAGCACCTCTCCGTGTGTTCGAACCGGGGCGAAGAAGACCTTCGGCCCGGAATGCTTTGCAGTTTATTCTAACAAAAGGCGTCCGTGCAAACCAGCCGGGAGAACATGGCGGGTTCGGCCCTCACAACACTACTTTGCTACATGCTCCGCACTCTCGCAACACTACTCTGCGTAGAAGAGCAGGAGCAACCCGAGAACGCCCATCAGTACGGCAAAAATGTTTCGCATCAACCGGGGGTGAAATCGTCCCGTATCCACGGCTGCTTTCGAGACGGCGATCCCGAAGCCAACGACAGCGAAACCGAAGTGCTGATGGTTTATTTTCTGCATGACGAGATGCTCGGCCGCCGACATTTCCATATGACCGCCGGGCGGGGCATGGAAGAACAAGAGAGCGGCCCCGGCTGCCGCCATCGCGGGGAACAAGAAAGCCGTCCACAAGGCTTGCAGTTTCCCCCGCGCGCGCAGAAATTCCACTGCGCTGAGTCCCAGCAGCAGGAGCGAAAAAATCTTGTGCTGCAGAACCTGCGCGTTGCTGGTGATTACGTAGTGCAGGGTTTGGGAGCCGAGGGGCCAGGACTCCGGGTCGCTGAAGAAAAACAGATAGATTCCGGGAATCAAAAAGAAGACCGACCACAGATAGCGCACCAAGCCAAAACGGGCGGCCAATCGCGGCTCAAGCACCGTTAGGAGCGCTATCAGCAAGACGAAAAATCCCGCGAAGCGATGGTTAAATTCGGAAAATCTCTGCGAGGCCAGCTTCTCCTCCGCTGTTTTAGGGGGTGTTTTAGCGGGAGATTCTTCCTGGGCGGTACTGTATTCCTGGGGCGCAGCGGAAGCCTGTGCCATGAGGAAAATCTCCGGCCCGTGCGGGAGGGCGAGAGCGGGAAGAGATGTTCCTCCATGCCCGAACAAAAACAGCGCCGCAATAATGGCCGCCTTGTACATGACGCGGAGTTGTCTCCCACGGGTTGGGATGGTTAAAACCCGGTCCGATATTGCCACAAACCCTCCCCGGTGGTCGAGCCGTTTGTCAGCACAAGGTGGAGGGAACATTTCTTGTCGCATGTTTTACGAGGCTTTATGTATGATGAATAGCTTGGCAACCTCTTTAGACAAACGTGATGATTCTCGAAAGCTTGGAAAAAGTATTGGGCTGCGGTGACCTCGCCGCTGAGGAAGCCTCGGCCGCCATGGAAGAGATTCTTTCCGGCCAGGCCTCTTCCACGCAGATGGCCGCCCTGCTGGTGGCATTGGCCATGAAGGGGGAGACCGAGTCAGAGCTTTTTGGAATGGCTCAAACCCTCCGTGGCAAGGCTTACCTGTTCAACCAATACGGCCCGGTTGAAGTCGGCCTCTCCAACGCCGAGCGGAGAATGCTGTCGCACCCGGCGGCGTCCGCAGAGGGAGTTGCGGGCGCTGCGGAACCGGCGGCTACTTTTAATATCTCCTCGGCGGTTGCCTTCGTAGTCGCCGGAGCGGGAGTCCATGTTCTGGAACAGGGACACCGTTCCGGAAACAGCGAACTGGAAAGCGCGGGCGTGCTGGAGGCGCTGGGGGTGAGTACGCGCATCCCCGCCTGGAAGATCGCGCAATGTGTTGCCGACGTGGGACTGGGGTTTGTGTTTGAGCCGGTCATCAGCGAGGCGATGGAACGCGTGCTCTTTGCTTATCAGGACATCCCCATGCCGACCGCTTTCAACCTGCTGCTGCCCATGCTCAACCCGGGCGGGGCGCCGGCGCTGGTGCTGGGAGTGCATGCGGCGGAAATTACCCGCACCGTGGCTCGCGTGGTGGCCCGAATGGGAGTGCGTCGGGCCTTTGTTTTCCATGGCTCGGATGGGCTGGACGAAATCACCAATACCGGACCCACCGAGTTGGTGGAGGTGCAAGACGGCCAGACTCGCGTGAGCCGGATCGAGCCGGGAGATTTCGGCTTCCCTGCCGTTCGTCTGGAAGAGTTGGCGGGAGGGGATGCGCGGCAAAATGCCGAGATGGTTTTGTCCGTCTTGCGCGCGGAGGCTGGGCCCCGGCGGAATGTTGTTTTGCTCAATGCCGCGCCCGGCATCGTCTGCGGAGGCAAGGCCCGCGACTTGGCAGAGGGAGTTCAGGTGGCTGCGCAATCCATCGATTCGGGCCAGGCTCTCCGCGTTCTTCAACGACTCGCCGCCTTCACACAGCAGGCCGGCTGAATGTGCTTGCTGGATGCCGGGCAGAGTTCCCCTCACGTCTCCATCTTCAAAAACATATAGAGACCTCCCAGGCCGAAGATCAAATTGGGCGACCACGCCGCGGCTATAGGCGGCAGCTCGTTGAGCGTGCCCAGGGCCTCGAACAGGTGGCTGACCATCAAGTAAGCGATGGCGATGACAAAGCTCAGCGCAATGCCTCGCAGCGCTCCTTTCTTGCCTCCTGAAAAGGCGAACGGCATGGCAATCAGCGCCATGATGAAGGTGATGGCCGGGAAGGAGAATTTCTTGTGCAGTTGGACCGACAGCGAGACTACATCAAAGCCGCTTTGCTGCAGGTCTTGGATGTAGCTCCGCAGCTCGAGAAAATTCATCTGCGAGGCGGGCGTGCTCTCTTTTAGGAAATAGGAGGGCTCTTCGGTTAGCTCCGGGAACAATTTCACATCAAACTGCTCGAAGCTGACCACCGTGCCGTAGCGCATTTCGCGAACCCAACCGTTCTCAAAAATCCAACCCGAAAGGGAAGGTTCCCAGTGCGCCCGGGAGGCGGCCACGCGGCGGGTGATCTGGAAGGTGTCGGGATCGAGCTCGAAAACCGTCACGCCGCCCAGCACCTGCTCGTCGGGCTCAAAGAAATTGTAGTAGTAGATCCTCGATCCCTGGCCGAAGATCCACCTTCGATCCGGCCGGTGGTAGGTCTGCGCGGGACGCCCCTTGATGCGGTTGAGCAGGGCGTCCTGATGACGGTTGGCGGTGGGCACATAAAAATGCTCAAAAAAGAACAAGCCCACGCTGAGCAGCGCCGCCACGGCAAGCACCGGCAACGTAAACCGGAACAGGCTCACGCCGGAAGCTTTGACCGCCGTGATTTCATTGTTTTGGCTGAGGATTCCGAAGCACACCAGGATTGCCACCAATACTCCGAGAGGGGTCGTCAGATAGATCAGCTGCGGGGTGAAATGCAGGAAGTAATCGAGCACCATGGTGACGGGAATATCGTTGCGGATCACGTCATCCAGCAGGTCGATAAACAAAATGACCACTTCGATGACCAATAGAAACGCGGCCAGCGTGATGGCCAGATAGAAGAGAAATCCCCGGACGACGTACCGGTCCAGGATCGACGCGACGTTGGGATTCCAGGAAGCCGAAGGCCGGGAGTGTCCCGCCTTCCGGCGCTTCCGGTAACCCAGGCGGGACAGCCAACTCTGGAAAGTTTCCGGCAGCCGTTCCAGAGAATCCAGCCAGCCAAAAATCGGCGAGACGCGGTCGACCCGCGTCAGCAGAATTACTCCCAGAAGCACGAACAGCAGGTTTGCGGCCCAAACCCCGGCCCAGGGTGACAGCCAGCCTTGCTGCGCCAGGCTGATTCCGCCAATGAACAAGGTGTAATACACCAGAACTACCAGAACCGTTAGCACAATCCCCATGGACTTTCCCCCCTTATGGGAAGAGAGGCCGAGGGGAATTCCCACCAGCGCCAGCAGGAGGGTCGCAAAGGGAAGAGCGAGCCGGCGGTGAAACTCCACGCGCGCCTCCAACCATTCCGGGCTGGATAGCGGAACGCGGTACAGTTCTGCGGCGCTGCGCTGAGCGTTCGGCTTTACGGAAGGAGGAGGCGGAACCGGCAGGCTGATAGGAATATCTGTCTCGGCGAAAGTGGCGATGGTGTATTCGTCCGGCTGCTCGGCTACTTCATGGATGCTGCCGCGTCTCAGGTGGAATTGCAGTTGGTGTTGATCCGGGTCACTGATGGGAATTCCCTCGCGTGCCAGGGTCACCTTCGGTCCTGCCGGCGAGGAAAGGTCAGCCAGAAAAATTCCCTTCCAGAGAGGGGAGGCGCCGCTCACTACGTCTTGCACATAGACGACCAAGTTGGGGAAGCGTTCCTCAAAGACGCGCGGTTGTAATTCTGCCGAGATTTGGCGCAACCCGATCTGCCTTTCAATCTCTACCCGGGTGCGGTTGGCGCTGGGAGCCAGGAAAGCTGACATGTAAACGGCCAGGGCGCAGCCGAGTGTCGCCAGGATGCCGACGGGAAGAAAGAATGTCCGGACGCTGATTCCGGCAGCGCGCAGGGCCGTCACTTCACCGTCGCTCGCCATACGGCTCAGCCCCAGCAGGATTCCTGCCAGCACGGCCATGGGGATGGTGAAGGTTAGCACCGCGGGGAAGGCCAGCAGGGCTAGGTAAATGGTGTCGCCGAAAAAAGAAGTGTCGCGGAGCATCAACTCCATCAACTTGGTGGTGTCGCGCAAGAACAACAGAAAGGTGAACAGCAGAAGACCCAGTAACCCGTGGGAAAATATCTCTTTAAGGATCTGCCGATGAAGGATGCTCACGCTCGGTCCAATTCCCGCAGCTTTTTGCCCTGAAAAATTGTAGCATAGAGACTAGGTGCTAGCGCTGTGCCGTCATCAAAGGCCCATAAAAACTCGGGAAAGGCGGGTCGAAGCCAATGAATTTTTCCTGCGGAAGAAGGTTGCGCTCCTTTGTTGTTCCCGGGGTTGTTCTCTGGGGTGTTCTCTGTGTGGCAGGGGGAGGCCTGCCGGCTGGTGCTGCGCAGTCCACCCAAGAGGGCGAGAAGCCAGCGGTTTCCCCTGGCGGCGATGTCACCACAGACGCTTCGGCTCAGCGGAAAGAGCAAACCCCTGAACAAAAATTGGTTGAAAACTATCTGCGTCACCTGTACGGATGGTCCCGCGACAAGGTAGAGGTGAATATCGGCTCTCCAGAGAGCTCCTCCATTCCCTCTTTGCGGCAGGTAACGGTGGAGGCCACCAGCGGCGGTGGCGTGCATCGGGAAGTGGTCTACCTGTCTCCCGATGGCCGACATATTTTCCGGGGACAACTGCATGATCTCAACCAGGACCCCTTTCTGCCTATTCGCCAGCAAATCGATCTGCAAGGACAGCCTTCCCAAGGCCCGGCACAGGCTCCCGTGACCGTGGTGGAGTACAGCGATTTTCAATGTCAGTACTGCAAGCAAATGTCGGATGTGCTTCGCAAGCAACTGCCGGAAGCATACGGTGAAACGGTGCGCCTGGTTTTCAAAGATTTTCCATTGGCCGGCGTCCATCCCTGGGCGACACGGGCGGCTGTGGCGGGACGGGCGATTTACAGATTACAACCATCCCTGTTTTGGGAATACCACGATTGGATCTTTGAGAATCAGGAAACGATCACGGTCGAAAATCTCCCGGCCAAGGTGCTGGAGTTTGCCGCAGAGAAGGGCCTCGATGCGGACAAACTTCAGGAAACGATGGACGCTCCCGATATCGAGATGGAAGTGACCCGTTCGTTCCAGGAAGGCCGCAACCTGGGAGTGCAATCCACTCCCACGTTGTTCATCAACGGCCGGCGGCTGGTCGGAAGCCAGCCTTTCGAACGTTTAAAAATCCTGCTGGATTGGGAATTGGAACGCAGCCGAACGGCTGCCACCGAGTGAGAATGCTCTCACATCGCTTGCGCTAAACAGCCGGAAGAGCTGTCAGCGGACCGATGTTTTTTCTGGATTCAATTGTTTAGGGCGAGTTCAACTTTCCGTTGGGCGAATAGCGGCCGGAGTTTCTATTCAGCCTTCAAGCTTCTTTCCATCAGGTTCCGGACGGCATCTTGCGGCGAGCAGTTGTGGTAGAGCAGAGCGTGCATCTGCTCGGTGATGGGCATCTCCACGCCCTTTTGCCGGGCTAGTTGCAGGGTGGCGGCGGTGGTATTGATTCCCTCGGCCACCATCCGCATGGGTTTCAGGATTTCCGTCAGGCTTTGGCCTTCCCCCAATTTGACACCGACCGTGCGATTCCGGCTCAGGCCGCCGGTACAGGTCAGCACCAGATCGCCCAATCCCGCCAGCCCGGCCATCGTCTCGCGGCGGCCGCCGCAGGCGCAGGCCAGCCGTGTGATCTCGGAGAGCCCCCGGGTGATCAGCGCAGCGATGGCGTTTGCGCCCATGCCGAGCCCGTCACAAACTCCTGCCGCGATGGCGATCACATTTTTGACGGCGCCTCCCAACTCTACGCCTACCACGTCGTTGTTGGTATACAGCCGGAACGCGGAGTGTGAGAATTCCCGCTGAACGAGCAATGCCAGCGACTCGTCGCTGGAAGCGACCACCAGGGCGGCAGGCTGGCCTTGGGCGACTTCCTTGGAAAAAGTGGGGCCGGAAATCACGGCCAGCTTCGGCTGGAACTTCGCTTGCAAGCTTTCTTCAATGACCTGGCTCATTCGCAGCAGTGAGTTGTTTTCCAGGCCTTTCGTGGCGCTGACGAAAATCTGATGCGGCTCCAGCCAGGGGAGCATTTGCTGGTATAGGCCGCGGAGGTGATGCGAGGGCAGTACGGAGAGAATCATCTCCGCTCCCGCCAGAGCGGCGGAAAGATCGCTGGTCGGCTCCACGTTTTCCGGTATTCGGAAGCCGGGAAGATAGAGGTCATTCACACGGGTCTTGCGGAGGCTTTCGCACAAATCAGGCTCGAAAACCCAGAGGCGGATCGTCCCGGCCTTCCGGGCGAGAGCAATCGCCAAAGCGGTTCCCCAGCCTCCGGCTCCGATGATGGCGACGTTTTTCATATCCTCCAATCATGCAGGGACAAAAGCGGTTTGGCAAACTCAGCAACCGCTCTGGCCGATCTGGAAGCGGGCAATCCGCCGGTGGATAGACCCCCGGGGCGACAGTTTGCTTTCGTAGAGGAAAAACTCATCCGTAGTGAACGACCCCAGCGCCAGCGGCTCCCGTTTACGCAACTCCTCCCGGAGGGCGTCCAGCTTGCCGGGCCTTTGCAATCTCCCCAAAGTCAGGTGTGCAGAAAAGGGCCGGTCTTCTTTGGCCATGCCCAGCGTTGCGAGGCGCTTTTCTATCTGGCTGGCCAGTTCAGGCAATGCCGCTCCGGATTGCACTCCGAGCCAGAGTACTCGCGGGGAGCGCTCATTCGGGAAATAACCTGCCCCTTGAATTTGCAAGTGCAGGGGCGTGGCCGATTGCACCGATGCCAGGTGAGTTTTGATTTCCTCCACCTGTTGTTCCGAAATCTCGCCAAGGAATTTCAAAGTGATGTGCATTCCCCCGGCGCGCGCCCAGCGAACCTTGGGGGCCGCCGGCTGCAACGCTTGGATCAAGCCGGCAATCCTATTGCGAATCTCTTCTGGTATCTCAACAGCCACAAAAGCGCGCATATGCGATGATGCCCCGAAAGCGAACTAGGAGCGGGCGAAAGTTTACAATCCTTGCTCCTGTTTCATCGCTCCTCTTCCATCAAGACGCGGCGCAGTATATCGAGGGCCGATTGGGTTGCTTGCCAGCGGATCGCCTTCCGTTCTCCCGGATAGCGCCTTTCATGCACCTGAGTTTGGCCGCCGCCAGCCAAAGCTAAATAGACCAAGCCCACAGGCTTCTCGGAAGTCCCGCCGGTGGGGCCTGCAATTCCTGTAATGCCCATGCCAAAGGTCGATTTGGCTCGCTGCCGAATCCCTTCCGCAAGCGCTTGAGCCACGGCAGCGCTGACTGCCCCGTGAGTTCCGAGGACCTCTGCGGGGACATCCAGCCAGTCCATCTTGACCGCGTTGCTGTAGCAGACGACGCCTCCCAGAAAATAGGCGGAGCTGCCGGAAACGCTGGTCAGCCGCTGGGCCAGCAGTCCCCCCGTGCAACTCTCTGCAACGGCGACGGTCGCCTTATTGCGGAGCAGGCAGTTTCCGGCTACCTCTTCCATGCTCTCGCTGCGCGTCGAGAAAACGTGCTTGCCGAGAACTTTTTCCAGTTGCGGCGAAAGCTCATCGAGCGGGGCTTGCGCTTCCGCCTCGTCTTTCCCGAAACTTTTCAGGTGAATTTGAATTTCTCCCAAGGTGGCCAGGATCGTGGTGACCGGATTTTTGTACCGGGTATAGAGGGGCGCGATCCTCTCCTCGGTGGCAGACTCGGT
The DNA here is from genome assembly GCA_022567475.1 of Acidobacteriota bacterium. Lineage (GTDB taxonomy): Bacteria > Acidobacteriota > Terriglobia > 2-12-FULL-54-10 > 2-12-FULL-54-10 > JADFGZ01. The sequence continues at coordinate 10,589 of JADFGZ010000033.1, read as the reverse complement.
CAGCCCCGTCAGACGAAGTTCACGGGTCCGTATGACCGTGGGAGGAACACGCTCTCGCAACCGGGGCAGGCAGCCATGCTCGAACAAGGGGCAAAGCTCCCGGGGAGGGCCGGGGAGCAGGATGATAATTTTCCCCTGCTCTTCGATCCACAATCCAGGCGCAGTGCCGTTGCGATTGGGAAGGACGGTGGCTCCCTCGATGACCATGGTTTGACGGAGGTTGATTTCCGGCATCCGCAGACCGCGAGCGCGAAATCGGGCTTCCATCGGTCCCACCAGCGCCTCGTCTCTTCGCAGAGGCCGCCCCAGAGCGGCTGCGACGCATTCCCGTGTCAGGTCATCGCCTGTAGGGCCCAGACCGCCGATTGTCAGGATAATTTCCGAGCGCTGCAGCGCCAGAGAGACCGTGGCGGTCAGGCGAGTTTTTTCATCCCCCACCACGGTCTTGAAAACGACATCGACACCGATCCGGTTCAATTGCTCGGTAAGGAAAAGGGAGTTCGTGTCGGTCCGGAGCGGGGTGAGCAGTTCAGAGCCGATAGCAATAATCTCTGCATTCATTACGACAGGAAGGGAGCGCAGGACCGGATGGGATTCCAGAAAAAGAGAAAGGGCAGGGAACCGGCGTCACGCTTTTGAGTCCGCACTCTCCGTGTTCTGGTCGCCATTTTTCTCCGCATCCGGGGTGTCGGTATCCACCGGCTTCATGCCGGCAGAAACTTTCCTGGGACGTTCCAATTCAGGTGGTAGACCGACTGGGTGCTGGCCAGGATCGCGGCTGCCCCGCGAGTAAAGGCCAAGCCCAGCAAACCCGCTCCGGAGATTGCCAGCTCAGCTTGCCCCTGTGGAGTGATTCGGAAGATTCCCTTGCGGCCGCTGTGTGAGGCCGCCACGTACAGGTTGCCCTCCTGGTCAAAGGCCATGCCTTGTGGCCGGCCCAAACCACGGAAGAACGTTTCCACCTCGCCGGCCTGGGAGATCCGGTAGATGCAGTCATAGCTGGAAGTGGTGGGGCCGGTGACGTAAAGGAAACCTCCCGGCCCGAATGTCAGGTGGTATGCGGCGATACTGGGTTCGAGCGTGGCGAAAACAAAGATTTGGCGGTCGGAGGAAATCTTGAAGATCGTGCCGCTCCGGTCGCCCACGTAGAGAAACCCCGCTTCGTCAAAGGCAATGCCGGTGGCGATTCCCATCCCTTCCGCGTAGATGGTCATACTTCCGCCAGGATCTGCCCGGTAGATGTTGCCGTCAAAACGGCTTGAGATGTACAGAAAGTTGTCGCGGCCAAAAGCCAGCCCGCTCGGGTTCATTAGATCGGAGAGAAACGGCTTCACGCTGTAGTTCGTGTCGATCTTATAGATGCCAACGGAGACCTTTTGCCCTCGCGACCCGCTGAACGTCGAATAGATATTGCCGTCATGGTCGAGCGCCGGGTTGGCCACCGGGTGGAGGTTGTCGGCAATCGCAGCGCCGATCTCGACCGGAACAGGGTTGCTGCGATTCTTCGGGGTGCCCACCGTGACATCCCCGGAGGTGGCTCCCTCCGGGACGCGGGCCACAAGATAGCGGTCGGAACTGACGAGCAGATTCGCCTCCACGCCGGCGAAGGTTACTTCCGGACGCTGCTGCCCGTCGCAACAGAAGTCGCGGCCCCGGATTTGCATTTCGCCGCCCGCGATGGCCGCTCGCGGAACGATTTGGTCAATGTGCGGTTTGCCGTTCATAGGTCGCCGGTGGAAAAGTTGAGAAATATACCGGGTCATCGAAAACCCACCTGACAGAGGGGAGTAAAAACGGATTGTTCTTCGCCCCTCGGGCCGAAAGCGCGGGGCAGAGCCTCCGGGGCTTCTCCCTTTGCGTGAACTTCCTTTCCGTGAGCAGCGGATCGCCGGTCCCAGGCTCGCGCACCAGGGAGAGTGGAAGCAGAGAAGCCGATAGCTCAGTATAAAACCGTCTTGTATAGATTTCCAGATTCAATGTTCAACTGCCTTGGGTCTCGCCGTCTTCGTTGCGGGTTTGTGCGGGGCTGTTTACTCCGAAATCTCCGGTGACGGCGACAGTGTTTCCCTCCCCTGGGTGGAAGGACGGCTCATCCATGTCAGAGATTGGCGCCGACACTTTGTAGCTTTCCGATGCCCAATTCCCCAGGTCGATCAGGCGACAGCGTTCGCTACAAAAAGGGAGATCCTCGCCTATGGTCGAGAGCACTGTTCGCTTGCAAATCGGACATTCCATGGGAATCTGTACACCCCATCCTATTAAACCATACTCAGGGGCAAGCCTGTGTGCGGTTCTTACGGCGCGATCTGTTCTGTGGGGCGGGGGACTGGAGCGGGAATGCCAGAGCGCACTCAAAAAAGCAGGCCCGCATAGCCTACCGCTGTCCGGAATTCGCCCTTTCCGGCAACGTCATGACTGGTGGTGTATTCCACCAAGTGACCTCGCTCCGCTCCCAGAACCTGTGCCGCAGCTATCGTGGCTGCTATGGCGCCCGGGCCGCAGGCATTTTGGTTTCGGGCAGCCTCGCGAGACAGCTCCGCAGCCGCCATCCGTTCGGCGAGGCGGAGAATCCTGGCATCGTTTTCCCGGACCCACTGCCGTGCCTTAGGTCCGTACCCGGCCGGGGTGAACGCATAGGCATCGCCATAATGGGTCAAATCGCTGGAGCCAATCACCACCACAGGGCGTTCAAAATTTTTCAGGATTTCGCCCACCCGCTTGCCCAGGAGAAGCGCATGGAAATCCGGGTTGACCAATACTGGAACCAGCTTCGCTTGCGGAAACAGATGCTTCAGGAAGGGCAACTGCACCTCAATGGAATGTTCTCCGCTGTGGGCTTTGGGCTCCTTCACGGTCCACTCAGGCGTTGCATCCAGAATCCTTGCAGCGAGACCCTCATCGATCCCAATATTTCCCAGCGGCGTGGCCCAGGCCCCGTGGGCATAGACGGAATTCAAACCCCTCCACCTGTGGGCAGCGCCAAAAATAACAAACGTCGCCGGATTTCCCTTCTGCTGAATGCTCTTGAAAACCTTGGCCGCCACAGCGCCGGAGTATTGCCAGCCCGCATGGGGAACGATTCCGGCCACCGCTTTGGACGGACGTTCCGGGACAGAAAATCCTTGCAGGAAACGCTCGGTTAAACGGGCGCAATCCCCCGCGTAAAAATGAGGCGCGCACGCTTCTCGCACCTGCATCCGGCCCTCCTTCCTGTGGGGATGTGATTGCCGGCCCGGCAATGAAAATGAAGTGTTATTCCCCGTCCATCCCGTTTCCGCAAGGCAAATACAAAGGAACGCCAAGAGCTGCCTAGAGGAATGAGGAATGCCGAATTGAGGAATACTCCCCCAGCCACAGTCGCTCTGGACGCAGTGGTCCGCTATGCCAGGGCAATCCTAGAAGGGGATGTCGTCGTCGGTGATTTCCGTGGAACCGCTTCCTCCCGAACTATCCTCCGGGGAAGCACTCGAAGGGGAAGCTCCGGCGGCACGGCTCGCTGCCTCTGGCGCGCCCTCTCCCCGAGCGCCCAGGAGCACCACCTCATTGGCGATAATTTCAGTGGTGGTGCGCTTCTTGCCTTCGCGGTCCTCCCAACTGCGAGTCCGGATTTGGCCTTCCACATACGCTTGGCGGCCCTTGGCGAGATACTGAGCGCAAATCTCACCCAGCTTGCCCCAGGCCACAATATTGTGCCAATCCGTTTCTTCCTTCCATTCCCCGCTCTTGTCTTTATAGGAGCGGTTGGTAGCCATTGTGAACTTAGCCACAGATTGGCCGGAGGGAATATAGGTTAGCTCAGGGTCTTTGCCGAGACGACCTAGCAGAATTACTTTGTTGACGCTTCTCGCCACCTGCGGGACTCCTTTCCAGGCGACGGCCTGAGAAAATTGAAAAAACGGCTCTGATTATATCACGGTGTTTGCGCCACACCGGGGGAAGTTCCGGCGTCCGATTGCCGCAGCCTTGCCTTGTCGTTTTGTATATTGACATGCTTGGCGGCCCCAGCACAAAATAGCTTCCCGGCTTCCCGTGAGAAGCTTCCAGGGAAGCGTTTTCGAGCGGTCTTCATCAAGACAAGGAGCAGGAACTATGGCAGAAGTTTGCAACCGCACCTTCGATATCGGCGATCCACTGCCGGAGGAGTACAGGGATCTGCTGGTTCGCATGATGACGCACGAGGGCGAGCGCACCGGCAATCTGAGCTTTATGCTTTTCTTCGCGAGCGTGCTGGACAATGCGGGCAAATATGCCCCCCACGATGACGCCAAGCTCATCATGGCCGGTTATGTGGCCGAGGAGATGAAGCATTGCATCATGTTTCACCGGCTTGTCATGGAGCTTGATAAGAGCTTGGTCTTCAAAGATACTCCCTTCCAGCACTATGCCTTCCATCTGTCGCGAGACAGCTGGACCGACATGAATTTCTTTAATTTATTTCTGGACCTGAACGGCGCCTTCCATGCGGGAGAATGGCGCAACTCCACCTACTTGCCTCTGGCCCGGATGGCTCCCATCATTGAAAGAGACGAATTCGGCCATTCCGATATGGGCTATCGTTTCCTGCAGGAAACCTGCAAGACGCCCGAAGGGAAGGCGGAGGCTCAGGAGTTGCTCTATAAATGGTATCCGGCCGCCCTGGACACCTTCGGCACCTCGACATCGAAGAGGACCCCGCGCTTTCTTTATTGGGGACTAAAAACCAAAACCAATGAAGAGGCACGCCAAGACTACAAGCGATATGTCGACAAGAAATTACTGGCATTGGGCTTGACGCTTCCCGACGAAAAGGCCAATCGAAGATTCCTGTGAGTTTTCCCGAAAGATTTTTCACGAGCCGGTGACTCCGGCCTGCCCGCCAGCACGGAAAAGAACCCACGGAAAGGAACCCGCAGAAAGGAATTCAAGAAATGCTCGACGGTTGCACCCCGTGGCCGGAGGAATTTGTCCGGCGGTACGTGCGCGAGGGATACTGGCAAAATAAGACTCTGGGCGAGTTGCTGGAGGACACGGCCCGCGCTTTTCCCGATAAGACGGCCGTAGCGGATGGCGCCCGAAAGGTGAGTTATTCCGATCTCAGCCGGCTGTCCACCCGCCTGGCTGTTCACCTGCTCAAACAGGGTCTCCAACCTGGCGACATCGTGCTGCTGCAGCTTCCCAATGTCTGGGAATTCGTGGTGGTCTTTTTTGCGCTGCACAAGATCGGGGTGATTCCCGTCCTGTGTCTCCCGCCTCACCGCCACACGGAGCTGACCTATTTTGCCCGGCTCACCGGGGCCGCCGGATATTTCCTGGCGCCGGAGTTCCGGGGTTTCGATTACCTGGCGATGGCCAAAGAAATTCAACAGGAAGTTCCCAGCTTGCAGCATGTGATCGCCGTGGGGGAGGGAACCGAGAAGGGCGTATCGTATACCGGGCCGTGGCTGACCGAGCCGGACGAAACTGCGGTTCCCCCGGATTTCCTGGCGCGGCATCGCCCCGACCCTTTTGACGTTGCCTTGTTTTTACTCTCCGGAGGGACGACGGGAATTCCCAAGCTGATTCCGCGAACCCACGCCGACTATATCTATAATGCGCGGCAATGCGCCGAGGTGCTGCGCTGCGATCCAGAAATGGTCTTGCTGGTTGTGATTCCCGCGGCCCACAACTTCCCTCTGGCGTCGCCGGGCATGATCGGAGCCGTAGCGGTTGGCGGCAGCGTGGCGATGTGTCCTTCCACGGACCCGGAAAAAATTTTCCAGGCCATTCAAACACACCAGGCAACCTTTCTGCCCCTCAGTCCCGCCTTGCTGATCACATTGCTGAATTCGCCTCACCGGGAGAAATACGATCTTCGTTCGCTGCGGTTTGTCTGCGTGGGCGGCCAGAAAATGTTGCCGGAGTTGGTGGACCGAACCTGGGCGGCGTGGGATTATGCGACTCCCGGCCACGCCTTTGGCATGGCGGAAGGTTTGGTCAACCTGACGCGGCCCGGCGATACGAAGGAAGTGATTCGGCAGACGCAGGGACGCCCGGCCTCTCCGGCAGAGGAAATCAAAGTGGTGGATGAGGAGGGAAGGGAAGTTCCGCCCGGAGAGGTGGGGGAGTTGCTCACACGGGGACCGTACACGATTCGCGGGTATTATAAGGCCGAGGAGCATAACCGCGTGGCCTTTACCCCGGATGGGTTTTACGCGACGGGCGACATGGTCCGCATGCATCCGAGCGGCAACCTTGTGGTCGAAGGCCGCAGGAAAGACATGATTAACCGGGGCGGTGAAAAAATCAGCGCCGAAGAGGTGGAAAATCTAATCCTTTCGCATGAGGGTGTTCTGAACGCAGCCGTTGTGGCCATGCCCGACCCCATACTGGGGGAGCGAACCTGCGCGTTTGTCATCCTCCGTCTGGGCCGCACGCTGACGCTGGAAGAGCTGGTCCGCTTTTTGGCGGGCAAAAGGATCGCCAAGTTCAAGCTGCCGGAGCGGTTGGAAATTGTCGAGGCGTTTCCGTTGACCAGCGTGGGGAAGGTGTCGAAGAAAGATCTGCGGGCGCGGATCGCAAGCAAATTGAAGGCGGAAGAAAACTTGTCCGCCGGAGCCAAGGCAAATTAACAAAGGCAAACTAATAAAGTAAGGTACAAAGGAAAAAGCAAAGAGGTGAAAAATGGCCGATTTGGTCCTGATTCACGGGGCCGGTGACAGCGCCGCCGTTTGGGAGAGGCAGGGGGAATATTTTTCAAAGCAACACCGGGTGCTGGCCATCGATCTGCCCGGACACGGGGCCCGGACCAGTGAAGCGGGAATGGACCGCCATGAAAAGAACGCGGCGGAAGTTTGCCGCATCATGGATCAGCAGGGGGTGTCACGCGCGGTGATTGCCGGCCACTCCATGGGAGGAGCGGTGGCCATGATCCTGGCGCTCGATCATCCGGAGCGGGTGCAGGGCCTGGTGCTGGTGGCTACCGGAGCGCGAATGAAGATGCGCCCGGAATTTCTGGAGCAGGCGCGGCAGACCGCCGAAGCTCATGGAAACCAAATTCCATCCGCCACGCACATCATCGCGGTCGAGCAGATGGTGCATCCGTCCATGCCCCCGGCGGTGATTCAATGGGTTCGGGAAAGGACCGGACAAGCCAGCGCGCAGGCCACCTATGCAGATTTTCTGGCGAACAATAATTTTGACGTGATGGCTCGTCTGCCGGAGCTTCGAACTCCGGCTTTGGTAGTCGGCGGAAGCGAAGACCGCATGGCACCGCAGAAGTTTGCTGAGTTTTTGGCGAAGGGGATCGCCGGGGCGCGGCTGGAAATTCTGACTCCCAGCGGCCACTACCCGATGGTGGAGCAAGAAGAGGGCTTCAACCGGTTGTTGGAGGAGTTTTTATCTGCTGCGGCGCCGGCGAGCGCCGGAGCCTGAGGGCGGCAGAGGGAACGAAACAAAAAACAGGAGGCCGTCGAATTCGATTACTACAATGACAGATACGCAGTTTCCAAAATTAGTTGAGCTGATGGCGCGGCTCCGCGGACCAGGCGGCTGCCCCTGGGACCGCGAACAGACCTACGACACGATCAAGCCCTTTCTGCTCGAAGAAACCTACGAGGTGCTGGATGCCATTGACAATCGGGATTGGGACGAGCTGGCCGGCGAGTTGGGCGATCTGATGTTGCAGGTTGTCTTTTTTGCCCAGATGGCGTCCGAAGACCGGCGCTTTAACATTGAAGATGTCATTGAACGCATTCATACCAAGATGGTCCGCCGCCACCCGCACGTGTTCGGAGACGCGCAGGCGGCAACGTCGGCCGACGTGCTTCGGAAATGGGAAGTTTTGAAGGCCGAGGAAAAACGGAAGAGAGCGGAGGAACAAGGGCAATCCTACCGCCCGCCGGAGTCGCAGCTCGACGGAGTTTCTTCGCACATTCCTTCCTTGATGGAGGCGCACCAGTTGAGCTCTCGCGCGGCGCACGTCGGCTTCGATTGGAAACGGTTGCAGGACCTGTTGGACAAGTTGCAGGAGGAGATGGCGGAACTCCAGGCCGTTGCAGCGGAGAAGGCGAAAGCGGAACAGAAGAGTTCCGGAAAGAAAAAGCCCTCCGATGCTCCTGCCAGGGTGAGGGTAGAAGAAGAGGTGGGAGACCTGCTGTTTACGGCAGTGAACATAGCACGTTTTCTCAGGGTTGATTCGGAGAGCGCCCTGCGGAGGACGAACCGAAAGTTCCGCCGTCGCTTCCAATGGATGGAGGCCGAGTTGAAGAAAAACGGCACATCACCCCGCGAGGCGACGCTCGAACAGATGGATGCGCTCTGGGAGCGTGCCAAGGAAGCAGAAAAGCCAGTTGGCCATTGACGGCCATTGACATTGAAGAGAAAAGAAGTGAAACCGAACTCGGTGTTGAGTTGGTTGAATTGGGCGTTGAATTGATAATCCGGCGCTGCGCCTCGCTGGAAGATTTCCGTCAATGCGTGGCCGTGCAGCAATCCGTCTGGGGATTTGAGGACAGGGACCTGGTGCCGCTGCGGTTCTTTGTGGTCGCGAGCAAGATCGAGGGACAGATTTTCGGCGGGTTCGATCCTTCGGGGCGGATGGCGGGCTTTTGTCTGGCAGTGCCTGCGTTGAAGGGTTCTGCGGTCTATCTGCACTCGCATATGCTCGGCGTGCTGCCCGAATTCCGCAGGCAGGGGCTGGGGCAGCGCTTGAAGCTCGAACAGCGCAGAGAAGCTCTGGCAAGGGGCATTGGTTTGATCGAATGGACCTTCGACCCTTTGGAGTTGCACAACGCCCACCTCAACCTGGAACGGCTGGGAGCTATCGCCCGGCGTTTCCTGCCCAATCATTACGGCATCAGTTCCAGCCCTTTGCACAGGGGTCTTCCGACAGACCGGCTGGTGGCGGAGTGGTGGCTCGATTCGCCGCAAGTGGCCGCGCGAGTTGAGGGAAAACCCGGACCCCACAGCCCGCCCGAACGCAGGATCGCCGTGCCGATTGGAGTTGGCGGAAGCGGCGGCGAGGAGAGCAACTCGGCAGCGACGATTCAAACGGAGCTGCGCCGCCAATTCCAGCAGGCCTTTGCGGATGGGTTGGTGGTCACGGGTTTTGAATTTTCTGAGACTGCCGGGACATACCTTCTGGGCGAGTGGACCGAGCCTCGTTTTAGCGGTCCCTCGACGCCAGCCGTTGGTTTGTGATACCAAGTTGCGTTCATAAAGACACTATTTCGGATCGCATCAAGCCGGGCAGTTTTGTCAGGGCACGACTTCAGTCGTGCCGTTGGGAACTGTAAATCCAGTGATTCTCCTTGCGGCTTCAGCCGCTGAGGGACGGACCCCAGGGGCTAAAGCCCGTTCTTTTCGGCCGGCTACGGCATGGCTAAAGCCATGCCCTGACGGGTAAGGCCGAACATGGAACGTATAATGATATCTAATTGAACGCAACTTGGTATCAGCTATGGCTGTGCCGATGCCTTGTGCGACCCCAGCCTTTTGGTGCGGCTCTTTTTTTGGGGGGCGGCTTGCGGCTTGCTCGTAATCAAATCCTCCACCATCCCACAAAGAATGTGGCCGACGGTGATGTGACATTCTTGAATCCGTTGTGTATCGCTGGAAGGGATGCGAAGGCAGAGCGCGGCCACTTCGGGCAGCTTCCCGCCGGACTCGCCCGTCCATCCCACGGTGAGAGCCTTCTTCCGATTGCCTTCTTCCAGTCCCCGCAGAACATTTTTCGAGTTGCCGCTGGTGCTGAGGCCGATGAGCACGTCTCCCGGCCGCACGAAGGCTTCCACCTGGCGGGAAAAAACTTCGTCATAGGAATTGTCGTTTGCTATCGCCGTCAGGGTGGAGGTGTTGGTGGTGAGGGCCACGGCCGCCAGGGCACGCCGGGTGCGGCTCAGGCGCGCCACCAACTCGGCAGCGATGTGTTGGGCGTCGGCTGCGCTGCCGCCGTTGCCGATCAAAAAGACAGTCCCTCCCGCGTCCAACGCTGCGGCCACCTGCTCCGCAAGCCGGACGATTTGCCTCTTCAGCTCCACGGAAAATTGCTGTTTGACGCGGCAGCTCTCCTCCAACTCTTTCTCAACGCGTGCCATCATGGTGTTGCTGTCCATATGCGCTCAACCAATTCTAAGCCGGGTTCCAGGCTTGTTCCAGGCTGGGTTTCAGGCCGGGCCGCAGGCTGGCCTCATGCCCCTCAGGCCGGAGCGGACCGAATCTTCTCCAGCAGCCGCGAGGTGGAGATGCCGCGCCGGATGGGGATCAACCGCGTGACGCCGCCATAGGTCTTGAGAAAATCCGCGCCCACCACCTCCGACTCCGCATAGTCGTCTCCTTTCACCAGCACGTGCGGACGGATGAGCTGCAGCAATTCCATGGGGTCCGGCTCGTCGAAGATCACAAGATAGTCGACGCTTTCGAGCGCCGCGATGGCGTAAGCGCGGTCTTCGGCGGACACAATGGGGCGGTGGTTGCCTTTGAACCGTCTTACGGAGGCGTCGCTGTTCAGCCCCACCACCAGAACATCCCCCAGCAGTTTCGCCTCCCGGAGAAGATACATGTGCCCCACGTGAAGCAGGTCAAAGCATCCGTTGTTGAAAACAATCTTCTTGGTTTCCTTTCGGAGCGTTTCC